>NZ_VDFY01000287.1 GCF_006228125.1 Micromonospora orduensis | reverse complement strand
ACCGGCGGCCGTCGGGGGTGGGGGTGGGCAGTTCCCGGGGCGTCACCCGGTCGGGCTCGGCCTCGGTGTTGGTCGCCGACGGGTCCGACCCGGCGGCGATGCTCTGGAACGAACAACCGGATAGTCCAGGCAGGCCGCGCAGGTCGATGTCCAATGCGAGGTCCGTCTGGTCCCGGTTGACCGCGAAGACGGTCAGCTCGCCGGTCTCCTCGTCGTGCACTGCGACGGTGTCGAGCACCGGCACGTCCCCGTACTTCTTCGTCTCGTAGCGCGGCGACACCGGCTCGGTACGCAGCACGGTGCCCCGGGCGTACCGGGCGGTCAGCGCGAACGGGTGGAAGATGCTCTGCCGCCAGGCCGGACCACCGTTGCGGGTGCGGATCGGCGCGATCACGTTGGCCAGCTGGGCCTGGGCGGCCACCCCGACCCGGTCGGCGTGCCGCAGCAGGGTGATCAGCAGGTCGCCGACGACCACGGCGTCGACCGCGGTGAAGTCGTCCTCGATGAGGGCCGGGGCCTCGACCCAGCCGCGCCGGTCCAGGTCGGCCTGGAGGCGGGACTCGTACCAGACGTTCCACTCGTCGAAGGAGATCTTCAGCTTGCGCCGGTGCCGCTGCCGGGCGGCCACGTGGTCGGCGGTCGCCACGACCTCGGTGATGAAGTTGTCCATGTCGACGGCCGAGGCCAGGATGCTGGCCTGGTCACCGTCGGACGGGTCGTAGTAGGTGTGCGCCGAGATGTAGTCGACGTGCTCGTAGGTGTGCTCCAGCACGGTCGCCTCCCACGCGGCGAACGTGGGCATCCGCCGGTTGGAGCTGCCGCAGGCGACCAGGCTGATCGACGGGTCGATCATCTTCATGGCGCGGGCGGTCTCGGCGGCGAGCCGGCCGTACTCGTCGGCGGTCTTGTGGCCGACCTGCCACGGGCCGTCCATCTCGTTGCCCAGGCACCACAGCCGCACCCCGTACGGGTCCTCCGCGCCGTGCTTGCGGCGCCTGTCGGACAGCTCGGTGCCGCCCGGGTGGTTGGCGTACTCCAGCAGGTCCAGCGCCTCCTGCACGCCGCGGGTGCCGAGGTTGACCGCCATCATCGGCTCGACGCCGGCCTCGGCCGCCCAGGTCATGAACTCGTCAAGCCCGAACGCGTTGGTCTCGATCGTCTTCCAGGCCAGGTCGAGCCGGCGCGGCCGGTCACCGGCCGGACCCACCCCGTCCTCCCAGCGGTAGCCGGAGACGAAGTTGCCGCCCGGGTAGCGGACCACGGAGACGCCCAGCTCGCGGGTCAGCTCCAGCACGTCGCGGCGCAGGCCGCGGGAGTCGGCGTCGGGGTGGCCGGGCTCGTAGATGCCGCCGTAGACGCACCGACCCATGTGCTCGACGAAGGAGCCGAAGAGACGTCGGTCGGCCGGCCCGATCGAGAAGGCCGGGTCGATCGTCAGTTTCGCGGTCCGCAAGGGGTGCCACCTTTCGTCAGTGCCGGTGCCGGGTGACCGCAGTCACCGCTCACCCGGTGTCCACCGTTTGTACAACGTTGTAGGCAACGTTGTAAAGGGCTGCCGAAGAGGTATGGTGCGCTGGGTTACCTCGGGGAGGGTGCGAAGTGCGGCACAGGCTCAAGGACGTGGCCGAGCGGGCCGGCGTGTCGGTGAAGACCGTCTCGAACGTGGTGAACGGCTATGTCCACGTCCGGCCGGACACCCGCGCCCGGGTCGAGGAGGCCATCGCCGAACTCAACTACCGGCCCAACCTCTCCGCCCGGCACCTGCGCAAGGGCCGCACCGGCGTGATCGCCCTGGCCGTACCGGAACTGGACATCCCGTACTTCGCCGAGCTGGCCCGCCACGTCGTCACCGCCGCCGCCGACTTCGGCTGGACCGTGCTGATCGACCAGACCGGCGGCGGACGCGAGCAGGAACGGGTGGTCGCGTCCGGCATCACCGACCACCTGATCGACGGGCTGATCTTCAGCCCGCTGGCCCTCACCGCGGAGGACCTGGCCAGCCTCGACGGCACGCCCATGGTGCTGCTCGGCGAGCGGATCGACCACGGCCCGGCCGACCGCGTGGTGATCGACAACGTGGGCGCGGCCCGGGAGATCACCAGCCATCTCATCGGCCTCGGCCGGCGCCGGATCGCGGTCGTCGGCTCACAACGCACCGACGAGGGCGCAAGCGCCCGACTGCGGCTGGCCGGCTACGCCGACGCGCTGCGCGCCGCCGGACTGGACTACGACGAAGCCCTCGTGGCGCCCGCGCCGGCCTGGCACCGCGCCGACGGCGCGGCCGCGATGCGCGGCCTGCTCACCTCCGGCGTACGCCCCGACGCGGTCTTCTGCTTCAACGACACACTCGCCCTCGGTGCCCTGCGGGCGCTGCACGAGGCCGGTCTGCGGGTGCCCGAGGACGTGGCGGTTGTCGGCTTCGACGACATCGAGGACGGCCGCTTCTCGATCCCCACCCTGAGCACCGTCGCACCGGACAAGGCGCAGATCGCCCGGCTGGCCGTCGAGTTGCTGGCCAACCGCCTGGACGGCGACCGGACCGCCCCGGCGAGAGAAGTGTCCGCCCCCTACCGCCTGGAGTTCCGCGAATCCACCCAGACCCCCTAGTCGAAGAAGCGGGCCAGGTGCGACTTCGGCGCCGGGTCGGCGTCGGCGGGCAGCGGGGTCAGGTCAGCGAAGATCGAGGCGCCGTCGCAGCCGGCGTGCAGCGGATACCAGCGTGGGGTGCCGGGTGGCCGGAGCTGACAGATCCCCTTGAACGTCTGCACGTCCAACAGCCGGACGTGGGTCGGGTCCGCAACCGCGTTCACGTGCCCCCACCAGGGGCTCATCACGTGCAGCACGCCGCCCGGGCGGAGCACCCGGTGGCACTCGTCCACAAGCGGCAGGAAGTCGATCAGGTGCTCCAGGATGTGCACCGCGAACAGGACGTCCACCGAGTTGTCGGCCAGCGGCAGCGAGCCGGACAGGTCCGCCACGGCGTCCACCCCCGGCGCCGGGTAGATGTCCAGCCCCAGGTTGCTCGACCACTGCTTGGTCGGGCCACAACCGAGGTCCACCACCACCGGCTCCCGGCCACCGACGCCGACGCGGCACCAGACGCCGTACACCCCGGCCAGCCGCCCCACCAGGTCGCGGACCAGCCGCAGGTCGGCTGGCTCGGCCACCTCGCCGCTCAGATGGGCGACCCCCCGGTCGAACCGCACGTCCACGGCGAGACCGCGCAGCCGATCGTCGTGCCGGACCTGGTCCGCCCACGCCTGCGTGAGGAACTCGTCGATCGCCCGCAGCCGGTCGGCCGAGGGTGGAGTCTGTGCCAAAGCGACCATTCGGGCCACCTCCCGCCGCGCGTTACCCGCATTCGCGCCCGGTATGCCCCGCCCGTCCACCCCGCCGTCGGGGCCCGGCGCAGCGCCGCAGGTGTGTCGCAGCCGGCGGCGGCACCGTGGTGAGCGGCATACCTCTGGGGCATGAATATGACTCACAGGTATATCGCTCAACAGGGCCACCGCCTCCGCGGACGGCCGGGTCAGCCCGAGAGGGTGCGACGGCCGCCGCGCATCCGCTGCCGGGGTGGCGGGTCGGCGGGCTTCGGCCGCTTGAGGTGGTAGCGGTGCAGTTCGTGGTTGCCGGGCAGGGACGGGTCCTCGCTCATGGCGACCAACTCCCAGCCCTGGTCGCCGGCCCGGTTGAGGTGGGCCAGCGAGGTGTCGCCGTACGGCGTCACGTCGACCATCGAGCCGTCCGGGCCGTACCAGACGAAGACGACCTCCCAGCCCAGGTCATTGGTCGCCGCCTGACGGCGGCGGACCAGCAGGGCGTACTCCCACTTGAGCATGGCGTCATTCTCACCCCGCGACGGCCCGCCGGCACGGATCAATCCTCGGCGATCCGCCCGCCGTCGACCCGCAGGCGCCTGTTCGTCTCGATCGCCGCCAGCATCCGCCGGTCGTGGGTGACAAGCAGCAGCGTGCCCGGGTAGCTGGCCAGCGCCGACTCGAGCTGCTCGATGGCCGGCAGGTCCAGGTGGTTGGTGGGCTCGTCGAGCACCAGCAGGTTGACGCCGCGACCCTGGAGCAGCGCCAGCGCCGCCCGGGTCCGCTCACCGGGGGAGAGGGTCGCCGCCGGTCGCGGCACGTGCGCCGCCCGCAGCCCGAACTTGGCCAGCAGGGTCCGCGCGTCCGCCGGCGACAGATGGGGTACGGCCGCCTGGAACGCGTCGATCAGCGGCGCGTCGCCGAGGAACAACCCGCGCGCCTGGTCCACCTCGCCCACCACCACGCCCGGCCCGAGTGAGGCGGTGCCCTCGTCCAGCGGCAGCCGCCCCAGCAGCGCGGCCAGCAGGGTGGACTTGCCCGAGCCGTTCGCCCCGGTCACCGCCACCCGGTCCGCCCAGTCGATCTGGAGGTCGACCGGGCCGAGGGTGAAGCCGCCACGGCGTACCACCGCATTGCGCAGCGTGGCCACGACGGCGCCGGCGCGGGGCGCGGCGGCGATCTCCATCCGCAGCTCCCACTCCTTGCGGGGCTCCTCCACCACGTCGAGCCGTTCGATCAGCCGTTCGGTCTGCTTGGCCTTGGCGGCCTGCTTCTCGCTCGCCTCGGCGCGGAACTTGCGGCCGATCTTGTCGTTGTCGGTGGCCTTGCGGCGGGCGTTCTTCACGCCCTTGTCCATCCAGCCCCGCTGGGTGCGCGCCCGCGCCTCCAGCCCGGCCTTCGTGTCGGCGTACTCCTCGAAGTCCGCGCGGGCGTGCCGCCGCGCCACCTCGCGCTCCTCCAGGTAGGCCGCGTAGCCGCCGCCGTAGTGGTTGACCTGCTGCTGCGGCAGGTCCAGCTCCAGCACCCGGGTCACCGTGCGGGTCAGGAACTCCCGGTCGTGACTGACCAGCACCGTGCCGGCCCGCAGCCCGGTCACGAACTCCTCCAGCCGCTCCAACCCGGCCAGGTCCAGGTCGTTTGTCGGCTCGTCCAGCAGGAACACGTCGTACCGGCTGAGCAGCAACGACGCAAGCCCCGCCCGGGCGGCCTGACCGCCGGACAACCCGGTCGTCGGATGGTCCAGGTCGACCGCCAGCCCCAGGTCGGCGCTCACCTGCTCGGCGCGTTCGTCCAGGTCCGCGCCGCCGAGGGCGAGCCAGCGCTCCAGCGCGTCGGCGTACGCGTCGTCCGCGCCCGCCGTCCCGGCGGTCAGCGCCTCGGTCGCCGCGTCCAGGGCCGCCTGCGCGGCGGTCACCCCGGTCCGGCGGGCCAGGAAGTCGCGTACCGTCTCGCCCGGCCGCCGCTCGGGCTCCTGCGGCAGGTGCCCGACGGTCGCGGTGGGCGGGCTGAGTCGCACGCTGCCGGCCTCGACCGGCAGCAACCCGGCGAGGGTACGCAGCAGCGTCGACTTGCCTGCCCCGTTCGGCCCGACCAGGCCGATCACGTCGCCGGGAGCGACCACCAGGTCCAGCCCGGCGAAGAGTGAGCGGTCGCCGTGCCCGGCGGCCAGGTCCTTGACGATCATCGTGGCGCTCATCAGGACGGCAGCCTATCCGGCTGCCCGCATACGAACCGACGGCAGCGGGCAGACTCAACGGCGTGGTGACCACACTGGCGATCGACTGCGGCGGCGGGGGCATCAAGGCGTCCGTGCTCGACGAGGCCGGCACGATGCGCGCCCGGCCGCTGCGGGTGCCGACCCCGTACCCGCTGCCGCCAGCCCTGTTCGTCCGGACCCTGCTGGATCTGGGCGCTCGGCTGCCCACGGCGGACCGGCTGACCGTCGGCGTACCCGGAATGATCCGGCACGGGGTGGTGGTCTCCACCCCGCACTACGTGACCCGCAGCGGCCCCCGCAGCCGGGTCGACCCGGACCTGCTGGCCGAATGGTCCGGCTGGGACGCGCGAGGTGCGCTCGCCGACGCGTTCGGGGTGCCGGCGCTCGTGCTCAACGACGCCGAGGTGCACGGGGCGGGTGTGGTCGCCGGGACGGGCTGCGAGCTGGTGCTGACCCTCGGGACGGGGCTTGGCAGCGCCCTCTTCGACGGCGGTGTGCTCGCCCCGCACCTGGAGCTGTCGCACGCGCCGGTGCGCTGGGGCACCACCTACGACACGTACGTCGGGGAGCCGGAACGCCGCCGGCTCGGCGACGCCTTCTGGTCGCGCCGCATCCGACAGGTGGTGGACGGGCTCCGCCCGGTGTTCCGCTGGGACCGGCTCTACCTGGGCGGGGGCAACTCGCGGCTGATCCGGCCCGAGCAGCTCGCCCGGATGGGCGACGACGTCGTGGTGGTGCCCAACACGGCGGGCATCGTCGGCGGCGTCCGCGCCTGGGAACTGGCCGCCGGCCGCCGGGACGCCCGAACCTGACGCGATCTCGACCCCGGGAACAGTCGCCAAACGCCAGGTGTTGTGCCAGCGTCGGAACAGGTGACGGTGCGACCCGAGGAGGTGGGCAGATGGATCTTCTGGCGGACTACCGGCGGGCGACCATGTTCTTCGAGACCGGTGACCCGAGCGGAGCGGCCCGACTGCTGGAGCCGATCGTCGACGCCGAACCCGGCAACGCGGCGGTCCGGCAGCTGCTGGCCCGGGCGTACTTCCAGTCGGCCCAGCTCAACCGGGCCGAGGAGCACCTGCGGGAGCTGGTCGACCGGGACCCGAGCGACCACTACGCGCACCACGTGCTCGGTCGGACGCTGGAGCGGTTGAACCGGCCCACCGACGCGCTGCGGCACCTGCGGATCGCCGCCGCCATGTACGCGGCAAACGACGACTACCGGGTGGCGCTGGAGCGGGTCGAGGCCCGCGTGGGCGGCACCCGCTGAACGCGAAACCGGTGACGGGCAAGGGGCGGTCCTGCGGGGCCGCCCCTTCGTCGTCCGGCGGGCGGCCCGCCGGAGGTGCCTAGGATGGCGGACATGGGACCTGACCGGCCGGGGGCTGCGGCATGAAGCTCAAGCTGGACCTGCACGACATCTTCAACAAGGGCCAGGACATCGACCGCGCGCTGCGCGGGATCATGGACGAGGCGGTGGCGAAGAAGGCCACCCTCGTGGAGATCATCCCTGGCAAGGGGTCGGGCCAGCTCAAGAAGCGGGTGCTGCGGTTCCTCGACCAGAAGGACGTCAAGCAGCTCTACCACCGCGTGGAGAAGGACTCCAAGAACTTCGGCCGACTCTTCGTCCACTTCCGCTGGAAGTAAACCCCGGCGTGGTCGGGAGCGTCATGGCAGGAGTATCCATCGCCGGGCGGGTCGCCGCCGCCCCCGCCGAAGCGGCGATGAAATTTCCATAGGATGCTCGTCGGGCTCACCAGCGAAGGGCGTTTCCCATGGTGGACAGAAACGACGTCGAGGCGGCCGCCGCACTTGTCTCCGGGTGGGTCCGGGAAACCCCGGTCATCGCTGTCGACGGCGCTGACCTGGGCGTGCCCGGCCAGCTCAGCCTCAAGTTGGAGCTGCACCAGCACACCGGCTCGTTCAAGCCGCGGGGTGCGTTCAACCGGATGCTCCAGGGGCCGCTGCCCTCGGCCGGGGTGATCGCCGCCTCCGGTGGCAACCACGGGCTCGCGGTGGCGTACGCGGCCCGGTCGCTTGGCGTGGCGGCGGAGGTCTTCGTGCCGGTGACCTCGTCGCCGGTGAAGGTGCAGCGGCTGGCGGAGCTGGGCGCTCAGGTGCGGCAGGTGGGCCAGCACTACGCCGAGGCCCTGGCGGCGAGCACCGAGCGGGCGGAGGAGACCGGCGCGTTGGTCGTGCACGCGTACGACCAGCCGGAGGTGGTGGCCGGTCAGGGCACCGTGGGCCGGGAGTTGGAGGCGCAGCTCGACGGGATCGACACGGTGCTGGTGGCGGTCGGTGGCGGTGGACTGGTGTCCGGCATCGCGAGCTGGTTCGACGGGTCGGTGCGGGTCGTGGCCGTCGAGCCCGAGCAGATCCCCACCCTGCACTCCGCTCTCAAGGCGGGCCGGCCGGTCGACATCGAGGTCGGCGGTGTCGCCACGGACTCGCTTGGCGCCCGCCGGATCGGGGAGATCGCGTACGACACCGCCCGCCGGACCGGGGTGGTCTCCGTGCTGGTCAGCGACGAGGACCTGGTGCGGGCGCGTCGGCTGCTCTGGTCGGAGCTGCGGGTCGCCGCCGAGTTCGGGGGTGCCGCGGCGCTGGCCGCGCTGGTCGGCGGCGCGTACGTGCCGCAGGCGGGGGAACGGGTCGCGGTGATCATCTGTGGTGGTAACACCGACCCGAGCGACCTGGGCCCGGCCACGCCGCACTGACCGGTCACCGTATGTAGGTGGTGCGTCCGCGGGTGCAGAGCAAAGGACGCGGGTCCGGCGGGGAGCACCCCCGCCGGACCATGACCCGTCCCGTCAGAAGGGGTAGGTCCGCGCCACCGCCAGCATTTCGGAGCTGTGCGACCCGACGACGCCCACGTCCGGTGGCCGGGGCCGGAAACCGGGCAGCGCGTCCAGCCCGTCGCTGGCGTCCATCGCCCGCAGCGACACCTGCGCGGCGATCGGCCGCAGCGTCAACGTGACCTCGATCCCCTCGGTCGGCGGGGCGTGGAACACCAGCCCGAAGCCCCATTTGCCTTCGCGGGGCTCCACCGGCACCGACCGGCCGGCCACGTCCGCGCGCAGCACCATGGCGGTCGCCCTGTCGACGTGCAGGGTGGCAAGCCGGACCGACCGCTGCGGGGTGAGCCGCAGCCGCAGCGTGCGCTCATCGCCGGAGGTGCTGTCGGCCAGCACGTCGACCTTCGGCGCCGGCAGGTTCGCCGCCGCCGCCGGGCCGACCCGCAGCTCACCGTCGCCGAGCCCGGGGAAGTCGTCCTCCACGCTGGCCATCCCGTCCACGTAGCCGTCCGTCCACGGCTGCGGGTCGGCCTCGTGGCTCAGCCAGCGGGCCTGGCCGGTGCCCGCGTCCAGGGCGTACATCAGGTGAGTGGGCGCGGGGTGCTCGGCGTCGAAGCGGTCGACGGCAAGCCCGACCCCGGCGAGCACCACCGCCGCGACGGCGGCCGCGCCGGCCGGGAGCACCGCGAGCCGCCGGGCCCGCAGCGCGCGCATGCCGCGCTGCCCGCCGGCCTGCGGATGCAACAGGTCGACCACCGGCAGGGCGGTCAGGCCGAGCAGCACCGCGACAAGCGCGGCCACCCCGCCCATCCCCATCCCCAGCGCGGGGAACAGCAGCACCACTGTCGGCAGCAGGATGGCCACCCCGACCGCGGCGGCGGCGGTCACCGCCACCACCGGCCACGGCCCGGCCTGCCGGGTCCGCAGCGCGACCAGCCCGCCGAGAGCGCCGGCCAGGGCCGGCAGGGTGGTGAGGTACGCCCCGCCGGGCACCGCCACGGCGAGCAGCACACCGAGCAGCGCCAGCCAGGCCAGCCCGCCCATGGCCAGCGCGGCCGGGCCGATCCGGCGGCGCAGCAGCGCGTACCAGGTGAACAGGATCGCGGCGGCGAGCGCCAGCACGGCCAACCGGTACCAGATCGGGCGGTACGGGTCGAGCAGTTCCGCGTACCCCGGGCGGATCGTGGTGATCGCCAGCCAGAGCAGTTGGGCGGCGACCGGCGCGAGGACGATCGGCACCAGGGCCAGTCCGAAGCCGGCGGCCAGCCGGCCGACGCTGGCCCGCCCGCTGCGGCGGGTCAGCCAGCCCAGCGCGGCCACGGCGGCCACGGCGAGCAGAGCCAGCGGCAGGGTGAGCCAGCCGGGGTAGCGGACCAGCCCGCCGGGGACCGGGAAGTAGGTGGCGTCCTGCCCGGAACGCAGGTCGGTCAGGTCGGTGCGGCCGAACTCCCGGGCCAGGCCCAGCGCGTTGTCCCCGTGCTGCTGGAGACTGCCCCGGTCCATCGCCGCCGGGGTGTCCAGCGGGGTGTGGTAGATCGCGCCGCCGTCGATGTACGCCGAGTTCAACCCGACGAACTTCTCGTCGAGGAACGCGGTGAAGTCGGTGTCGTTGGGCAGCGCACGGTAGATCTCCACCGCGAACGAGGTGCCGACCGGGTGCGGGGCGGCCCGGCCGAAGACGTCCACCAGTTTGGCGTTGTCCTTCGACGTCTCGAACATGATCACCGGGCCGGTGGAGCCGCGCGCCTCCAGGTTGAGCACCACCCCGCCGTCCGCGGCCAGCGGATGGCTCGCCGCGAACGCGGACGCGCCGCACAGGCACGCCTCCTCCGCGTCGGTAAGCACGAAGACGATGTCGTTGCGGGGCTTCGGGCCGACCGCCAGCGCACGCGCCACCTCCAGGATCGCCGAGGTGCCCGCCGCGTCGTCGTTGCCGCCCGGCCCGGTCTGCACCGAGTCGTAGTGGGCGACCAGGAACACCCGGCCGGTCGGATCAGTGCCGGGAAGCCGGGCCACCACGTTGCGGACCCGGGCCACTGTCGTCCCGCCCGCCGCCCCGCTGAGCTGGCCGGCCTCGGGGGCCACCGTGTCCTGCACCTCGGTCTCCAGGCCCAGCCCGCGCAGCCGCTGCTCGATGTGTGCGCGTACCTGATCGTTGGCCGCGCTGCCGGCGACGTGCGGCCGGGCCGCGATGACCTGGACGTCCGCGTACGCCCGGCCGGCGCTGAACTCGTCAGCCGGCGCGCTCGCCGGCGTCGGTGCCGGCGTACGCAGGTCGAGCAGGCTGCCGGCGCCCACGGCGGCCAGCGCCGCCAGGGCGGACACGGCGGCCAGGAGCCGCCGGCGCGGTCGGGCCAGCGCGCGGTCGGCGGGGGGTACGCCCGGACCGGGGG
>NZ_VDFY01000298.1 GCF_006228125.1 Micromonospora orduensis | reverse complement strand
GGCCGCCCCCGCCGCCTCGCCCGACGCCGCTGCCGCCCTCTCCGCTCAGCTCGGCGACCGCTCCGCCGGCTCGTACATCGACGCCAGCGGCCGGTCCGTCGTCACCGTCACCGACGCGGCCGCCGCCCGCAAGGCGAGCAACGCCGGCGCCACCGTCAAGTACGTGACCCGCGGCGCCGCCGAGCTCAACCGGGCCACGGCCGAGCTGGAGCGCTCCGCGAAGATCCCGGGCACCGCCTGGTGGAGCGACCCGGTCACCAACCAGGTCGTCGTCTCCGTCGACAGCACCGTCACCGGTGCGAAGCTGGAGCGGGTCAAGGCCGCCGCCGCGCGGGCCAACGGCGCGGTGCGGATCGAGGCCGAGGCCGGCGTGCTGAGCACCCGGATCTCCGGTGGCCAGGCCATCTACGCCGGCGGCGGCGGGCGCTGCTCGCTCGGCTTCAACGTGCGCAGCGGCAGCACCTACTACTTCGTGACCGCCGGGCACTGCACCAACATCTCGTCGAGCTGGTACTCGAACTCCGGCCAGACCTCGCTGCTCGGCACCCGGGCCGGCACCAGCTTCCCGGGCAACGACTACGGCATCGTGCGGCACAGCAACTCCGCCAACGCCGCGGGCAACGTCTACCTCTACAACGGCAGCTACCGGGACATCACCGGCGCCGGCAACGCGTCGGTCGGCCAGTCGGTGCAGCGCTCCGGCAGCACCACCGGCCTGCGCAGCGGCTCGGTGAACGCCACCAACGCCACGGTGAACTACGCCGAGGGCTCGGTCTCCGGCCTGATCCGCACCAACGTCTGCGCCGAGCCGGGCGACAGCGGCGGCTCGCTGTTCAGCGGCAGCACCGCCCTGGGCCTGACCTCCGGCGGCAGCGGCAACTGCAGCAGCGGCGGCACCACCTACTTCCAGCCGGTCACCGAGGCCCTGAACGTCTACGGCGTCAGCGTCTTCTGATCGACCCACCGCACGCGGGCCGCCGGAGCGATCCGGCGGCCCGTGTCGTGTCCGCGGCCCGCCTCACACGAGCCCATCGGGACCGTCCGCCGGTCGCAGGGGATCCGGGGGTACGACACCAGGCAGGGCCGGACCGACGGGTGCGGCGCCGGTCGTCCACGCCAGGTGCGCCCGCCGGGCCGACAACACCGCCAGCAGCGGCCAGAGCGACACCGTCACCGCCGTCACCCGCTCGGCCAACCCCGTGCGCGATCCGCTGGTCACCTCGAACGCCGACCAGCCGAACAGGGCGAGCAGCACCACCGTGGCACTCAGCCCCACGCCCCGGCGGAACGCCCACGGCGGCTGCGGGGCATCCGGATGCGCGGCGTCCGAGCCGCGCGGCAGCCGCAGCGCCGAACCGGCAGGCCACAGCGCGAGCGCCAGCACGGCCACCGTCGCCGCGATGCCATGGCTGAGCGAACCACCCACCGGCGGCCGGGGAAAGGCCACCAGCGCGATGGTGGCCACCCCACCGACCGCGAGCAGGAACCGGCTGGGCAGGTCGGCCGCGTGCAGCACCGCGGCGACCGACACGTAGCAGCAGCCGAGCAGCACCAGGGCCACGACCATGATCCAGGCATCGGTGGCGTCCTGCCCCGCCAGCTCGCTGATGGTGTCCCGGATCGGGTCGTACCCGGCGGGTTGGCGCGCCTGCGCAACCGTCCAACCTCCCACCAGCAGCACGGGCGCGGCCGCCGCCGTGGCGACGGCCCAGTTCGGTACGGCGCGCATTTCGCCACGTTAACCGGCGAGACGGCCGGTTGAACCGGGTTCGCCCGTCCGGACCGGCGGACGCTCAGGCCGCGCTGACCGTGGCGTCGGTGAGGATGACCGAACCACCCGGGTACTGACACTGGACCCGCAGCGTCAGCTCGTCGGCCCCTTCGAGGTCGGCGGCGAGCTTCTGCGGATTGTCCATGCGCGCGTCGAACTGCTGCCCCCGCGTCACCCGGGTGATCGTTCCGTCCGCCTGCCGGATCGCCACCTGGGCGTAGACGAGAACGATGCCGTCGCGGTCGTCGGGAGACGAAAAGAACGGTCGTACGGTCGAGGTGAGGTCGAGATAGCGGCGCTGAAGCCGATACGTGACATCGCGTTGCTTGTCCGCGCCGGAATTCGTCGGGCAGCCGATGACGATCGGACGGTCGTACTCGGGTCTGCCGTCCAGTTGGCGCGGAAGCTTCCCGAGAGAGGCAGCCCCGGCCTCGACGGCCAGGGTGTCCAGTCGGACGGACGGCGAGGGGGCGGTGGACGGCGATGTGCCCGCGTCCGGGTTGACCGCTGACGGCTTGGCCGGCCCGGCTCCCGCCGTCGACGCGGTCGCCGCCGGCGCTCCCGACCCCACCCGCCAGTCGAAGACGTCCCGCGCCAGGGCGGCTGCCGCGAGGAGCACCCCGAGCACCGTCACGGCGACTGCCACCTGCGCGCCGCGCCGGGCCGGCATTGGCGTCGGTCCCTGGCTGGAGTCCTGCATATCCGGCATCTACCTTTCCGCCACGGACGTAGAGATTGGACCGCTGATGTCTGACAGCTTCCGGTCACTTCGCGTCGGCGAAGAATACTCTCCCCCGGGCGATGGCGGGTTCCTGATAACGTGCCGATCCCGACCGGAACTCCCACCTGTTTGTTGACTTCTGCCGATACGGGAGGTTTTAGCGGTGAGCCAACCCGATCCGCGCTCAGAGCAGTCCGCCCCCACCCCCACTCCTCCCACACCACCGCCGCCGAGCGGCGGCACACCGCCACCGAGCGGCGGCACGCTGCCCCCGTTCTCGGGCGGCCCCGATCCGGCAGGTCCACCGCCCCCGACACCTGCCGCACGTCGCGGCCGGCTGGGTCTCGTGGTGATCGCCGTGGCTGCCCTGGCGCTGCTGGTGTCCCTCGGCTCCGCCATCGTTTCCTGGCGCGCGTTGGACCAGGCACAGACGGCGCGGGACATCGCGTCCGCCCGGGCGCCTGTCGGTTCGACCGACAGCGGTCCCGCGCCGGCTCCCTCCGACCCTGCCACCACGACCGACTCCCCGCAGACGACCGTCGCACCGGAGGAGCCGCCGCGTTCACCGGGAACACCGCCGGAGCTCAGCGAGCAGACCGTTTACGAGCCCAAGTACGAGAACCAGAGCCTGACCTTGAAGCCCACGGACTGCTTCAAGGAAATGCAGGTGGACCTCGACGAACCACGTGCCAACGTGGGATCGAACACCACGGATATGGCCCTCAATGCGGGCTGTCCGGGTGCCCCCTTCATCGAGTTGGCGGCCGGTGTCGAGGGCAGTGAAGCAGCATCGGCCGGAATGAAGCCGGCGGAATGCAACAACTCGATCCGCTCTGCTCCGATCGCCGCAGGCGCCGAGGTGCCACTTCGGAAGGGCTCCTGGCTCTGCATCAGGACCAATTACGCCGCCGCGCGTGAACAGCGGGACAGGTGGCGGATGGTGCTGCTGGAAGTCGTCACCATCAACAACGACCGGACCACCGTCATCCGGGTCACGGCCTGGAACATTCCCGAGAACTGACGCTCGCCGACTGACCGCGCCACCCGTCGAACCCGCCGGATTGACCGGCCGGGTCGCCGGGTGGCGCGGACCGTTTCCGGCACTCCTGACACAATGCGGAGGCAGACCGCACCGCAGATGAGGAGACGCACGTCGTGATCCGTACCCATGATGCCGGCAGCTTGCGCGCGACGGACGCCGGCACGACGGTGACGCTCGCCGGGTGGGTGGCCCGCCGGCGCGACCACGGCGGCGTCATCTTCGTCGACCTGCGCGACGGTTCCGGCGTGGTCCAGGTGGTGTTCCGCGAGGAGGACGCGCACGCGCTGCGCAACGAGTTCTGCGTGAAGGTCGTCGGTGAGGTGACCCGCCGGCCGGACGGCAACGAGAACCCGGAGCTGCCCACCGGTGAGGTCGAGGTGACCGCCGCCGAGCTGGAGGTACTCTCCGAGGCGGCCCCGCTGCCGCTGCCGGTGGACGACCAGGTCGAGGCCGGCGACGACATCCGGCTCAAGTACCGCTACCTGGACCTGCGTCGCAGTGGCCCGGCGAACGCGCTGCGGTTGCGGTCGCGGGCCAGCCAGCTCGCCCGGGGTGTGCTGCACGAGCGGGACTTCCTGGAGATCGAGACTCCCACGCTGACCCGTTCGACGCCCGAGGGCGCCCGGGACTTCCTGGTGCCGGTGCGCCTGCAGCCGGGCAGCTGGTACGCGCTGCCGCAGTCCCCGCAGCTGTTCAAGCAGCTGCTGATGGTCGGTGGCATGGAGCGGTACTACCAGATCGCCCGCTGCTACCGCGACGAGGACTTCCGCGCCGACCGGCAGCCCGAGTTCACCCAGCTCGACATCGAGATGTCCTTCGTCACCGAGGACGACGTGATCGACCTCGGCGAGGCGATCGTCTCGGCGCTCTGGAAGGACCTGGCCGGGCACGAGATCACCCGCCCGATCCCGCGGATCACCTGGCACGACGCGATGGCCCGGTACGGCTCGGACAAGCCGGACCTGCGGTACGGCGTGGAGCTGACCGAGCTGACCGAGTACCTGCGCGGCACCGAGTTCCGGGTGTTCGCCGGGGCGATCGACGCGGGCGGCTACGTCGGCGCGGTCGTCATGCCCGGCGGCGCGGCGAAGAGCCGCAAGGAGCTGGACGGCTGGCAGGACTGGGCCAAGGCGCGCGGCGCGCGGGGCCTGGCGTACGTGGTGCTGGACGCCGAGACCGGCGAGGCGCGCGGCCCGGTGGCGAAGAACCTGTCGGCCGAGCACCTGGGCGGGCTGGCCGACGCGGTCGGCGCCAAGCCCGGTGACGCGGTCTTCTTCGCCGCCAGCGCGAACGCCCGCGAGGCGCAGGAGCTGCTGGGCGCGGCTCGCGTCGAGATCGCCAAGCGGGCCGGCCTCATCGACGAGAGCGCCTGGGCGTTCTGCTGGGTGGTCGACGCGCCGATGTTCGAGAAGACGGACGAGGGTGGCTGGACGGCGGTGCACCACCCGTTCACCTCGCCCAACGCCGAGTGGGTGGACCGGTTCGAGGAGGCGCCGGACCGGGCTCTCGCGTACGCGTACGACATCGTCTGCAACGGCAACGAGATCGGCGGCGGGTCGATCCGTATCCACCGGGGCGATGTGCAGAAGCGGGTCTTCGACCTGCTCGGCATCACGCCGGAGGAGGCGCAGGACAAGTTCGGCTTCCTGCTGGAGGCGTTCAAGTACGGCGCCCCGCCGCATGGCGGCATCGCCTTCGGCTGGGACCGGGTCTGCATGCTGCTGGCCGGCGCGGACTCCATCCGTGAGGTGATCGCGTTCCCGAAGACCCGGGGCGGGTTCGACCCGCTGACCGGCGCGCCGACGCCGATCACCGCCCAGCAGCGCGCCGAGGCCGGCATCGACGCCAAGCCCAAGCCCGCAGCCACCGCCCACGCCGGAACGGCAGGCCCCGCAGCCCCGGTGGCCGACCCGGTCTGACCGGCCCACCCCGGCCCCTGCTTGGTTGATCAAGAGGTTTGCGTCATCATCGTCCCGCGAGATGACGCAAACCTCTTGATCGTTTGGCGGGGGAGTGGACTGGGATGCGGGTGCTTGTTGTCGGGGGTAGTGGGTTTCTGGGGCGTGCGGTGTGTTCGCGCGCCGTCGGCGCCGGGTCGTCGGTCGTGGGGACCTTCCACTCCGGGGACATCGCAGTGCCGGGCGTCGACGCGCGGCGGCTGGACGTGACCGACCGGGCCGCCGTTCGTGCGCTGGTCGCGCAGGTGCGGCCGGACGCCGTGGTGGGGACCCCCTACCGGTACGGGGACTGGGCGGTCACCGCCGACGGGGCCGCGAACGTGGCGGTCGCCGCGGCCGAGACGGGCGCCCGGCTGGTGCACGTGTCCAGCGACGCGCTGCACGCCGGTCGTCCCACGCCCTACACCGACGACGATCCGCCCACTCCGGTGCACGCGTACGGTGCCGCGAAGGCCGCCGCCGAGACCGCCGTTCGGGCGATCGACCCCGGCGCGGCAATGGTGCGGACCTCCCTGATCCTGGGGGAGGGCAGCAAACAGATCCAGCTCTGCCGGGACGCGCTCGCCGGCCGGGCGGTCCTCTTCTCCGACGAGCTGCGCTGCCCGGTCGACGTGACCGACCTCGCCGACGCCGTACTGGAGCTGGTCGTCTCCTCGTATGCCGGGCTGCTGAACGTGGCCGGCCCCGACGCGGTGAGCCGGGCCGAGCTGGGTCTGCTGGTCGCCGAGCGGGACGGCCTGGACGCGGCCGGCTTGAAGACGGCCACCAGCGCGGCAACCGGAGTGGTCCGACCGCTGGACGTGCGCCTGGACAGCTCTCGCGCCGCCGGCCTGCTGCGAACCCGGCTGCGCGGGGTGCGCGAACTCCTGGCGCACTGAGAACAGCACTCCCGACCACCCTCACGCTCGTTGCACACTTCTTGTGCATAACTCTTGTGCATAATAAGTGTGCAGAGATAGTGTGCAGTCATGGAGAGCCCTCCACCCGACGGCCGTACCGAGCCGAGCCGCGTCGATCTGAACGCGCGGCAGGTTCGCGTGCTGGCCCACCCGCTACGGATGCGGCTGCTCGGGTCGCTGCGCATCGACGGCCCGGCGACCGCGACGGCCCTCGCTGAGAAACTGGGCACCAACACCGGCGCGACCAGCTACCACCTGCGGCAACTCGCCGAGGTGGGGCTGGTGGCGGAGGATCCGGACCGGGGCGCCGGTCGGCAGCGCTGGTGGCAGGCCGCGCACGACATGAGTCACTTCGATCCCACCGACTTCGACGACGACCCGGACGCCCGCGCCGCGGTGCAGTGGATCCGGACCAACCAGGTGCGGCTGATGGGCGAGCTGGCCGAGCGGTGGATGGCCGTCGAGCACACTCAGTCCCGCGCCTGGCGCGACGCCGCGGGCATGAGCGACCTGGTGCTGCCACTCGACCCGGCCCGACTGCTTGCGCTCAACGACGACCTGTGGGCGGTGCTGATGCGCTACCGCGACGACGCCGTCGCCGATGCCCCGGACGTCAAGCCCGTGCACGTGTTCCTGGCCGGCTTCCCGCGTCTGGAGGAGCGATGGTGAACGCGAGCAGCGCGCCGGTCCCGCAACCGCGAACAGGGGAGACACGATGAGTGCGCTGACCGTACGCCAGGTCCGGGGTCGCTACCTCACGCTCTACGGCCTGCGCTGGCTGCCGACGGGCCTGATGATCCCGGTGATGATCCTGCTGATGCAGGAACGCGGCCTGTCGCTGCCGCAGATCGGCCTGGTCGGCACCGCCCAGGGGCTGCTGGTCCTGGCGCTGGAACTGCCCACCGGCGGCTTCGCCGACGCCCTCGGTCGCCGGCCCGTGCTGCTCGCCGCCGGAGTGCTCAATCTCGCCTCGTTGGCGCTGTTCGCGGTGGCCGACTCGTTCGCCCTGTTCTTCCTCGTCTGGGCCCTGCAGGGTGTCTACCGGGCGCTGGACAGCGGCCCGTTGGAGTCCTGGTACGTCGACGCCACCCTCGCCGCCGACCCGCAGGCCGAGTACGAGAAGGGCCTCGGGTACGCCGGCGCCGTCATCGGCGCGGCCATCGGCGCCGGAGCGTTGCTCAGCGGTGGCCTGGTGGCGCTCGGCCCGATCGGGCCGGTCAGCGCGCTCACCGTGCCCGTCCTGGTCGCCATCGTCGCCCAGGCCGTGGCGCTTGTCGCGTTGCTTGTCCTGCTTGTCGAGGAGCGGCCGGCCACCGGGGTCGCGGCGCTGCGGGCCTCGGTGGTCCAGGCACCCCGGATGATCGGCCAGGCCGTCGGGCTGCTGCGTCGCTCCCGGGTGCTGCTGGCGTTGGTGGCGGTCGAGCTGTTCTGGGGCTTCGGCATGGTCACCTTCGAGTCGCTGCTGCCGGTGCGGCTCGCCGAGGTGATCGGCAACCCGGAACGCGCCGCCGCGCTGCTCGGACCGGCCAGCTCGGCCGCCTGGCTCGCCTCGGCCGCCGGCGCCGCCCTGACCCCGCTGCTGCTGCGCTGGTTCGGTGCCGCGCCCGGCGCCGCCCTGCTGCGCGTCCTACAGGGAGTGACGGTGGTCGGGATGGGACTGTTCGCCGGGCCGGTCGGCGTGCTGGTGGCCTACCTGGCCTGCTACGCCGTGCACGGCGCGTCCAATCCGCTGCACAGTGGGCTGCTGCACCGGCAGGTCGACGGCCCGTACCGGACCAGCGTGCTCTCGCTGAACTCGATGATGGCGCAGCCGGCCGGCGCGCTCGGCGGGGTGGTGCTGACCGCGATCGCCGCCGCCACCAGCGTCAGCACCGCGATGGTGGTCGGCGCGATCGTGCTCGCCGTCGCCGCCCCGCTCTACCTGCCCGCCTGGCGGGCAGGCCGCCAACCCGCGCCCGTCGCCGAGCCGACCACGCTCCCCGTACCCGCCGCCGACCGGTGAGGGAAAGGGCCGCCTGCCGGCGACGGGAGGCCGTCCCCGCGTCTCACGCGAGACGGAACGAGCTGAGCGCCCGGACGGGAGGTGGTGCTCGGAAACGCCTCGTCGATCAGCGTCTCCATGACGGACCGGTCGGCTTCGGTCAGGCGTACCAACAGGTAGGAGCCGCGGATCGAACGGCCGCGTCGGCCGGCGGCGCGCACCTGGCCCACGGTGGAGATTGACGAGTCGACCGATTGGGTACATCACGCGCCGACCTACTGGGAACCCCCACCGGAGGACCGACATGCTCGCCATTCTCGCGGCCATCGTCTTTGGCTTCGCCCTGCTGCTCGACCTGCTCAACACCGACTTCGGAGCGCCGGACCTGTTCAACTGGAACACGCTCGTGCTCATCGGGTTGCTCCTGCTCTCGCTCTACCTGGCCGGCGTGGGCAGCGGCCCGCGCGGCGGTGGCGGCGGCCGCTGGTACCGGGGCCGTCGCCCCGGTCGCGGCTGACCGGAACCGATCACCGGTGGCGGGCCCGCGGCGCGATTCCGGCGTCGCGGGCCCGGCCCGGTACTGTCTTCGTGATGGAGTCCGACGCCCTCTTCTCCCTCGGTGCCCCCGCCGGGTCGCGTGACGCGCCCGCCGGTCCCGCCGGTGTCGACGGGTTCACTCCGGTAGCGGACGATTCGCCCCTGCCCGTCCGGATGCGCCCGGCGACCCTCGACGAGTTGGTCGGGCAGGACCACCTGCTCGCCCCCGGGGCGCCGCTGCGGCAACTGGTCTCCGGCGGCGCGCCGATGTCGGTCATCCTCTGGGGACCTCCGGGCAGCGGCAAGACCACCATCGCGCACCTCGTCGCCGCGGCCACCGACCGCCGGTTCGTGGCCATGTCGGCGCTCTCCGCCGGGGTCAAGGACGTCCGCGCGGTCATCGAGACGGCCCGCCGTCAGCGCCGCTCTGGCGGCCCGCAGACCGTGCTGTTCATCGACGAGGTTCACCGGTTCAGCAAGACGCAGCAGGATTCGCTGCTCGCCGCCGTCGAGGACCGTACGGTCACGTTGTTGGCGGCCACCACGGAAAACCCGTACTTCTCGGTCATCTCCCCGTTGCTGTCCCGGTGCGTGCTGCTCACCCTGCAACCGCTGGACGACGAGGCGGTACGGGGTCTGCTGCGCCGCGCGGTCGCCGACGAGCGCGGCCTCGGCGGCGCGCTCACCCTGGCCGCCGACGCCGAGGACCACCTGGTCCGGCTCGCCGCCGGTGACGTCCGCAAGGCCCTGACCGCGCTGGAGGCGGCGGCCGCCTCGGCCACGGCGCTCGGCACCGGCCGGATCGACCTCGTCACCGCCGAGCAGGCCGTCGACGTGGCCGCGGTGCGCTACGACCGCGACGGCGACGCCCACTACGACGTGGTCAGCGCGTTCATCAAGAGCATGCGCGGCTCGGACGTGGACGCCGCCGTGCACTGGCTGGCCCGGATGCTTGTCGCCGGGGAGGACGCCCGGTTCATCGCCCGCCGACTGGTCATCTTCGCCAGCGAGGACGTCGGCATGGCCGACCCCGACGCGTTGAGCGTGGCCACCGCCGCCGCGCACGCGGTCGAGTACGTGGGGTTGCCCGAGGCGCAGCTCAACCTGGCCCAGGCGGTGATCCACCTGGCCACCGCGCCCAAGTCGAACTCGGCCACCACCGCCATCGGCGCCGCGATCGCCGACGTACGGGCCGGTCTAGGTGGTCCGGTGCCCCGCGGTCTGCGCGACGCGCACTACGCCGGCGCCCGGGGGCTGGGCCACGGGACCGGCTACCGCTACCCCCACGACGACCAGCGCGGTGTGGTCACCCAGCAGTACGTTCCCGACGACCTCGTGGGCACCGACTACTACCGGCCGAGCCCGCACGGGGCGGAGCGGTCGGTGGCCACCCGGCTGCCGCTGCTGCGCCGTATCGTGCGCGGGCTGCCCGCCCCGGCGACCCGTCCGGAGACCCCGAACGCCGGGCAGCGCGTAACGGAGCAGACCGCGCCAGCGCCTGCTGGCGAGAACGGTCGACCGACGACGGACCCGGGCGGTCCCGGAACGATGCAGGACAGCGGCACGAACGCCGCAGGAGAGGGTCAATAGTGAAATCGCGTGGTGGGGACCGCCCGGACGAGAGCCCGGACGAGCGGCGCGATACCCGTCCGAAGGGCCGCCGCTGGGGTCGAGGCCGAGCCGAGGCCGAGCCGGAGGAGCCGGTGTCGGGTGAGGAGTTCGGCTGGATCGACGACCTGCGCTCGGCCAAGCAGCAGCGTACGGAAATCGGCCCCGAGGGCGCTGCGGCGGAGCCCGCCGGCCCGCGCGGTGCCGCCCCGCCGCCCTCCGGCTCACCCCGTCGTACGCCGGACGGGCCGGGGG
>NZ_VDFY01000286.1 GCF_006228125.1 Micromonospora orduensis | reverse complement strand
ACCCGCGGGAGCTGCTGCGCCGGGTCGTCGGCGGCGTTCGCGCGGGTGACCGGGACCGGCTGCGTACCGAGCTGCGCCGCGCCCCCGCCGACGTGGGGCTGGGGATGGCCGCGCTGGCACCGCCGCTGCTGCGGGAGCTGGCCGGCGAGCTGCTGGGGCATCCGCCGCGCGCCGCCGACCTCGGCCGGCTCCGCGGCGAGCTGGACGGACGCGTCCGCGATCTGCTGCCCGGGTTGCCGCCGCCGGTGCTGGAGACGCTGCTGACCCGGGTGTGCCGGATGCCGCCGCCGCGTGCCTCGGGAGAGCCGCCGCACGCCGCCGACTCGGCGGTGACCGCCGGTGTGGCGACCGGGCTGCTGCTCGCCCGGCTCGGCCGTGACCTGCCCGCGAACCCCGACCCACGGCCGGGCGGCGCGGGACAGCCCGGCGCCGGGCCGCAGCCCACCGGCGCGGGACAGCCGGCCCGCGTGGGCAAGCGGGCCAGCGGGGCGGGCCAGCGGCCGGGCAGCAGTGCCGCTCAACGCTCCGGTGGGCTGCCGCCGCGCACGGGCAGCCCGTGGCGGGACGCGCCCACCCGCCGAGGTTCCGATGGCTGACCGGCGCGGCCAACTGGCCGCCCGGATCCGGGAGACCCTCGGCGAGGCGCTGGGCGCGACGCGTACCCGGTTGTCGGCCGCCGAGGCCGACCTGACCGCCGGGCGTGAGCGGCTGACCCGGGTCCGGCGGGCGGCCGCCGCCGTACCACAGCGGGTGGGCGCCCAACGCGACCGCCGGCTCGCCGAGATCGACGCCCGGCACTCGGCGCGCATCGCGCGGCTCGCCCGGCACGCCGCCGACGCCGCCCTGCTGGAGGCCCCCGGCTGCGCCGGCGCCGACTGGCCGGGATGGACACCCACGCCCACCCGCCGCGCCGAGCCGCCGGGAGCGCTGCGCATCGGTACCGTCCACATCGACGACGTCGACCCGGTGCCCGCGCTGGTGCCGCTGCTCGACGCCGGGCACGTGCACCTCTCCGGTGACGACCGCGCCGGCTGCGACGCGGTGGTGTCCGCGCTGCTGCTGCGCGCCGCCGGCCGCGCCGACCCCGGGGCGGTCCGACTGATCGGGTACGACCCGGAGCACCTCGGCGGCGGCCTGGCCGGGTTCGCCCCGCTGGGCACGGCGGGGCTGCTCACCTTCGTCGGGCCGGGTGGCCTCGGCGGGCTGCTGGACGACCTGGTGGAGCAGATCCGCCGGATCAACGAGACGGTCCTGGCCGGCGAACACGGCTCGCTGCGGGAGCTGGCCTCGGCGACCGGCCGTCGCCCCGAGCCGTGGCGGGTGGCGGTGCTGCTCGGCGGCGACGAGCTGAGCCGGCACGAACGCGGCCAGCTCGAACGCGTGGTGCGCGCCGGCGCGGCCTGCGGGGTGCACCTGGTGGTCCGGGGCATCCCGCTGCCCGACGATCCGACGGTGACCCGGGTGGTGGCCGGGACGTCCGGCGCCCTGATCGGCGGGCCGTCCGGGCTGCCGGTCCGACTGGACCCACCGCCGCCCGCGACGCTCGTCACCGAGACCTGCCGGGAGATCGCGGCCCGGGTGAACGCCGGCCCACCGCCGACGCCGTTCACCGACCTGCTCCCGCCGCCGGAGCAGATGTGGCGGGAGGACTCGGCCAGCGGGTTGACCGCACCGATCGGCGAGGGGCCGCACGGCCGGCCGGTGCGCCTGACGCTTGGCGACTACCCGCCGCACGCGCTGATCGGCGGCCCGTCCGGCACCGGCAAGACCAACCTGATCTTCGCCTGGATCGGCGCGCTGGCCGCCCGCTACTCCCCCTCCGAGCTGGAGTTCTACCTGCTCGACTTCAAGGAGGGGGTGTCCTTCGCCCGGTTCGCGCAGGGCCGACGCGACCCGAGCTGGCTGCCGCACATGCGCCTGGTCGGGATCAACGTCAACACCGACCGGGAGTTCGGGCTGGCGCTGCTGCGGTTCCTCACCGAGGAGCTGCGTCGCCGCGCCGACGCGGCCAAGAAGCACGAGGTGACCAAGCTGGCCGAGCTGCGCGCGGTCGACCCGACCGGGCACTGGCCCCGGATCGTCGCCGTCGTCGACGAGTTCCAGATGCTGCTGGCCGGCCGGGACGTGGTCGCCCGGGAGGCGGCCGACCTGCTGGAGGACCTGGCCCGACGTGGCCGGTCGCAGGGCATCCACCTGGTGCTCGCCTCGCAGGACGTCCGGGGCATCGAGGCGCTGTGGGGCCGTCCCGCGCTTGTCGCCCAGTTCACGTTGCGCATCGCGCTGCCCAAGGCGCTGCGGATCCTCGCCGAGCGTAACGACGCCGCGCAGTCGTTGCCCCGCTGGCACGCGGTGGTCAACGCCGAGTCGGGGATGGTGGAGGGCAACGAGGTCGCCCGGATCCCGTCGGCCAGCGACTGGGAGACCTGGAGCGGGTTGCAGCACCGGCTGTGGCGGATGCGTCCGGCCGACGCGGCGCCGGCCCGGCTCTTCGACGGTGACGCGATCCCCCGGCTGGCCGAGGCCCCGGACTACCGCGCGCTCGAAGCCCCGGCGGACGGCAGCGCCCCGCGCAGCCCGGTGGCCCTGCTCGGCGAGATCATCGACGTGCAGTCCCGCTCGGCGGCGCTGCGGCTCCCCCGCGCCCCCGGGCGCAACCTCGCGGTGCTGGGCACCCGGGTCGACGAGGCGTGCGCCGTGCTGGACGCGGCGGCCCGCTCCCTGGCCCGCCAGCACCCGCCCGGCACCGCGCGCTTCTCCATCGCCTGCCTCGACCCGGACGCCGACCCGATCGCCCGCGCCCTCTACGAGGACCTGGCCGACGACGCCGCCTGGTACGACGAGGAGACCGTCGGCGAGCTGATGGCCGAGACGGCCGACGGCCTCGGCGGCGCGGGCAGCCCGCACTACCTGCTGCTGTTCGCCGTCGACGCGGCGGCCGGCACCCTCGCCGCGCCGGCCGGTCGGCGTACCGGCCTGGAGCAGCTGCGCCGGATCCTGCACGACGGGCCGGAACGGCGTACCCACGTGCTGGCCTGGTGGCGGGGCGTCGCCCGGATGCGCGCCGACCTGGGCGGCCCGGCCGCCCGCACCGATCAGATCGGCGCCTGGGTGGCCCTCGACGCGCACGGCGGCGAGCTGGGCTCCTCGCTCTACCCGGGCACCGGCGGCCCGGACTGGTATCCCCGCCCGTGGCGGGGGCTCTTCTTCGACCGGGCGGTGCACCGCACCGGACAGGTGATAATCCCGTATGGACCGTCGCGATGAACCAACCCGTGACCAGTGAGACCTACTCCGCGCAGCTGCGGCGACTGGCCGAGCTGACCGCCCGGGTCCGCGAGCAGCGCGCCGAGGCGCACACCTGGTACGTGCGGCAGTGCGCGGCGGCCGAACAGGCCGTCGCCGACGCCGCCGACCAGGTACGCGCCGCCGAGCAGGAACTGGTCGCGGCACGCGAGCAGCAGGAACGCGTCGACGCGGAGGTCGCGCACCTGTGGCAGCAGGTACGGACCCGGCTCGGACCGGGCGCCCGGCGCGTCGGCGGCCCGCCCACCCCCGCCAACGGCGGCACCACCGCCGACCCGGTGCTGCTGCTCTCCCGTGCCCGGGACCTGCTCGACCGGGCCGGCCAGCCCGGCGAGTTGCCCGGTTCGGTGAACCCGCTGCTCGCGCTCTGCGGCGCCGCCGGCGCGGTGCTGGCGTACGCCCTGGGCACCGGCGCGCGGGCGCTCGGCGTCGGGTACGGCGGCGACCTGGCGGTCGGGATGCCGGTGCTGGCGCTGGTGGTGACCCTGCTCGGGCCACTGATCGGCCTGGTGCCGGCGCGGGTGCTGGCCGACCGCCGGCACGCGGTGCTCGGACCGCGCCCGATCACGGTGGTGCTCGGCGCGGGGGTGGTGGCCACCGCGCTGCTGCTGATCCTCGGCCGCTGACCCCGCCAGGGGGTCGAACAGCCGACGGTCACGCCGGGACCAGGACGGCCTCGCGCAGCAGGCGGCGGGCCAGGGTGACCCGGTCGGCGTCGTCGGGCAGGCCGGGCACGTCACCGACGCGGGTGACCGCTCCGGTGAGCAGGGCGCGGACCCCCGGCTCGCAGGAGGCGGGCAGGGTGATGGTGCGGTCGAACAGCCGCAACGCCACCGTGTCCGGCCCGTGCGGGTCGAGCTGCCAGCGCAGGCCCGGGCGCAGGGTGAGCCGGGAGTCGGCGTCCAACGCCCCCAGCGCGCCGGCCTGGGCGAGCGGTCGGATCGGCGCCGGTCGGGCGGCCGGCCAGGCACGCTGGCGCAGTCGGGCGGCGACGGCGGCCGGGTCGGCGCGCAGCAGCCAGTCCCGCAGGGCCTCCACCGTCTCGGTCAGCTCCGGCTCGATGGCGTCGAGGTCGGCCACGTCGGTGCCGAACGGCAGGCTCGCGCGCAGCCTCTGGTCCTCCGCGGCCAGGGCGAGCAGCTCCTCGACCAGGGCGTACCGGGTGAGGGCGCGGATGCCCACGGTCAGGTGCAGCGAGCTGGCGTCCTGCGCCTGTGCACTGTGCAGCCAGCCACGCGGCAGGTAGAGGGCGTCGCCGGGGGCGAGCACCACGTCCAGCGCGGCGGGGCCCTGCGCGGTGGCCGACACCTCGTCGGCGCGGCCGCCCCACGGCTGCTTCTCCAGCGGGTCGGGCAGCACCGGTGGGTGGATCCGCCAGTGCTTGCGGCCGTCGACCTGGAGGACGAACACGTCGTGGGTGTCGTAGTGGGTGGCGAAGCCCTGGCTGCCCGCCGGCGTGAGGTAGGCGTTGATCTGGAGGGGCTGGTTGAGGGCGAGCCCCAGGTCGCGGGCGAAGTCGACGAGCGGCGGCCAGATCCGGTGCAGGCCCTGCAACACCAGGGTGGCCCCGGCGGCGTACTGCTCCAGGACCCGCTCGTCGAGCACCTGGTCGCCGATCTCCGCGCCGGCGCCGCCGCCGCCGGTCCAGCGGGCCGCCGGCACGAGCTGGCCGTCCTTGGCGACACGCAGGAACGGGGTACGCAGACCGCGACGGCTGAGCAGCTCGTCGGCGTCGGCGGGGCTGAACAGGTCGGTGAAGCCGGCCGGGTCGGGTAGCTCGGCGGCGTGGGACAGCAGCGGGGTGTGTCCCCAGTGCGCGGCGGCGAACTTGGCCGGCTCGACCGACACGCAGCGGGCCAGCGCCGCGACGGCGGACGGAACCGCCGGGCGGCCGTGGCCGCCCGGCGGGTCGAGATGCGTCATGACGGGGCCGTTACCTGGCGCTGCCGTCAGCGCCGCCGTCCTGCTGCCCGGGGGTCGCACCACCATCGGCCGGACCCTCCGCGCCACCGTCAGCACCGCCGTCCTGCTGGCCCGGGGTCGCACCACCATCGGCCGGACCCTCCGCGCCACCATCGGCACCGCCGTCCTGCTGGCCCGGGGTCGCACCACCATCGGCCGGACCCTCCGCGCCACCGTCAGCGCCACCATCCTGGTGACCCGGGGTCGCACCGCCGTCGGCCGGGCCTTCCAGGCCGCCGCCGCCCGTGGTCTGCATGTCATCGTCGTTGAGTGCCATCGGTACTCCCTCGGGTGTGCCGCCCCGCCATAGGTCGGGGTCCGTCGTGCTGCGGGTGGTACCCCACGCGCGATCTTCTCTAACCCTCACCGTAGACGCCGAAACGGGGCGACACGGGCGGTTCACCTGCGGTGGGGGCGATGCCAGGATGGTGGGGTGATTCTGGTGGGCACGTCCGGCTGGCAGTACCGGGACTGGCGGGGCCGCTTCTACCCACAGGCGCTGCCGCAGCGGCTGTGGCTGGAACACTTCGCCGACCGGTTCGCCACCGTCGAGGTCAACAACGCGTTCTACCGGCTGCCGGAGCGGGACACCTTCGCCGCCTGGCGGGCGCGGACCCCGGCGGACTTCTGCGTGTCCGTGAAGATGAGCCGCTACCTGACACACATCAAGCGGCTGCGGGAGCCGGACGAACCGGTGGCCCGGTTCCTCGGCCGGGCCACCGCGCTCGGTGACCGGCTCGGCCCGGTGCTGCTGCAACTGCCACCCAACCTGCGGGCGGACGTCGACGCGCTCGACGCGACGCTGAAACTGTTCCCGGCCGACGTACGCGTCGCGGTGGAGCCCCGGCACCCGTCGTGGTGGACCGCCGCCACCCGGGCGGTGCTGGAACGCCGCAGGGCGGCGCTGGTCTGGGCGGACCGTCTGGGTCGCCCGGTCGCCCCACGATGGCGTACCACCGACTTCGGCTACCTGCGGCTGCACGAGGGGCGGGCCCGTCCGTGGCCGCACTACGGGCGTACCGCCCTGGGCTCCTGGGTGGGCCGGCTGACCGACGCCTTCGGCGCGGACGAGCCGGCGTACGTCTACTTCAACAACGACCCCGGCGGCGCCGCCGTCACCGACGCCGTCACCTTCGCCGCGCTGGCCCGGCGGGCCGGGCACCCGGTGTCCCGGGTGCCGTCGCCCGCCGAGGCGGACACCTCGGACGGCTGAGCGCGTCCGAGGTGTCTCGCAGACCCACGGCTCACGGGAAGAACGTAGCGAGATCCTTGGGCATGGTCTCCTTCACGTCCTGCCACTCACCCTGGGTGACGTGCCGGCGCAGGGTGTCCAGCACCACCTGCGTCACGCGCTCCGGACCGCCCTCGACGTCGTACGGGAAGCCCTGGCGGACCTCGTAGAGGAAGTCGTCGCGGTTGAGCTTGATCGGCACGTCCGACGGGTTCCACCCGTCGAAGTAGATCCCCCGGACCAGCACCGGCAACTGCTGCGCGAACTCCACGCTCTCGTTCACCGGCAACCGGTCGCGCAGCAGGTGCAGCACCGTGCGCAGGGCCGCGTACGACTGGTTGCGCCGGTCCTTCGGCCAGCCGTAGGCGGCCTCGATGTCCTTGAGGATCAGGTTGGTCTTGTCCAGCGAGGACTCAAACGCGGAGATCATCGTGTCAGCCATCGGTCAACCTCCGCTCTGCCGTCTCCCACCGCCGGTCGTCGTCCCGCCGAGGCGGCCCCACCGGGCCGCGTCGAGCCCGCACCGGGCTGCGCTGCGGCGCGCGCCGGGCGTCGTCGGCCGCGCCGACCACATGCAGGACGGCGCCACGCCGTCGATCCGTCACCACTCGAGCCGTCATCCCCCGTCACCTCCGTGTCGTGTCCGCCGTGGGCCGCCCGGGGCGACCGCACGCACCATGTCCACCGTGCCGACGGGTCGGGTGAGCCGGCCCCACCCGGATCGGGTGAGCCGGCGACGGAGATCGGTCAGTCGGCGCCGAGGAGCCCAGCGAGCGTCTTCGCGTTCGTCTGCGCGTAGTCGCGGTAACAATTGTTCATGAGAACGTGGGTCTGCCCGGCGTCGTCGGCCAGCTCGCGCAGTTTCGGCGCCCAGTCGGCCAACTCCCGCTTGGAGTAGTGGTAGCCGAACTTCTCGTGGATGTCCTTGCTGGTCCACTTGTCGCTGTGGCCGTGGAAGCGCACCACCGCGAGGTCCGCGGTGGCGGCCAGCACCGGCGGCACCGACGAACGGTGACCCTGCGGCATGTCCACGCAGACGTACGGCAGCTTGTGCTCGCGCAGGAACGCCAGGGTCTCGTCGGCGTTGTCGCCGTCGAACCAGGAGGCGTGCCGGAACTCGTAGGCCGGGCGTAGTGGCGCGCACCGCTTCGCAACCTCCAGCAGGTACTGCTTGTTGGCCCGCTTGATGGTGAACCAGGGCGGGAACTGGAACAGCACCGCGCCCAGCTTGCCCGCCTCGACCAGCGGGTCCAGCGCGGACAGGAAGCGCGTCCACACCTCCTCGTACGCCTGCGCGGGCAGGTCGTCGGGGTAGACGTTCTTCTTGTCGGTCTCCGGCCGCAGGTCCTTGTAGAGCGCGCTGACCCGGGTGGGATGCCCGGTCAGCAGGCTGAACGCCTTGATGTTGAAGGTGAAGCCGTCCGGGGTGCGCTCGGCCCAGAGCCGGGCGGTCGCCTCGGCGGGCGGTGAGTAGTAGGTGGCGTCCACCTCGACCAGCGGGAACTGCCTGGCGTAGTAGGCCAGCCGCTTCTCCGGGGTGTCCGCGGTCTGCGGATACCAGCCCGAGTCCAGCAGTGTGCGGTCGGTCCAGGACGCGGTGCCCACGAGGATGTCACCCATGGGCGGAGTGCATCGTGTCGTGGACCGACCGGCAACCGCTGGTCTCGCTCAGGCGGCCCGCCGCTCGCGACTCTGCTTGCACGTCACGCAGGTGGTGGCCGACGGGAAGATCTCCAGACGCTCCACCGGGATCGCCGCCGAGCAGCCCTCGCACCAGCCGTAGGTGCCCTCGGCGAGCCGGCCCAGGGCGTGCTCGTACTGGGCGCGCCGGTCGAGGATGGTGCGCAGAAGGGACTGCGCGGTGTCCCGCTCGGCGGTCTTGGTGCCGCTGTCGGCCTGGTCGTCGCCGGCGGTGTCCCCGACCTCCACCAGCCGCAGCACCTGGCTCTGCAGGACGGCCTGCTCGTACTCGGCGGTCAGCTCGTCGTAGCGAGCCTGCAGGGACTGCCGGATCTGGTCGATCTCCGTCTGGGATCGGCCCGTACCGACCGTGTCGTGGACGAGCATCGCTGCCTGCCTTTCCTGGGCCAGTGGCTCAAGGTGAACCGGGTGCCGGCGGCGCAGGCCCCGGTCACGGTCGCATCCGGTACGCGGGCGGTCACCCGCGCTCTGTGAGCCGGGCGAGTACCCGCCGGACGAGTCGATCAAACCGGCCAGTTTTCGGCGGTTGTCAGGCGTCCCCGCCGGGCTCCACGAGGGCCGGGTGACGGGGGTCGTCGGCCCGTACGACCACGTCGGCGAAACTGGCCGGGACGACCTCCTCGGCGTACCTGTCGAGGGCGGGCAGTGTCCACAGCCCGGCGGCCTCGGTGCGGCGCCGCAGCGCGGCGGGCGACAGCGCCAGGTGGACGGTGACGTCGAAGGGCAGACCGCCGCCGAGCAGCAGCGCGCCGCTGACCAGGACCACGCCGCCGGGTGGCAGATCGACGTAGCGGGCGCGGCTGGCCCGGTCGGCGTCGGCGTCCCACAGGGACGGGAGCAGTTTGCCGGCGCCACCGGGGCCGGCCGGGTCGAGCACCTCGCGGCGCAGCCCGGCCTCGTCGACCCAGCTCTCGTAGTAGGCGTCCGGGTTGGTCCGGCCCAGTTCGAAACGCAGCGAGGCGGGTCGCAGGAAGTCGGTGGCCCGTACGTGCAGCACCGGGCGGCCCCGGGCGCGCAGCGGGTCGACAAGCGCGGCGGCCAGTTCGTCCGGGCCGGCGGCGGGGGCGCCGTCGACGGCCACCCGCAGCCGGGCGGGCTCGGCGGTGGCCGCGGCGTCGACGAGGCGGCCGGTCAGCTCGTCGACGAGCAGCTCGGGCGAGATGGGACGGATGCGCACCGGACCATCCTGCCCCGAGCCGGGGCGCGGCCGTGGCGGCGGTCAGCCGGTGCGGTCGATGGTGACCCGGGCGTCGTCGGCCAACCGGTAGCCGACGCCGTACACGGTGGTGACCAGGGGGACGTCCACGCCGACCTTGCCGCGCAGTCGGCGTACGTGCACGTCGACGGTACGGACACCGGCGTGCTCGTAGCCCCAGACGGCGTTGAGCAGTTGCAGCCGGGTGAACACCCGCCGGGGGTGGGCGACCAGGTGCAGCAGCAGGTCGAACTCGAGGCGGGTCAGCGGCAGCGGCTCGTCGTCGCGCAGCACCGAGCGGGACGAGGCGAGGATGTGCAGGGCGGGGATGGTCGGGCTGATCGCTCGGGCCGGTGCCCGGTTGGCCGGCACGCTGTCGGGGCGGCGGTCGACCGGCACCGAACTGGTGATGACGGCCTCGCCCCGCTCCAGCATCTCGCGGGCCGCCTCGAGCAGTCGGCGCGCCGGCGGGGTCAGCGACTCCTCACAGGCCAGGGGGATGGACAGCGTCACGGTGAGCATCGGCGCGGCGGTGTTCGCCGGGCGGCGCTGACCGCCAGGGGGTCGACCGGGCACCGCGGGTTGGGACGTATGCCATCCGGCGCGCGACGAGGCGGGGCTGACCGACATGGTCCTCCTTGGGCTTGTCCGGGTATCTCCCCACGGCCCGGGACGCCGCTTCACCGATGCTTCCCGGCGTCCGGGCGAGGGTCAAGGGGCGGCTGCGTTGCATGAATGTGACAATTGACGAACACATCGGAGCCGGGTGCTCGCTCTGCGTACGAAGCCAGATGATTACAGCAGAGCCTGCGAGATGCCCCGTTACGGGGGTCCCCGCCCGGTTCACCGGGGCCGGTCACGTCACGTTCGGGCCGCCGCCCGGCCGGTGCTCAGCGGGCGTGGTCCACGCTGATCCGCGCCTCGTCGGCCAGCCGGTAACCAACCCCGTAGACCGTGGTGACCACCTCGGTGCCGTCCAACTTGGCGCGCAGCCGCCGGACGTGCACGTCCACCGTCCGGGCCACCGCGTGCTCGTAGCCCCAGACACTCGACAGCAGTTGCAGGCGGGTGAACACCCGTCGGGGCCGCTCGGCCAGGAACAGCAGCAGCTCGTACTCGATGCGGGTCAGCGCGACGACCTGCTCGCCCCGCAGGACCATCCGCGAGCCGGCCAGGATGTGCACGTGGCCCGCGTCGGCGGCCGGCTCGACGGGGCTCGGGGCGGTGCGCGACCGGGGCACGTCCTCGACGGCGCGCAGCTGGCCCTCACCGGACTCGGCCAGCTCCCCGATGAGCTGCATCAGCCGCGCCAGTCGCGGGGTCAGCGGCCCGGCCGCGAGGTCGAGGGTGATGGTCAGGGTCGGGCCGGTGCGCGGACGGGCGGCGCGGGCCGCCGGGTGGTG
>NZ_VDFY01000284.1 GCF_006228125.1 Micromonospora orduensis | reverse complement strand
CGGAGTTCCTGGTTCTGGGTTGTCTTGGAGTGACAAACCTTGATACCGGAACTCCGCTTCTCACTCCCTGATCAACACACCCCTTGACCGGCCTCGCCCACGCCTAACTGAACGGCGTTGGGACTAGCACTGCTTGAGCAAATCCCTCCAGCCGACCAACCGGATGAACTGGCAGCTCGATACAAGGTCTGACTCGACACGATCAACGTCGCACACGTTGCTCTGGATGTCGTACCGGCCCGGCCCTGACCGCGCTGCTCGGCACCCGGGTATGCGCGTCGCTTTGTGCGTCGCAGGCCAAGGCGCTGGAGACGCGGCGGTGGCTGGGGTGCCGCTGTCGGGCCCTTGAACGACCCCGTTGGCGAGGGTGTCGGGCTCGTAAAGGGGTTCAGCCGTGCTGCCGTGCGGTTCCGTGCAAAGCCAGCCCCGGCTGCGCTGCCAGGAGGACAACTGCTGGTGCTGTCAACGGCCAATCAGATTTGCCTCTGGCACCAACTTGGTGATCGAGACTCGTTGATCGATGTTCTTCCGCTATGTCAGCTCTCTGATCTCTTGCGCGTGGTGTTTCCTCACCTGGACGGCTTACGCATCTTGGACGTGGCCGCCAAGGCTGCCTCGGTTCGGGTGTACGCCGAGGTGGCGGGGACGGTACACCTACAAGTCACGGTCTCGTCGGGTGGCGTTCGTGTTAGCCAGCGTGGCGTTCAGGCTTGGCTGCGGAGCGGCGCCGTCGCCAGGCCTCTGCCAGTGTCAGCGCGCCGACCACGATGGCGTAGGCGCCGATCACCTGAGCTATGGCCACAGCGCCGACGTCGGGGCGGAGCAGCAAGAGGACGCCGGCCACAATCGACAAGACCCCGACCACGGCGAGCAGCCCTCGGCCGCGCTGCCGCACTACCACCGCCGTCCCGATTTCCAGGGCGCCCGCGGCGACCGCCCACACCCCGATAACCACAGCCAACGCCACGGCCGAGATCGCGGGCAACAACAGCGCCACCGCGCCGGCCGCGATCCCGAGCAGACCCCGAAGCACAAGCAGCAGTCGAGCTTTGCCCGCTTTGTCGCGGCTGAAAGCCCCAGTCAGGTTGAGCGTTCCGTTGGTGAGCGCGTACACGCCGAACAGCACAGCGAGGGCGAGCGCCGTCACCGAGGGCCACGCCAGGGCGAGCAATCCGAACACGATCGCGGCAGCCCCCCGAAGGGCCTGCCACCAGACGTCCTGTCTACTTCGCATCGCCTTACTCCTCGATGGAACGCGGTAGTCCTCCGCGTCGGTTCCTCCCGCCTTCGCCTCGCACCGCCGCCAGCGGCAGCACGTGTGCATGCACCTGCCGAGGGTGCGGCGACGTTCCTAGGCGGGATCCGCAGGTGCGGCGTGGTCGTCAGAGAGGGCTGGGCCGATGTGAGACGGCAGACCGCCACGCCAGCGCGGCCCTCTCTGGCGGATCGCCACGCGAACGTCCGACCGCGGCCAGCGGACGCCGGAGGACAACGGCCGAGGCCCGCGTCTAGTCCTCGGGGACGACCACGATGCGGTTCTCCACCTGCATCACTCCTGGGGCCGACCAGGCGACCCGCGCTGCCTCTTCGCGCTCACGCCAGGACCGGACCACACCGGTCAAGATGACCTTGTCGCCCTCGATGGTCACGGTGAGCCGTTCGCCGGGCGTGTCCACGGTACGGACGAGCGCCTCCTCGATCCGGCGCCGCGCCTCCGCCAGGTCCACCCTCGTTCGCGGCCGCAGGGAGATCTGGTTGGTCACTCCCCGCACCCCGGACAGGCGGCGCACCGCCCGCTCCGCGGCCCGCCGCTGGTATTCCCATTCGACCTCGCCGCTCAGGGTCACCCATCCCCTGGTGACGGTTACGTGGATGTTCTGGCTCGGCACCAGCGCATCCCACTCCAGGGCCCGGGTCGCCGCCGCCGCCAGGTCCGGGTCCGTCCGCTCCGCCGCGGTCGGCAGCCGCACCTCGATGTCGTTGGCGACCGCCTTCACCCCCCGTACGCGGTGTGCCGCCTGCTCAGCGGCCCACTTCTTCACGAACGAGTCGACCCACCCGGTCAGGGTCACCACCCCGTCCTTGGCCGACACCCCGATCTCGTTGGGCTGGACGCGAGCATCCCACTTCAACTCAGCCAGCACATCTCGCTGGATCTGCTCATCGCTTCGCGTCATCGTCGCAGCAGTCATTCCTGTTCCCTCCAGGTTCGTGGCTTCCTGACCTGATGCTTCGCCCCCACGCCCGCACCGTCCGCACATCACGGCAGGCATAACCAAGCGGGTGACCCCTCATCCCCCAAACCGGCCGAACTGTTCGGCGACCGGCTCAGATCCGACCATTTACCTGCGACGGGGTCATCACGGCACCTTCCTCGCCAGGCACTACGCCCGGCGGGTCAAGCCGGAAACACCAACTTGTTGGATTGGTGGCGGAGATCAGGGTCTGCAGCCATGATCTTCGAGGTTGCGGTCGGGGTCGCTCGGGAAACACCTGCCGCCTTCGGGCTGGCCCCCTAACGGCCTGCGCCCCGATCGCAACCGCCGGCGAGAGTGGCTCGAGAGAGGTCTGTTTAACCCGAAGTTGGTCTGCCCTCCTCGCCGGACTCCCCTATCCGGCTCCGCAAGGAGAAGCCCGTGCCCCTGGCCCTGCCCTCAGCATCCGCACCGGTCGTCATCGCGATCGATCCTCACAAGGCGTCATGGACTGCTGTGGCGGTCGACAGCCGACTCCAACCCGTCGCCGCGATCCGTGTCGAGGTCAACCGCGACGGCTATCGACAACTGCGTCGCTTCGCCGGCCGCTGGCCGCACGCCGTCTGGGCAGTCGAAGGCGCAGGCGGCCTCGGCGCCGCGCTGACCGCCAGACTGACCGCCGACGACATCGGGGTGGTCGACGTGCCCGCGAAGCTGGCCCGCCGCGTGCGGATGTTGTCGACCGGACACGGCCGCAAAACCGACCAGGCCGATGCCCTGTCGGTCGGTATCGCTGCGCATACCGCCACCGGACCCAACACCGCGGTCGTCGACGAGGCGATCGCCGTCCTGCGATGCCTTACCCAGTCCCACTGCTCGAGCATCTCGTCGAGCATGTCCAGAGCAAGGCGCCACTTCTCCCGGTGCCGGACCTCGTCCGGAATACCCGCACGCGCCCGTCGCAGCCGTACCGCCTCGGCCCGGTCCGGTTCACCGCGGTAGTGATCACGATCGTGGCCATCGGCCTGATCATGACCACGTTCCCGCCCATCCGCGCGTTCGGGATCTCCGTCCTGGGCTCGGCCGGCGTCGTCGGCGCGCTCATCGGCCTGTCCGCCCGGACCGTGCTGGGCAACGCGTTCGCCGGTATTCAGGTCGCCTTCTCGGACGGTCTGCACGTCGGCGACGTGGTGGTCATCGAGGGTGAGTGGGGCCGGGTCGAAGAGGTCAAGCTGACCAACGTGGTCGTCCGGCTGTGGGACGACCGGGTGCTCATCCTGCCGACGATGTACTTCACCGAGCGCCCGTTTCAGAACTGGTCCCGGCACGAGCCGCGGGTGGTCGGCAAGGTCCAGATCCACGTGGACCACACCGCCGACCTCGAGGACCTGCGCACGGAGACGCAACGGCTGGTCGAGTCCTCACCGCTGTGGGACCGGCGCCGGTGGGTTCTGCAGATGGTCGATGCCACCGCAGCGAGCGTCGTGATCGAGGTGCAGGCCACAGCCGCCGACGGGGCCAGCGCCTGGGACCTCCGCTGCGACCTCCGCGAGGGCCTGATCGGCTACATCCGCGACAACCACCCGCAGTGGCTCCCCCGCACCCGCAGCGAGTACAAACCCTGACCTCCCCGCAAACCCACAAAAGCCGCCTTGACGGGCGAAAGGTGCGTAGCGTTCAGGTGGGCCTGTGCCGAGGACCCACCCCACCGGCAGAAAGGGTATGAGATGTCGCTCGACGCGTTCCGCATCCCCGGCGGCTCCTTGGATGATCTGATGAGTCGGTTCTTCGGGGGGGATCCGTTCGCGGGACGTCCGGTGGAGCGGGTCGACCTGTCCCAGCTGCTCTCCACCGAGTCGCGGCAACTCCTGCAACGGGCAGCCGAGCAGGCTACGGAGTGGGGCAGTCCGTACCTCAACGTCGAGCACCTGCTGTGGGCCGCCACCCAGGCCGACCCCACCCGCCGGATGCTCGGCGCGAGCGGCGCCGACCCCGACGACCTGGCCCGCCAGATAGAGTCGGCCGTCCCCAAGGGCAGGCCACGCGAGGACACCCCTCCGCTCGCGCCGGCGGCGAAGCGCGCCCTGCTCGACGCGCACCGCGAGTCGCGACGGTCCGGCGCGACGTACATCGGCCCCGAACACCTCCTGCTCGGCATCGCCGCGAACCCGGAGACGACCGCGGGCCGGGCGTTGCGGGCGCTCGGTGGGGCCGTCACCGGGCCCACGCCGCCGGCGGGCGGTGCCGACGGGCGCGGGGCCAGCAGCACCCCCACCCTCGACCAGTACGGGCGGGACCTCACCGAGGACGCCCGGGCCGGTCGGCTCGATCCGGTCGTCGGCCGTGACGACGAGATCGACGACACGATCGAAGTGCTCTCCCGGCGTACGAAGAACAATCCGGTGCTCACCGGCGAGCCGGGCGTCGGCAAGACGGCCATCGTCGAGGGCATCGCGCAGCGCATCGTCAACGACGAGGTGCCCGAAACCCTGGCCAACCGGCGTGTGGTCGCACTCGACCTGTCCGGGATGGTGGCGGGCACCAAGTACCGCGGTGAGTTCGAAGAGCGCCTGAAGAACGTGATCCAGGAGGTGACGTCGGGCGAGGACGGGCTGATCCTCTTCATCGACGAACTGCACACCGTTGTCGGCGCGGGCGGCGGTGGCGAGGGGGCGATGGATGCCGGCAACATGCTCAAGCCCGCCCTGGCCCGCGGCGAACTGCACGTGGTCGGTGCGACGACACTGAACGAGTACCGTCGCTACATCGAGAAGGATCCTGCGCTGGAGCGCCGGTTCCAGCCGATCCTGGTGTCGGAGCCGAGCGTGGAGGACACCGTCGCGATCCTCAAGGGCATACGTGACCGGTACGAGGCGCACCATCAGGTGCGCTACACGGACGAAGCGCTGGACGCCGCGGCTGAACTGTCCCACCGCTACATCACCGACCGGTTTCTGCCGGACAAGGCCATCGACCTGCTCGACCAGGCGGGGGCCCGGGTCCGGCTGCGTTCCCGCACCCCCGCTCCGGACAAGAAGGAGATCGAGAAGCGGCTGTCCCAGCTGCGCCGGGAGAAGGACAGCGCGGTGGCGAACGAGGATTATCAGCGCGCGGGTGCGCTGAAAGCCGAGATCGGTGCGGCCGAGCGGGACCTGGCGGCGGCGCAGGAGGGCACGCCTCCGGTGCCCGAGGTGCGCATGAGCGACATCGCCGAGGTGGTCAGCCGCCGTACCGGTGTTCCCGTCACCCAGCTCACGGAGGTGGAGAAGCAGAGGCTGAGGCGCATCGAGGAGCAACTGCACGAGCGCGTGGTCGGCCAGCACGAGGCCGTACGGGCTGTGGCGGCCGCCGTACGCCGATCGCGTTCCGGGCTGAGTGACCCCCAGCGACCCGACGGGTCGTTCCTCTTCCTCGGTCCCACCGGCGTCGGCAAGACTGAACTGGCCAGAGCCCTCGCCGCGGCGCTCTTCGGCGACGAGTCCAGCATGATCCGCTTCGACATGAGCGAGTTCCAGGAGCAGCACACGGTCAGCCGGCTGGTCGGAGCGCCCCCGGGCTACGTCGGGTACGAGGAGGCCGGTCAGCTCACCGAGGCGGTTCGGCGTCGGCCGTATTCGGTGCTGCTCTTCGACGAGGTGGAGAAGGCGCATGCGGATGTGTTCAACGCGCTGCTGCAGGTGCTCGACGACGGTCGCCTCACCGACGCGCAGGGCCGCACGGTCGATTTCAGCAACACCATCCTGATCATGACGAGCAACATCGGCGCGGACCGCATTCTGGCCGCGCAGGCGGCAGGGCGTCCGGTCAGCGACCAGCGCGAGGAACTGATGGGGCTGCTGGGGCAGCGGTTCCGGCCGGAATTCCTCAACCGGATCGACGAGATCATCGTCTTCACCGGCCTGGACCGGGACCAGCTCCTTGAGATCACCGGCCTGCTGCTGGACCGCACCCGCCGCCGGTTGCACGCACAGAACATCAACCTCGAGATCAGCCCGGACGCCACGCAGTGGCTGGCCAACCGGGGCTACCAGCCCGAGTACGGGGCGCGGCCACTGCGGCGCAGCATCCAGCGTGAGTTGGAAGACCGGCTGTCGACGCTGCTGCTCGAGGACGGGGCGAGTCCGGGCGACACCATCGAGGTCAATGTCGTCGGCGGCGAACTCGACCTCTCGGTCCGGCCCGCCGCCGTACCGGCCGGCACGTGACGCCCGCGCCTGCCGGGGCTGACGACACGCAGGAGATCTGCGGGGGCGGCGTCCGGATGACGCCACTCCCCTTCTCGTGCCTAACCGATCACCGTCACAGTGCCGGGCTCACGGCGGGCCAGCCGGTCGGCAAGGATGCCGGTGAACCGGGACGGGTCGGCCAGCTCCCCACCCTCGGCGAGCGGTTGCGAGTCCGATCTGCGGTGACCGAACATCCCTGGCGACAGCCGCTCGGGGGCTGACGATGCGGCTGGCGGTTCCCGCGGTCATCATGGCCTGTCAGCCACGTCCGCAGCGGCGGGGCGAGCGGGTGTGGCTGACCGGTCATCGCGACCAGCGCGGCGGCGACAGAGGGCAGGTCGGCCGTGAGGTAGGTGGTGGTTCGCGGCCGACCCATGTTCACTGCGGGTGCGGCCGGGCGCTAACGCCTGGCTGGGATGTGCGCTGACCAGCGTCGACCCGCCCGTTCGGGTTCTTGGCGACATGCCAGGTTATGCCGCGAAGGCGGTGCCGGTTGCGGTAAGTGTGGAGGAGGAGGTGTCCGATGACGCTGCCGTACGCGACCTTGCCGGGCGACCTCGACCGCCTGATCGCCGACGAGCATGTGGTGGTGGACCGCCTCTTCGAGCACCTCGAGGCCGGACGCGGTGACCGGCGAATGCTGGTCGACCAGGTGAGTTACGGCCGCGCCCTGCACGCCCAGGCCGAGGAGGAGGTGTTGTATCCGGCGCTGGTTGAGATCGGCGCCGCCGCGGACGCCGAGGAGGGGCGGGACGAGCACCAGGTCCTCAAGAGGCTGCTCGTCCTGCTTGACCATGCGGATCCTGGCAGCCACAAATTCGAGCGGGCGCTGAACAAGCTGATCGGCGGTGTCCGGCACCATATCGATAAGGAGGAACGGGAGTTCCTGCCGGCGCTGCGTCGGGCGGTGGGCGCGGAGGAGATGGGTCGGCTCGGCGAGCGGTACCTCGCCGCCAAGCGGTCGGCTCCGGCCCGCTCGCATCCCACCGTCCCGCCCACCGGACGCCGTCGCAGGCTCATGAACGTGGCCGCCGGGTTCATGGACAAGGTACGCGACCGGGTATCCGGCCGCAGCAACGTCCTGTCGACCGACGCCTCCTGGCTGCTCGACACCCAGGCGCAGCGGATCCTCGACACCTGGTCCCGACTGGTACTGGCCCCGTACGAGCTCCTCACCCTCGAGCAGGCCCGCCAGCAGCCGAGCCTCGCCGACGCGGCGATGGAGATCCTGCAGCAGGACGGGCGGCCGACGGACCCCGAGGAGGTCGGATCGGCGGCGGACGTCACCGTGCCCGGCCCGGGTGGTGATCAGGTCGTACGCGTCTACAAGCCGCTCGGCCAGACCGCCGATCCGGTGCCCGTCGTGATGTGGGTGCACGGTGGCGGTTGGATCCTGTTCACCAACGACGACTATGACGCGTCCTGCCGCGCCCTGGTCAACCGGACGGGCGCGATCGTGGTGTCGCCGGAGTATCGCAAGGCTCCCGAGCACGTGTTCCCGGCCGCCCACGAGGACGTGCTGGCCACCTACCGGTGGCTCCGGACCAACGCCACCGAGCTCGGCGGCGACCCGTCACGCATCGCCATCGGTGGCGAGGGCGTCGGGGCGAACATGGCGGCCTCGACCTGCGGTCAGCTCAAGCAGGCAGGTGAGCCACTGCCCGTGGCGCAGGTGCTCGTCTGCCCGCTGACCACCACCGCCCAGTACGGCGCGTCCATGCGGGACGCCGCAGACGCCCGGCCGCTGAATCGTCCACTGCTGTCCTGGATGATGATGCACGCCTTCCGTGGCGTGACCGACAGCCTGAAAGACCCCAGGGTCGATCTGCTCCCGCTCTCCGCGCAGGGCCTCGCCGGTCTGCCGCCGACACTGATCGTCACCACCGACCGCGACGTGCTGCAGAGCCAGGGCGATGAGTGGTGCGCCCGCTTGGAGGCCGCCGGCGTGCGGGCCACGTCGGTCCGTTACAGGGCAGTGATGCACGACTTCTTCGGCCTTGCCGCGGTGCTGGACAAGGCCGCGCACGCCCAAGAGGAGGTCGCCCTGCACCTGCGCCAGGCGTTCGGGGAGGCCCCGACCGCACATCCGTCGGATGGTGCGCCAATGCGAGCGCCCAAGGTCATCGGGTGACGCCGGCTGCCATGTCGCGGATTAGGCCCTGTTTGGCCCGACGACCGCATCCGATGGCGGGAGCCGTCAAACATGGGAACGGCTCACGTCGGGCGGCGGGCCTGTTGTCATCACTGCGTTCTGGCGGCTGGACAACGCATGACCTGGCCGGGTACCGGATTCGAGCCCTTTCGCGGCTGCATACCGGCAGCTCTGCACGGCTCGTACGCTGCATTGAGGCAGCGCATAACCTTGATCGCATGCCAGCCACGGGATCGCCGGACGGCTGGCAGCTGCTCAGTTCTGGAGTCTCGACCGGATCATGTCCACGATCAGGCTGATGACCTGTGTTGGGGACTTGGGCAGCAGCTTCAGGATCGCCAGTGCCTTCTTGTCTCTGGGCGAATCCAGAAGGACGTACATCAGGCCGAAGACAAGGAACAGCACGGTCGGTGCGAGCACGGCAATCCACAGCAGGACTGTCATGGCTGCCTGCCCGGCTGCAGCGTGGGCATACGGGCCGTCGCACCCGGCGCTGGTGATCGCCAACCGACCGATCCGGCAGTGATGTGGGAGGAAACGTGCTTCACACCCTCATATACTGCCCCGGTGGGACATTGGTCCGAGAACCTCGTGGATGATCTTGCCCGTCAGGTTGGCGGCAACCCGGACCCCGAGGAACTGCGAAGGGTGTTGCGAAAGTCCGCGGAGGAGATCGAGACGCTGTCGGGACGCACCTTCGACCCCGTGCGGCGGTCCACCACCGTGTTCGAGACCAATGGCCTGCCGTTCATCGACGTCCCCAACATGCACATGGGATCTATGGAAACCGCGGACACGGTGTGGCAAGTACCGGATCCGGTGAGGCCGGAGTTCGCCGCGGCGCTGCAGGTTCACGCGTTGGTGTACCCCAGCCCTACTGCCAGGTCCGTGGCTGACGGACTCGGGTTTGCCGGTCAACTGGTCGCCCGCGCGGCGCGCCAGGGCGCACTGACGCGGGACTACGTCATCGAATGGTTGGGAACCTTCGTCGGCTATGAGGAGCGCAAGGACCTCTTCCGTCGCGTCATGAACTCCAACACCAGGTTCAACGTGCCGGTCATCGGTGAAGCAGTCGGCGGCTGGTGGATCCAGGTCACACGTCGTCTGGTGTGGATAACCCATGAGACACAGAACGACGGAACGCTCGTCGAACCGCTGTTCGACAGGTCCGCCGACGACAACTGGATTCCGCTTGCCGCCGCCGAGCCCACACTGATCGTGGCCCCAATGACGAAGCAGCCCGCAGACTGGGCCTTCACCGCGCGCATATGGCCAGAAGGCGCACAGCCGCCCAAGAACCGGCCTTGGCGCCGGTTAGCGTCGGCGATCCACGGCTTCGGGATCCCGACCATCACGATCGACGACAACTCGACCCCATACGAGCTTGCCTGCCAGGTGGTGTTGAAGGCCTACTGGCATAGATACCTGCGCGGTGACGAGCCGGCGCTAAGGAATGTGGTCGCGCTGGCCTATCCGAAGCAGGTCGAGCTGATCCACCGCAAGACGGATGCGCCGGACCTGGGCTCAGCTGCGGCGATGCTGCTGGAGCAGCTGATCCAGCCTGGATTCGACCCGGCGCAGGGTGCGGAACTCACCCGCCGGTATGTCCGCCGCAAGGCCAGCATCGTCGTCATGGAGCACCACAAGCGGGAGTCGCCGCAACGCTATCCGTGGACACAGCTCGGCATCAGCGAGCGGCGTTACTACAAGCTCCTGCCCCTGTTCGCACAGAAAGTCAACGGCCGCTACCAGGTCGACTACGACGACATCGTAACCAGGATGAGGGACCACCTCGACGGCAAGGACCAAAGCCGGGAGGTCCGGGCAGCCGCCCTCGACCTCCTTCAACAGCGCGGGTTCAGCCACGCGGCCGCCCGAAAATGGATGCAACGACACCAGCCCGAAGAAGCCCTCGACGCGTGGCCCCGGGGCCCCCGACCCCAACCCGAGTAGCGGGGGGCGAGCCACTGCGCGGTTCCCAGGAGTGCCAGGTCGGCCGAACCTGCGCATCGACTCAGTCGAGATCTGATCGACGTTTGCGCAGGTCAAAGCATGGGGAGTCGAGGCACAGAATCGGACAAATACGGTTGAATGCGGATAAAAATTGCCCCTGGCAGAATTCGAACCTGCGACACACGGTTACCATCCGTCACCCTGCCGCGCTTGTCATCGCTGGTCATATATTGGCGTTAACCTGCACGAACGCCGCCCTACGCTTATCGCTGCTTGTCACTCGTACTCAGTTCTGGGGAGGGGTTTTCGGG
>NZ_VDFY01000156.1 GCF_006228125.1 Micromonospora orduensis | reverse complement strand
GGCTGCGACCGGGGGTGCGTCGTGCTCCGGCGTACCCGTGGTCCATTTTTCGCGAGACACGCCCCCGCCGGAACCTCCGACGCCGGTCGCGCCGTCCATACTGACCGTGGGGGGCGAATTTCATACAGTTACCGTCGCGTCTGCGTCGGTCGACGGGAAAGAGGACACCGTGCCTCCTGCCGCACCCAGCCCGATCCTGCGTCGTCGCCGGTTGGGCGTCGAGTTGCGCCGCCTGCGCGAGGCCGCAGGCCTCACCGGTGATCAGGTCATCGAGCGGATCGGTTGGGCCTCCGCGTCCAAGCTGTCCCGACTCGAGAACGGTCGCAGTCGTCCGGACCCGCAGGACGTGGGCGTCCTGCTCGACCTCTACGGTGCCGACGCGGCGCTGCGCGAGGAACTGCTCGGGATCACCGGCGAGGCCGGCGACATGCGGGGCTGGTTGAAGAACTTCCCGGTGATGACCCTGCAACAGCGCAGCTGGGCGGAGTTGGAGGCGGGCTGCGCGGAGATCTCCGAGTACAACCCGGTGCTGGTGCCCGGGCTGTTGCAGACCCCCGGGTACGCCCAGGTCCGGATCGTCTCGGCCCGCCGGGTCGGCGCCGGGGCGGGCGAACCGGAGCCCGGCGACGAGCCCGAGACCGAGGTGCAGGCGCGGTTGGCCCGTCAGTCGCTGCTGACCCGGGAGCCCGACGCGCCGCGCTACACCGCGGTGCTGGAGGAGGCGGCCCTCAGTCGCCGGGCCGGGCCGCCCGAGGTGCTGCACGAGCAGTTGCTCCAGCTCTGCGACCTGGCCCTGTTGCCCAACGTCAAGCTGCACGTGCTGCTGCGGGACACCCAGATCGGCGATTGGTACCTTCCGCCGACCGCGTTCTCCCTCTATCGGTTCGCCGATCCGCTCGATCCGGAGACGCTTGCCATCGAAGGGGGCTTCACCGACGTCATGTCGTCCGACGCAATCGCTCTAAATCGCTATAAAGTGGTGTTCGAGTGGCTATGCACGGCGGCACTTAACGAATCGGACACCCTTTCCTGGCTGATCGAGGCGACGGGACGGTTGACCGAGGCGGCGTCCCCATCCACAGTGGCGTTCGGCCCGGCAACGGCGCCGGCCCAACGCCGCCGGGCTGCGGGGCGACTGACGGACCGGTGATCCACGGGGGACCTCCGTCGGGGCGTGCGGCACCACTCGTCCCATCGGATCGGTTCACACCAGGAGCAGAACCATGAACGACATCCGCAACACGCCGTCCGTCTCCGCGCACTCGTTGGCGGACGCCCCGTGGCGTACCAGCACACGTAGCCAGACCTCCAACTGCGTAGAGGTCGCCCCGCTGGGCACCGGCCCGTCGGCGGTCGCGCTGCGCGACAGCAAGGACCGGGGTGGCCCGGTGCTGCTGTTCAACCGGGCAGGTTGGCTCGGCTTCATCACCGGAGCGAAGAAGGGCCAGTTCGATCTGAACTGATCCGGTGACCGCAGCGGGGCCGTCGGCGAATCGCCGGCGGCCCCGTTTTCGTACGCGAGACCAACCCCGCTGAGCAGCCATCGGTTGATCGGACGAGGCTCGAAACCGATAGGCGCGTTTCAGTTGCTGAGACGAACACGCGGCGTAACATGGCCCTCGAGTACGTGGAACTTCCACACTGGCTCATCCGTCGCGGTTCATCCGGAGACCCTCATGCGGTTCCTGATCGTTCGCACCGACATCCGCGCCGTCGCCGACGGGGACATCGCCGCCGCGTGGGCGGACGGCCACCGCCTCCGCGACGAGACGACCCAGCCTGAGCCGCGCCGGCAGATCGTGCACGCCGAGGACCGGGACGCGGCGCTGCTGCTGGCCCGCGCGCTCGCCACCGTCGGCGCGGTCCGCGCCGGCCGGCAACGCGTCAAGGTCCTGCCGCTCAGCGACCCCCGCCCCGCCTTCCGACACAGAACGGGCCGCACCGGCCCCTGACCCACCAGACGTCCGTCGTGGTCGGATCGGCTCCCCCGCCGTGTTCCTTGCCTTCGACCACGACGGCCCGTGTTCCCGGCCCGTGACCGCCGCGGCAACGGCGGCCACGGGTCGGGACCGTGCTCACCGGTCGCCGTCCACCCAGCCATCCAGCCAGCGGTGGATGAGGAACAACGCGATAGACGACGGTGGCGGCAGGATCAGCCGAGCCCCGTCGCCGACGTCCACGGTCCGCCCGGCCAGCGCCGCGCCGATCTCCCGGCGGGAGAACCACCGGGCGTACGCGATCTCCGACGGGTCGACCCGGACCGGGTCCTCCGGGTCGGCGGTGGCCAGGAAGCCCAACATCAGCGAGCCGGGGAACGGCCAGGCCTGGCTGCCCGCGTACCCGATCCGCTCGACGGCGATGTCCACCTCCTCGCGGACCTCGCGCAGCACGGCCGCCTCCGCCGACTCCCCCGGCTCCACGTAGCCGGCCAGGCAGGAGTAACGCCTACCACCCGGGGTGCCCGGCCAGCCGGCATTGTTGCCGAGCAGGCAGCGGCCGTCCGGCCCGTCGACCCCGTCGTGCACCAGCACGATCATCGCCGGGTCGGTACGCGGCCAGATCCGCCCGCCGTTGCGGTCCACCCGGGACCAACCAGCCTCGTCCATCGCCGTCGGCGCACCGGTGCTCGCCGAGTAGCCGTGCCTGGTGTGCCAGTTCAGCAGCGCCAACGCGGTGGTGAAGATGCCGGCCTCCCGGTCGGCGAGCAGGTGCCCCACCTCGCGCAGGTTGACCGCCCGGGTGCCCGGCAGCGCCGGCAGCGGCGCGTCGACCGCGAAGACCGGCACCCCGTCCGGCTCGACACCGAGGAACATCGCCATCGACTCGGACCCGGCCGGCACGTCCGCCGCGCCGAACAGCACAAGCGTCGGAGGCGACGCGTCGGTACGGGCCAGCGTCCGCCCCTCGTTGGGCGAGTCGAGCAGCAGGATCCGCGCGCGCAACCACGCCTCGGTCAGCCACTGCGAGTCGCCCCGCCGGTGCGCGGCGCGGTCCAGTGTCGACCGGGCCAGGGGTGGCGTCGCCTCCCCGCTCACGGCAGCGACTCGGTACGGATCGTGGTCAGCGCGGACAGTCCCGAGGTGACCCGCTCGGCGTCGCCGAGCACCACGACGGCGGCCCGGGCGGGCGCCAGGTAGCGGGCCGCCGCCTCCGCGACATCGTCGACGCTTGCCTTCGCCAACCTCGCCGCGTACTCGGCGAGGAAGTCCAGGCGCAGCCCGTTGCCGGCGTACGCGCTGGTCAACGCGGCGAGCCCGGCCTGGGTGGACATGCCGAGCTGGAGGGTGCCGAGGGCGTACTGGCGGGCCTGCTCCAGCTCCTCGGGCTTCGGCGGCAGCGACGCCAACCGGCCCAGCTCGTACGTCGTCTCCAGCAACGCCGGGCCGGTGACCTCGGTGGCCACGTCGGCGCCGGCGACCAGCACCGACCCGGCCACCGAATGCTCGATCACCGAGTGCGGCCCGTACGTGTAGCCCTTGTCCTCGCGGATGTTCTCCACCCAGCGGGAGGAGAAGTAGCCACCGAAGATCAGGTTGGCCAGTTGCAGCGGGGCGTGGTCGGGGTCGGTACGCGACACGGCCGGCAGCGCGATACGCAGCGAGGACTGCACCGAGCCGGGCCGGTCGACAAGCAGCAGCGGCCCCGGCTCCAGCGGCGGTGTCGGCGGCAGCTCGGCGGTGCGCCCGGCACCGGTCCACCCGCCGAGCGCCCGCTCGGCCGCGTCCAGGGCCCTCTCCGGCTGCACGTCGCCGACCAGCACCAACTGCGCGCCGGTCGGGTGCACCCGCTCGGCGTGCAGGGTACGCAGCGCGGCCGGCCGGACCGCGCGGATCTGGCCGGGCTCCGGAGTCTGCGTCGCGTACGGGTGCCGGCCGTAGACCCGCTTCAGCAGCGCCTCGCGGGCCAGGTGCGCCGGCTGGCTCTGCGCCACCTGGATCCGGTCGACCAGCCGGTCCCGTTCGGTGGTCACCTCGTCGGTCGGGTAGTTGGCGCCGGTCAACACCTCGGCCAGCAGCTCCAGCATCCGGTCCAGGCCGGTGACCAGGCCGGCGCCGGAGAGCATCAGCCGGTCCGGGTCGACGCCCGCGGCGAGCCCGCCGCCCACCTTCTGCAACTCGGCGGCGATCTGCACGCTGGTCATCGACTCGGTGCCGGAGAGCATGGTCTGCGAGAGCATCGCGCCGCGGGCCAGGTTCGCCCGGCCGAACGGGATCCAGAGGCGCAGCTCGACCAGGGGCACGGCGGGCCGGCGTACCGCGATCACGGTGAGGCCGTTGCGCAGCGTGCGTTCGGCCTGCTTGGGCACCTTGAGCTTGCGGTTGGGGCCGAGCGCGGGCAGCGTACGCGGCGCGCTGGTGGTGGCGGTCGCGCTCACTGCATCACCTTCGTTCGCGACTGCGGGGCTCGCAAGACCGGCTCACTCCTCGCGCTCATCGGGCACCTCCGGCAATGACCTCGACCACGGCGCGGCGCTCCGGACGAAGGGCGGCGGCGGCGATCTGGACCTGCTCCTCGGTGACCTCGCCGACCAGCCTCGGCAGGTCGTTGAGCAGGCCGGGCTCGCCGCGTTGCTGTTCCAGTACGGCCATCCGCAGCGCCCGGCCGAGCACCGCGTCGGTGTCGCGCAGCAGGTGGGTGGCCATCCGGGCCTGGGTACGGGCCAGCTCACCGTCGGTCAGGCCGTCGGTGGCCAGCCGGTCGAGTTCCTCATCGACGGTGCGCAGCACCTTGTCCACGTCGCCGCCGGGCGGCAGGTGCGCCTGGAGCAGCAGCGCGGTGGGGTCACGCACGTCGAACGGGTCACCCATGAAACCGAGGTAACCGCCAAGGCTGGTCACCGAGCGGTCGCGCTGGACGAGCCGCTCGACGAGCCGCGACGCGTCGCCGTCGGTGAGCACCTCGGCGAGCACGACGTACGGCAGGTACCCGGTGAAGTCGGTGATCGGGTCGGGCACCCGCCAGGCTCCGGCGACCGCCGGCAGCGGTGCCAACTTGTCGGTGTACGAGGTGCGCCGCTCGGCGGTCAGGTCGGGTTCGGTGAAGTCGGGTCGTTTCGGCGCGGGGCGGGCCGGCACGTCGCCGAAGTGTCGGGTGACCAGTTCGGTGGCCTCGGCCACGTCGATGTCACCGCTGACGGCGAGGACCGCGTTGCCGCTGGCGTAGTAGTGGCGGAAGAAGTCCGCGGCGTCGGCGACGGTCGCCGACTCCAGGTCGTCGAAGGAGCCGTACCCGTCGTGCGCGTTGGGGAACGTGTCGAACATGACCGGCGGCAGGGTCAGCCAGGGAAAACCGCCGTACGGGCGGTTGAGCACGTTGACCCGGATCTCCTCCTTGACCACGTCGACCTGGTTGCGCAGGGTCTCCTCGGTCAGTCGGGGGCCGCGCATCCGGTCGGCCTCCAGGAACAGCGCGCGTTCCAGCGCGTTGCTCGGCAGCGTCTCGAAGTAGTCGGTGTAGTCCAGGTGGGTGGAGCCGTTGAAGGTGCCGCCGGCGCCCTGTACGTGCCGGAAGTGGGCAAGCTTCTCCAGGTTCTCCGAGCCCTGGAACATCAGGTGCTCGAAGAGGTGGGCGAAGCCGGTGCGCCCCTCCGGCTCGGAACGGATGCCGACGTCGTAGACGACCGCCACCCCGATGACCGGAGCACTGCGATCGGGGGTGAGGACCACCCGCAGGCCGTTGTCGAGGGTGAACCGCTCGACCGGATACTTCGTCGCTGGAATTCTGGATCTCCGCGCCACCACGGGATCGACCCTAGCGCGTCGGAACTCCCACCACCGGCGACCTCCGCGGAGCCGGCGGTACGGGGACAATGGGCGGATGAAGCGAGAGGTACGCCTGATGCGGTTGACCGGGGCGCGCGCGAACGGCACGGCGGCGACGGGCGCGGGCTGCGGGCGCGGAGGCCACCGGCGCGCGGGCTGGGGGCGCGGCGCCGATCGGCGTGCTCGCCGTGGAGGCGCTGGCCTTCGGGGCCGTGGCCGTCGGGGCGCTTCTCATCGGGCGGCTGGCGATCCGCCGGGCGATCGTGCGGGAGTTGCGCGTCGGCCGGTTGGAGATCGGAGAACTTGTGGTGCACGGCCGACCCACCGCCGAGGGGTGACCTGGGTCAGCGCGCGGGCAACGTCGCCGCGCGACGTCGGTCGGGCATCGCGCGGACACGGGGCAGCACCTCGGCGCCGACCCGCTCCGCCTCCTCCCGGTGCGGCCAGCCGGAGAGGATGAATTCGTCGACGCCGAGCGTTGCGTACTCGTCGATCCGGGGCCGCGACCTCGGCGTAGCTGCCGACCAGTGCGGTGCCGGCGCCCTCGCGGACCAGGCCGACCCCGGCCCAGAGGTTCGGTGCGACGGTGAGCCCGTCGGTGCGGCCGGCGTTCAGCGCGGCCATCCGGGCCTGGCCGACGGAGTCCATCCGGCGGAACCGGGCCTGGGCGGCGGCGATCCGCTCCGGGCTCATCCCGGCCAGCAGCCGATCGGCCTCCGCCCACGCGTCGGCGCTGGTGGGCCGGGCGATGACGTGCAGCCGCAGGCCGGTACGCAGGGTGCGGCCCCGCTCGGCGGCGAGTGCCTGGATGCGGGTGACCCGGGCCGCGATCGCCGCCGGTGGCTCGCCCCACATCAGGTACGTGTCGGCGTGCCGGGCGGCCACCGCCTCGGCGGCCGGGGACGCGCCGCCGAAGTAGACAGGCGGTGGGTCGTCCAGCGGGGTGGCCAGCCCGCCGCCGTCGACGCGGTAGTGCGGGCCGGCGTGGTCGAAGGGTCGGCCCGCCCAGGCGCGCCGTAGCACCTCGATGAACTCCCCGGTGCGCGCGTAGCGCTCGTCGTGCCCCAGGAAGTCGCCGTACGCGCGCTGCTCGGCCGGGTCGCCGCCGGTCACGATGTTGAGCGACAGTCGGCCACCGGAGACGGCCTGGAACGCCTCGGCCTGCTGGGCGATCAGGGTGGGCAGCGCGAAGCCGGCCCGGACCGCGACCAGCATGCCGAGCCGCTCGGTGTGCTGGGCGACCGCCGCACAGACGATCCACGGGTCGGGGCAGCCGGCGCCCACGGGGGTGAGCACGGCAGCGAAGCCGTTGGCCTCGGCGGCGCGGCCGACCTCGGCCAGATATGCGACGGTGGCGGCCCGGTCGTGCCGGGCGGCGCCGGCGGTGACGGTGGCGGCGCCAACCTGGTCACTGTCGCCGGAGGTGGGCAGGAACCAGTGGAAGGTCATCGATCCGGTCACCCGCCTACCCTAGTTAATAGGTAGGAAATACCGATATAACTGAGACGCGCCTTCCCGGCATGTGGATGGGTCTTGACGCCGACCGTGGCCTGGCCCACTGTTCCTACCAACTAAGTAGGAATACTGCGGATTGGATGGACGATGAGACGGCTTCCCTTGCGCCGGCTGGTCACCCTGGCCACCCTCGCCACCCTCGGCGCGGCGACCCTGGGCAGCACCGCCGCGTGCGGCGACGACAGCGAGGGCGCGGGCGGCAGCTCCGGCCCGGTGACGCTGCGCCTCGGGTACTTCCCCAACATCACCCACGCCCCGGCGGTCGTCGGCGTGGAGAAGGGCATCTTCGCCGAGAAGCTCGGCGCCAACGTCAAGCTCGACCCGAAGACCTTCAACGCCGGCCCGGCCGCCATCGAGGCCGTCTTCTCCGGTGCGCTGGACGCCACCTACATCGGCCCGAACCCGACAGTGAACGCGTTCTCCAAGTCCAAGGGCGAGGCGGTCCGGGTCGTCTCCGGCGCGGCGTCCGGCGGCGTGGCCCTGGTGGTCAAGCCGGGCATCACCGGCCCCCAGGACCTGAAGGGCAAGAAGATCGCCACCCCGCAGCTGGGCAACACCCAGGACGTGGCGATCCGCTACTGGCTCAAGCAGCAGGGGCTCACCACCACCAAGGAGGGTGGCGGCGACGTCAAGATCGTCCCGCAGGAGAACGCCCAGACGGTGGAGACGTTCAACAGCGGCGCGATCGACGGCGCCTGGGTGCCCGAGCCGTTCGTGTCCCGCCTGGTGAACGCCGGCGGCAAGGTGCTCGTCGACGAGCGCGACCTGTGGCCGGACAAGAAGTTCGTCATCACCAACCTCCTGGTCAGCACCAAGTTCCTCAAGGCGCACCCGGACGTCGTGCAGAAGCTGGTCGACGGCCAGGTCGCCGCGAACGAGTTCGTCAACAGCAAGCCCGACGAGGCCCAGCAGGCGATCTCCGACGCCATCGGCAAGATCACCGGCAAGCCGCTCGACCTGAAGCTGATCAAGCAGGCGTGGCCGACGTTGGAGTTCACCAACGACCCGATCGCCACCTCGCTCAAGGCCGGCCTCGACCACGCCGTCGAGGTGGGACTGACCGAACCGGTCGACCTCAAGGGCCTGTACGACCTCACGTACCTCAACACCGCGCTCAAGGCGGCCGGCAAGCCCGCGGTCACCCAGCCATGACGTCGACCACGACGACGCCGCAGAGCGCGACCACCGCGGTCGCGCTCTCCGGCGTGACCAAGGTGTACGGACGCGGGGCGAACGCCGTACTGGCCCTGGACGGGATGTCCCTGAACGTCGCGCCCGGCGAGTTCGTCTGCCTGGTCGGCGCCTCCGGCTGCGGCAAGAGCACCCTGCTCAACCTGGTCGCCGGGCTGGATCGGCCCAGCGGCGGACAGATCGGCCTGGCCGGCGGAGCCAACCCCGGGCTGATGTTCCAGGAGCCGGCGCTGTTTCCCTGGCTGACCGTCGAGGCGAACGTCGAGGTGCCGCTCAAGCTGCGCGGGCTGCCTCGGGCCGAGCGGCGCGAGCGGGTCGCCGAACTGCTGCGCACCGTGCACCTCGGCGACTTCGGCCGCAAACGCCCGCACGAACTGTCCGGCGGTATGCGGCAACGGGTCGCGCTCGCCCGCACCCTGGCCCTGGACACCCCGGTGCTGCTGATGGACGAACCGTTCGGCGCGCTGGACGCGATGACCCGCGACATCCTGCACGACGAGCTGGAGCGGATCTGGTCCGAGCGCAAGCTCTCGGTGCTCTTCGTGACGCACAACGTCCGCGAGGCGGCCCGGCTGGCCGACCGGATCATCCTGCTCTCCAGCCGCCCCGGCCGGATCATCTACTCCGCCGAGGTGGACATCCCGCGCCCACGACGGATCGACTCCCCCGAGGTCGCCGCCATCGCCGCCGAGGTCACCGAACGGCTCCGTACGGAGGTGGGCCGCCATGGCCAGTGACATCCTCACCAGCTCGGCGCGTACCGACGCGCAGATCTCCGGCCTCGACGCCCTGGAGATCGCCGGCCGGGACAAGGAGGTCTCCCGGGGAGCCCGGATCTGGGCAGCGACCTGGCCCAAGCTCGCCGCGCTGACAATCGCCATCCTGGCCTGGCAACTGGTGGTCTGGTCGGATTGGAAACCGCCGTACTCGCTGCCGGGCCCGCTGGTCGTCGGCCGTGAGCTGGTGGCCCAGGCCCAGGGTCCGCAGCTCTGGGAGGGCCTGCTCACCACGCTGCGCCGGGCCGCCGTCGGGTACGTCTTCTCGGTCACCGTAGGCCTGCTGCTCGGCCTCGCGGTGGCCCGGTCCACGGCGCTCCGGGCCGCCATCGGCTCGATGATCACCGCGTTGCAGACCATGCCGTCGATCGCCTGGTTCCCGCTGGCCATCCTGCTCTTCGAGCTGAGCGAGAAGGCGATCTTCTTCGTGGTGGTGCTCGGCGCGGCGCCGTCCATCGCCAACGGAGTGATCTCCGGTGTGGACTACGTTCCGCCGCTGCTGTTGCGCGCAGGACGCAACCTGGGCGCACGCGGGCTCGACCTCTACCGGTACGTCATCGCACCGGCCGCCCTCCCGGCGATCGTCGCCGGGCTCAAGCAGGGCTGGGCATTCTCCTGGCGCAGCCTGATGGCCGGTGAGCTGATCGTGGTCGGCATCTCGCAGACCTCGCTCGGCGCGCAGCTCACCTACTCCCGCGAACTCTCCGACTCGCCCTGGCTGCTCTCCACAATGATCGTCATCCTGGTGCTCGGCCTGGTCGTCGACGCCGCGTTCGGCGCGGCCGACACTGCGATCCGGTGCCGCTGGGGCGTACTGGACCAGGCTGGTCAGTGACGTGTACGTCTCCGCGCGCAGCGACTACGCGCTCCGGGCCATGCTCGCCGTCGCCGCCGCCAGTGCCGGCGACGGCGAGGGCGGTGCCGGCGAGCTGGTGAAGGCGGCCAGCCTGGCCGAGGTGCAGGAGATCCCGCTCAGCTTCCTCCAGGGCATCCTGCTCGACCTGCGCCGCGCCGGTCTGCTGCACAGCCACCGTGGCGCCGAGGGCGGGTACGCGTTGACCCGGCCAGCCGCGGAGATCACGGTCGGGGACGTGCTGCGCGCGGTGGGCGGCTCGCTGACCACCGTGCGCGGCCTGCCGGCCTAGCGGGCCGGCTACCACGGGGTGGCCGCCAGGCTCACCGACGTCTGGCTGGCCGTGCACGGGGCGATCGCGACAGTGGTCGACAGCACGAGCCTGACCGACCTGCTCACCCGCGACCCGAGCGGCCACGCCCGCAGCACGTCCTGAGCAGGTCGGGCGGTGTGGTCGGACCGGTGCCCCGCCGGCCCGACCACACCCTCGTACCGATCCTGACCGGGCCTGCCCCTCCGCCGGCACCGGTCGGCCGGTCGCTGCTCAGCTCCGGTGTGCGACCGTCGGGCCAGAGCCCGGGTCGCCCGGGCTGTGCAGCTCCACCAGACCGGCGGGAGCGTTGCCCGCCGGGGTGGCATGCCAGGGCGCGAAGGCCGCAACCATGGCGAGCAACAACCCGGCGAGCGCGACCGCGACCACCAGGATCAGTTCGCGCAGCGCCCCCGAGCCGGCTTCGCCCGCCATGGTCACCC
>NZ_VDFY01000239.1 GCF_006228125.1 Micromonospora orduensis | reverse complement strand
AGCTCGGCCTGCCGCTCGGCGAGCCCGGGGCCGCTGGCTGCCGCCCGCGCGGCGCTGCTGCGCAAGCGGGCCGGCGAGGTGGCCCGGCACTGGCCGCTGCTCGCCGCCGGCCTGGGCGACGGGTGGCCGGCGGCGTTCGTGCGCTGGGCGTCCGGCCGGCCCACGACCGGATCGCTGCGCGACGGCTGGGACCTGGCCCGGACGTTGCGCGAACAGGGTGAGCTGCCGCCGGCGGGCGCGGAGGAGCTGGCCGTCCGTGAGGCGGGCCTGCGCTACGACGGGCACACGACGCCACGTCCGCGCCGGCTGCCGGCGGTGGCCCGCGCCGGCGGGGCCGTGGCGGTGCAGATCGCCGGTCGGGTACGCCTGCTGCGCCCGGCCCGCCGTCCACCCGCCGACTTTGCCGGGGGCGCACGGGATACGGCAGGATCGGCGGCATGGATCTCGGACTGACCGACCGCGTCTACGTGCTCACCGGCGCCTCCCGCGGCCTGGGTTACGCGACGGCGCAGTGCCTGGTCGCCGACGGGGCGCGGGTGGTGCTCTCGGCCCGGGACGCCGACGCGGTGGCCACCGCCGCGCAGCAGCTGGGCGGGCCGCAGCGGGCCGTCGGCGTCACCGCGGACCTGGCCGACCCGCAGACCCCGCAGCGGCTCGTCGCGGCGGCGCGGGAGCACTTCGGCCGGCTCGACGGCGCGCTGATCTCGGTCGGCGGTCCACCGGCCGGCAACGCGGCGTCGATAAGCGACGAGCAGTGGCGGGTCTCCTTCGAGACCGTCTTCCTCGGTACCGTCCGCGCGGTACGCACGATCGCCGGCGCGCTCGACGAGGGCGGCGCGATCGGTCTGGTGCTCTCCACCTCGGCCCGTGGCCCGGTGCCCGGCCTCGGCATCTCCAACGGCCTGCGACCGGGCCTGGTCGGCGTCGCCAAGGACGTCGCCGACGACTACGGCCCCCGCGGCGTACGGGTGGTCGGCCTGCTGCCGGGCCGGATCCTGACCGACCGCAACCGTGAGCTGTTCGCCGCGACCGGCGACCCGGAGCGGGCCCGTGCCGAGGCGGAGGCCAGCATCCCGCTGCGGCGCCTCGGCGACCCGGCCGAGTTCGGCCGGGTGGCCGCGTTCGTGCTCTCCCCCGCCGCCAGTTACCTGACCGGTCTGACCGTGCCGGTCGACGGCGGCGCGCTCCGCGGCCTGTGACGCCCGACCCGGCCGCACGGGCCGGCGCGCCGGGCGAGCCTTCTCGTGCCGTGTCGGCCGGCTCCGCCGAAGATGCCGGCGCGCTGCCGCCCGACGTGGCCCGCCGTGGCGGTGCTGCCGCCGGCCATCCCCGGCCGACCAGGGCGGACCTGGCCGCCGCCACGGACCGGACCATTCCCGACGTGCTCGCGCCCGGCCTCGCGGTGCTCTTCGTCGGTATCAACCCCGGCCTCTGGTCGGCGGCCACGGGCTGGCACTTCGCCCGGCCCGGGAACCGGTTCTGGCCGGCGCTGCACGTGGGCGGGTTCACCCCCCGACTGCTGCACCCGAGCGAACAGGAGGCGCTGCCCGCCCTCGGGCTCGGCATCACCAACATGGCCGCCCGGGCCAGCGCCCGCGCGGACGAGCTGAGCGCCGACGAACTCCTCGACGGTGCCGCGATCCTGACCGACAAGGTGGCCCGGTACCGGCCGCGCTGGGTGGCGGTGGTCGGGGTGACCGCGTACCGGATCGGTTTCGGCCGGCCGAAGGCCGCCTTCGGGCCGCAGCCGGAGTCGCTGGCCGGGGCACGGCTGTGGGTACTCCCCAACCCCAGCGGCCTGAACGCGCACTTCACGCCGGTCACGCTGGGCGCCGCGTTCGCCGAACTGCGGGTGGCGACGGGCCTGCCGGACCGCCGCCCGACCTGAGCCGCCGCCGGTCAGTTGGCGGCGGCGGGCGGCATCGCCTCGTCGGCGACGTACGTGCCCAGCGGCATGACCACCGGCTCGGGGCCTGTCGCGTCCGCGAAGGGCCGGGGCGAGTCGGCGACCGCGAACTGGGTGCGGTACAGCTCGGCGTAGAGCCCGCCGACCGCGACCAGCTCGTCGTGACGGCCCCGCTCGACGATCCGCCCACCGTCGAGGACCAGGATCTGGTCGGCGTCACGGACGGTGGAGAGCCGGTGCGCGATCACCAGGGCGGTACGCCCGGCCAGCGCCACCGACAGCGCCCGCTGCACGGCGGCCTCGCTCTCCGAGTCCAGGTGGGCGGTCGCCTCGTCGAGGATCACGATCGATGGGGCCTTGAGCAGCAGTCGGGCGATCGCGATGCGCTGCTTCTCGCCGCCGGAGAAGCGGTAGCCGCGCTCCCCCACCGTGGTGTCCAGACCGTCGGGCAGCGCCCGAACCAGGTCGGCCACCTGCGCGCCGGCGAGCGCGGCCCAGATCTCGTCGTCGGTGGCCTCCGGCTTGGCGTAGCGCAGGTTCTCGGCGATCGTCTCGTGGAACAGGTGCGAATCCTGGGTGACCACGCCGATCTCGTCGCGCAGCGAGGCGAGTGTCGCGTCGCGGACGTCCACCCCGCCGACCAGCACCTGCCCGTCGGTGACGTCGTAGATGCGGGAGATGAGCATGGACAGCGTCGACTTGCCGGCGCCGGACGGGCCGACCAGGGCGACCATCTGCCCCGGCTCGACGCTGAACGAGACACCCTTGAGCACCGGCTCGTTGACGGTCCGGTCGAGGGTGGCGACCTCCTCCAGGGAGGCGAGGGAGATCTCGGCGGCGCTCGGGTAACGGAACCGCACGTCACGGAAGTCGACCCGGCCGTTGCCCCGGGGCACCGGCACCGCGTCGCGCCTCTCCACGATGCCGGGCTTGAGGTCGAGCACCTCGAAGACCCGGTCGAAGGAGACAAGCGCGCTCATCACGTCGACGCGCACGTTGGACAGTGCGGTGAGCGGACCGTACAGGCGGGTGAGCAGCAGCGCGAGGGTCACGACGGTGCCGGCACTGACGCCGCCGGTGACCGCGAGCCAGCCGCCGAGGCCGTAGGTGAGGGCCTGCGCCAGCGAGGCCACCAGCAGCATCGCCACGAAGAACGTGCGGGAGTACATGGCGGACTGGATGCCGATGTCGCGGACCCGTTCGGCCCGGTCGGCGAACCGGCGGGCCTCGATCTCGGGCTGGCCGAAGAGCTTCACCAGCAGGGCGCCGGCCACCCCGAACCGCTCGGTCATGGTCGCGCTCATCTTGGCGTCGAGGTTGTACGCCTCACGGGTGATGTCGGCCAGGCGCCGCCCCACCCGACGGGCCGGGATGATGAAGATCGGCAGCAGGACCAGGGAGAGCGCGGTGATCTGCCACGACAGGGTGAACATCACCGCAGCGGTGAGCACGAGTTGGATGACGTTGCTGACCACGCCGGAGAGGGTGGAGGTGAACGCCCGCTGGGCGCCGAGCACGTCGTTGTTGAGTCGACTGACCAGGGCGCCGGTCTGGGTGCGGGTGAAGAACTGCAACGGCATCCGCTGCACGTGGTCGTAGACCCGGGTGCGCAGGTTGAGGATGATGCCCTCGCCGATGCGGGCCGAATACCAGCGTTGGGCCAGGGACAGCAGCGCGTCGGCGACGGCGAGCGCGGCGATGAACAGGGCCAGCCGGACCACCAGCCGGCCCGCCTCGGCGCCACCCCTGTTGATCGCGTTGATCACGTCGCCGGCGAGCACCGGGGTGGCCACGCCGATGATGGCGGCCAGCACCACGGTGGCCAGGAAGATGATGATGTCGCGGCGGTACGGCTGGGCGAAGGCGACGATCCGCCGGGCCACCCCACGCTTGAGCCGGTGGGCGGAGACCTCGTCGCGGTTGCGCATCGACCGGAGCATGCTCCATCCCGCCATGCCACCGCCGGACATCGGGTTGGACACCGTTCACCTCCGGGTCGTCGGGCGGACCGCACGTCAGGTCAATTCTCCCGACGACTCTGACAACCTCGGTCGTAACCCGGATCTTCCCGTGCGGTCCTTACTATTCTCCCCGGCCGGCGAGGTCGCGCAGCCGGCGGGTCTGCGCCTCCCGTTCGGCTCGCTGCTGATCGGCGTGCGAGCGCCCGGCCGCACCGGCGAGCAGCGCCTTGATCTCCACCACCGCGTCGCGGGCCCCGGAGAGCAGGCCGGCGGTCAGGTCCCGCACCGCGCCGTCCAGCTCCGCCGGAGGCACGACCAGGGTGGCCAGCCCGATCCGGTCCGCCTCGGCGGCGTCCAGCCGACGGCCGGTCGCGCAGATCTCCAGCGCCCGGGAATAGCCGACCAGCTCGACGAGGCGCTTCGTGCCGGCCAGGTCGGGCACCAGCCCGAGGGTCACCTCGGCCATCGACAGTTTCGCGTCGGCGGCGAGGACGCGCAGGTCACAGGCGAGCGCCAGTTGGAAACCGGCACCGATCGCGTGGCCCTGCACGGCGGCCACGGTGATGAGATCGGGGCGGTGCAGCCAGGTGAAACCCGCCTGGAACTCGGCGATCCGGTCGGCGCACTCCTGCTCGGGCAGCGTGGCCAGCTCGGCGAACGACCCCGGACCGGAGGCGCCGGCCACCGCGAGGTCGAGGCCGGCGGAGAACGCGCGACCCTCGCCACGGACCACCACCACCCGCACGTCGCCGGGCAGGTCCCGCGAGAAGTCGCTCATGGCGCGCCACATCGCGGGCGTCTGGGCGTTGAGCACGTCGGGCCGGCACAACGTCACCGTGGCAACCGGCCCGTCGCAGGTCAGCCGGACCCCGGTCGCCTCGGCGGTCACCGGGCGGCCCGGGGCGCGGCGCTGGTGAACGACGCTGAGGGGCGGGTCACGCCTTCTTGCGGCGCCGGGCACCGCCGCGCTGACGCAGCTGCACCCCGGACTCGGTGAGCACTCGGTGGATGAACCCGTAGGAACGGCCGGTCGAGGCCGCCAGCGCGCGGATGCTCTCCCCCGAGGTGTACCGCTTTACCAGGTCCTTGGCGAGCGTCTGACGCTCGGCTCCGATGATCCGGCGACCCTTCTCAGTGCTGGTGGCTGTGCCAGTGGCTGCCATGCTGTGTCCTCACGTCCCAGACTGTGCGGTTCGGATACGGTCCCACCTATTAGACCGCCTCGAACGATCATGCGCCAGATATCAACTCTTCGCCAACCGACACGCTATGCAATGTCAGCTTCCCGATAGAGTGATCCTGGCGATCCGTCCCACCGCGCCGGCCAGGCGTACCACCGCCGCCGCGCGGCGACACCTGCCGACGGCCGTACCCTTCGACCATGATCGACCTTCTGGGCACCGCGGCCGGAGCGGCGGTGGTGTTCGCCGCCACCGACATCGACGACATCGTCATCCTGACGCTCTTCTTCGTCGCGGCCCGCACCAGCGGCCGACCCCGCCCCTGGCAGATCGTCGCCGGTCAGTACCTCGGCATCGGCGCGCTGGCGCTGGCCAGCGCGGTCGTCGCGGCCGGCCTGCTGGTGGTGCCCGAGCCGTGGACCGGGCTGCTCGGTCTGCTGCCGATCGCGTTGGGCGTCCGTGCCCTGGCGCGCCGCGACGACGACGAGACGCCGGCCGTGGTGGCGTCCACCCTCGGTGTGGCCGGGGTGACGATCGCCAACGGCGCCGACAACGTGGCCGTCTACGTGCCGGTGTTCCGGGCTCTGGGCGCGGCCGACAGCGCGATCTTCCTGCTGATGTTCGTGCTGCTCATCGCGCTGTGGTGCGCCGCCGGCGCCTGGCTCGGCGGGCACCCCCGTGTGGTCCGGCTGGTCGAGCGCGCCGGCCACTGGCTGGTACCGACGATCTTCATCGGCATCGGGGTGGTGATCCTGGCCGGTTCCGGCGTGCTCGGCAAGCTGGTCGACCTGCTCGGCTGACCGGGCCGAGCGCGGTCAGGCCAGCTCGACCAGCTCGAGCAGGTCGTCGCTCCAGGCGTCCTCGTCGCCGTCGGGCAGCAGGATCGCGCGGTCCGGCTTGAGGGCCAGCACCGCGCCCGGGTCGTGCGTGACCAGCACGATCGCGCCCGGGTAGTTGGCGATGGCGTCGAGCACCTGCTCGCGGCTGACCGGGTCGAGGTTGTTCGTCGGCTCGTCGAGCAGCAGCACGTTGGCACCGGAACAGACAAGGGTGGACAGGGCCAGCCGGGTCTTCTCGCCACCGGAGAGCACCCCGGCCGGCTTGTTCACGTCGTCGCCGGAGAAGAGGAACGCGCCGAGGATCTTGCGCAGGTCGGTGTCGGACTGCTCGACGGCGGCGGCGCGCATGTTCTCCAGCACCGTCCGCTCCACGTCCAGCGTCTCGTGCTCCTGGGCGTAGTAGCCCAACCGCAGGCCGTGCCCCGCGTGCACCTCGCCGGTGTCCGGGGTGAGCAGGCCGCCGAGCATCCGCAGCAGCGTCGTCTTGCCGGCGCCGTTGAGCCCGAGGATCGCCACCCGGGAACCCCGGTCCACCGCCACGTTGACGTCGGTGAAGATCTCCAGCGAGCCGTACGACTTGGAGAGGCCGGTCGCCGTGAGCGGGGTCTTGCCGCACGGCGCAGGGCTGGGGAAACGCACCTTGGCGACCCGGTCGGCGACCCGTACCTCCTCGAGGCCGGAGATCAGCTTCTCGGCCCGGCGGGCCATGTTCTGCGCGGCGACGGTCTTGGTGGCCTTGGCCCGCATCTTGTCGGCCTGCGCCATCAGCGCGCCGGCCTTCTTCTCCGCGTTGGCCCGCTCCCGGCGGCGACGCCGCTCGTCGGTCTCGCGGGCCTCCAGGTACGCCTTCCAGCCCAGGTTGTAGACGTCGACGACGGACCGGGTGGCGTCGAGGAACCAGACCTTGTTGACCACCGACTCCAGCAGCGCGCCGTCGTGGGAGATCACGATCAGACCGCCCTTGTGGTTGGCGAGGAAGCCGCGCAGCCAGGTGATCGAGTCGGCGTCCAGGTGGTTGGTCGGCTCGTCGAGCAGCAGGATGCCGCCGCCGTTCTCACCCGCGTCGCGGAACAGGATCCGGGCCAGCTCGATGCGCCGGCGCTGACCACCGGAGAGGGTGCCGATGGTCTGCGCGAGCGCCCGGTCCGGCAGGCCCAGGTTGGCGCAGATCCGGGCGGCCTCGGCCTCGGCCGCGTACCCGCCCAGGGCGGCGAACTGGTCCTCCAGCGCGCCGTAGCGGCGGACCAGCTTCTCGTCGGCGTCCTCGGCGAGGCGGGCCTCGATCTCCTGCATCTGGGACATCAGCACGTCCAGGCCGCGGGCGGAGAGGACCCGGTCGCGGCCGGTCACCTCCAGGTCGCCGGTGCGCGGGTCCTGCGGGAGGTAGCCGATGGCGCTGCGCTGGTCGATCTGGCCGGCGTAGGGCTGCCCCTCGCCGGCGAGCACCTTCAGCGTGGTGGTCTTGCCGGCGCCGTTGCGACCGACCAGGCCGATCCGGTCACCGGGCTGCACGCGCAGCGTGGTGTCGGACAGCAGGATCCGGGAACCGGCACGCAGTTCCAGGCCGGTGGCAGTGATCATCTCGTGGGACTCGCTCTCGGGGTCTGGAAGGCTGACTCAGGGCACGCGAAAGCGCCGGCGGGCGGTGGGCCCGTCGGCGCGGGGCGGTTCAGCCTTCGCAGCGCGGCACGGGGACAAGTGTACCGGGCCCGCCGAGACGACCCGCCCGGATTACCGATCAAGATCATCGGGTACCGGAACGCCTGTCCGGACCCCGTCCGGCACCTACATGACGAACCGACACAGATACGACATTCACCGGCATACGGCGATCGGGGTCAGCATGGAACTCAACGAGCGGGCCGAGCTCGACACCTCACAGGTCAACGACGTGGGCCGCGGTGGCGGGTCCGGCGGCGGCATGGGCATCCCGATCCCGGGAGGCGGCGGCCGGGGCGGCATCATCGGCATCGTGGTGGCCGTGCTCATCGCGCTGCTCGGCGGCGGCTTCGGCCTCAACGCCATGACCAACGGCGACGAGGGCGGCGGGCAGAGCGGCGGCACCGAACTGCAGGGCTGCGACAAGAGCAACGCCCAGCGCTTCGAGGACCCGCGCTGCCGCAACCTGCTCTACGTCAACAGCATCCAGGACTACTGGAACAAGGCCTACCCGGAGTTGGGCAGGGGCGACTACGAGCCGACCACCACGAACTTCTTCCAGGCGGCGGTGAACACCGGCTGCGGTCAGGCCGACTCGGGCGTCGGCCCGTTCTACTGCCCGGCCGACCGCAAGGTGTACATCGACCTGAGCTTCTACGACGAACTGGCCTCCCGGTTCGGCGCCAAGGGCGAGTTCGCGGCGCCGTACGTGCTCGCCCACGAGTACGGCCACCACGTCCAGAACCTGCTCGGCACCAACGCCAAGGCCGGCCAGGGCGACCAGAGCGGCCCCCGCTCCGCCTCCGTGCGACTGGAGTTGCAGGCCGACTGCTACGCCGGCGCCTGGGCCCGGCACGCCACCGAGAGCAAGGACAAGACCGGCCAGGAGCCGCTGTTCACGTCGATCACCGAGGCCGACATCAGCGAGGCCGTCGACACCGCCGAGGCGATCGGTGACGACAGCATCCAGGAGCGCTCCGGCGGGCGGGTCAACCCGGACCAGTTCACCCACGGCACGTCCGAGCAGCGCAAGCGCTGGTTCACCCAGGGCTACGACCGTGGCGACCCGAAGACCTGCGACACCTTCGCCACCGACCAGCTCTGACCTGACACGGTCACCGTCGAGGATGGGGTGGTGGTGCGACGGGCCTTCGCCCACCACCACCACCCCATCCTCGACGAGAGCGGGCGGTCAGGGCAGTTTCGAGACCTGGTAGTGGCCGATCAGCCAGTCGTCGTCGATCCGGCGAAGGAGCACGCCGAGGTTCACGGTCAGGGCCGGCCGGTCGGTGAAGCCGAACTCCACCTCCAGGTAGCCGAGGACCAGATCGTCGGCGAGCCGGCGGGTCTCCCGGATGTCGTACGTGGCGGTCAGGCCGAGCGGCTGGGCGGCGTAGTAGGCGGCCACGCCGGCCCGGCCGGCGGTGTACGGGTGCAGACCCTGGAAGATCGCGTCCTCGGTGAAGCACGACGCGACGCGATCAGGGTCGTGGGCGTCGACCGCCGACTTCCACCTGTCGAGGACGCTCCGCAGGATCCGGACCTCGGACATGGCATCTCCCTGGGATCGGCTCAACGGGGCGCCTGACCCGGGTCGTTCGGGTGCGGCGTCAACGGCGTCACCGCCTCCCGCCGCCAGGCGCGCAGCGGCATCGACGCCAGGACCGCCTCCAGCTCATCCGCGTCGGCGGCCTGGAACAGCCCCCACGTACGCCACTCCCCCGGCGCCAGCGGCGGCCGCCACAGCCGCAGGAGACTGCCCCGCGCCGTCAGCTCGGCCGAGCGCGCCGCCTCCCGGGCGCGCATGTCGGCAACCTCGTCGTCGGACGTGCCCGCCGGCACCGTCGTCACCATGTCAACCAGAAACTCCACGCGCCCATCCTCCGACCACCGGCGGACCAGCACGCCGGGAACCCCGGTCTTCGGCCGTCGCCGTCGACCGTCCAGGGTCAGTCGGGTGCGGGGTCGCGCAGCCGGATCCGTACCGCCCGCGCCGCGGCGACCGCCGACACCAGTACCGCGTGGCGGGGCTCCGGCACGTCGAGCAGCCGCTCGGCCCGCAGCGGCACGAGCGGGGACAGCCGCCGGTCGGCCAGCACCGTGTCCACCGCCCGCCGGTCACCGCCGCACACCACCGCGGTGAGCCTCGCGGCCTCCGGCAACAGCAGTCGTACGGCCAGGTCCGCCGCGTCGCCCAGCGCCGCCTTGGCCTGGTTGTCGCGCCGCCTGGCGAACCGGTGCTGCGACCAGCCCCCCGCCGCGGTGCGCCCCTGCACGTACCGGGTGTCGACCTTGGAGACGACGAGGTCGGCGCCGTCGGCCACACCGATCGCCACCGCGCCCTTGCGGGCCAGCAGCAGGCCGACCCGGCGGGGCGCGATGGCGGACGCCACGAACAAGGGCACGTCGACGCTTGCCGGTGCTCCCGGCGGGGCGTACAACTCGGCGGTTGTCCCGTCGGCAGCGGTGAGCAGCAGGCCGTACTCCCGTGCGGTGGTGGTGTGCGGGCCGTGCCGGTCGGCGAAGCCCTCGACCCAGCGGCCGACGCGGGCCGGGTCGACCTCGACCCACCGGCCTCCCCCGGCTGCGGGTCGACTGGTCACCGCCCGACCGTACGGCACCGCGGGCCCGGGTGGGCGGCCGGGCGGGGACCGCTCAACCCGGCAGCAGCGCGGCCACCGCCAGCGCGGCGATGAGCGCGCTGGACACCAGGCCGGTGACCAGCCGGCCGCGCGGCCCGGTCAACGCCCGACCGACCACCGTGCCGCCGCCGGCGACGAGCAGCTGCCAGCTCGCCGACGCCAGGAACACACCTGCCACGAACAGCGCCGCGGGGACGGCGCCCGGGTCGGCCGAGTCACGACGGCCGAGCACCAGCGCGGTGAAGTAGAGCACCGTCGTCGGGTTCAGCAGGGTCAGCCCGAGCAGCGCCGCGAAGGCCCGCCCCGGGGTGCCCAGGCCGGCGCCGGCGCGCGCCGCCGGCGGCTGCCCGGAACGGTGGGTCGACCAGGTGCGCCAGAGACCGTGCGCGGCGAGCCCCAGCAGCACCACGGCCGCGAGGACCCGTAGCGGGCCGGCGACCGGCGCGATGAGCCCGGCCAGACCCGCGCCGCCGAGCGTGGCGACCGCCGCGTAGAGCCCGTCGGCCGTCGCCACGGCGAGCGCCGCCGCAGCGCCGACCCGGAACGAGGTACGGGCACTGATCCCCAGGATCAGGATGGCGATCGCGCCGACCGGGATGGCGACGCCGTAGCCGGCCACCACGCCGGCCAGGAACGCCCCACTCACGGTCGTCGAAGCCGGATCGAGGCCCGCCGCCCGTGGACCGGCCGCTGTCGACGCTCGGCAGTCGCCGCACGGACAGGGACCTGCATCGGGTACGCCTCAGTCACAGCCGCATCCTGCGCTCCCCACCCC
>NZ_VDFY01000153.1 GCF_006228125.1 Micromonospora orduensis | reverse complement strand
GGCTGGGGCCGGGGCTGCGGGGGCAGGAGCTGCCGCAGCTGGACCGGTCGGACTTGCGGCCGCTGCGGGCGTCGCTGCCACGAAGGCCGGGCCAGCGGCGGTCCGCAAGGTCGGCGGGACAGCGTCCGGAGCGACGAACGGTGAGGGCTCGTGAGCACCGGAGTGCAGGAGCGGACCAGCGATCAGCGGACCTACGGCAACTGGCGGCTCGGCCGCGGTGCCGGGCTGTTCGGGCTCGGGCCGGCCGGAACCATCGCCGCGTTCCTGGTCATGGTGCTCGCCGCAGCGATGCTGACGGTCTCGCCGCCGGCCGCGCTGATCACTGCCCTCACCGGCCTGCTTGTCCTCGCTCCCCTGGCGATCCGGATCACTGGGCGCACCGGCTTCCAGGTCATCACCGCCCGTGTGGCGTGGTGGCTCGCCCGTTCCCGGCGCCACCACATCTACGTCTCCGGCGTCGCCTCCCGAGTCACCGCCGCCCACCAACTGCCCGGCGTGCTGGCCCGATCCGAGGTGTACGAGGTCGAGACCGGCCGCTCCGGGCTGGTGGCCGTGGTCGTGGTCCCGCAGAGCCGGCACTACACCGTCACCCTGCGCTGCGCGCCCGAGGGCATGGACCTGGTCGACCAGGCCGTCATCGACGCCCGCGTCGGACACCTGGCCTCCTGGCTGGCCGCGCTGTCGCGCGAACCCCAGCTCGTACAGGCTCAGGTCACCATCGAGACGACGCCGGATCCGGGCACCCGGCTCGCCACCGAAGTCGCGGCGACCTCCCGGCCCGACGCGCCGGCCTTGGCCCTGCAGGTCCTCAACGAGGTGGTCGAGTCGTCCCCGGCCGGATCCGCGACCGTCGACACCCGGGTGTCGCTGACCTACACCGCCCCGCCCGGCCGGTCGATGACGCCCGAGGACGTCTGCCGGGAGGTCGCCGCCCGGCTGCCGCACCTGCACTCCGGGCTGACCGGCGCCACCGGCGCCGGCATCACGCCGATGTCCGCTCGCGGACTCGCCGGCGTGGTGCGCGCCGCCTACGACCCGGCCGCCGCCCTCGACCTCGCCCGCGCTCCTCAGCTCACTCCGGACTGGACCCAGGCCGGCCCGGTGGCCACTCGGGAGAGCTGGGACTCCTACCGGCACGACTCCGGGATCTCCCGCACCTGGTGCATGGTCGAAGCCCCACGCGGGGTGGTGTACTCCCGGCTGTTCAGCCGGCTGACCGACCCCGACCCGCAACTACTGCGCAAACGCGTCACGATGATCTACCGGCCGTACTCCCCCGGTGAGGCAGCCCGGCTCGTCGAATCCGACAAGCGCGACGCGAGGTTCCTGGCCGTCAAGAAGCACCGCGCCAGCGCCCGCGACCTCACCGACCTGGCCGCCGCCGAGCAGGCCGCCGAGGAAGAGGCCACCGGCGCCGGGGTCGTCCGGTTCACCGTGCTGGTCACCGCCACCGTCGCTGACGAGAAGCAGCTCGACGAGGCCACCGGCGTCATCCGGGCCCGCGCCGGGGAGGCCCGCCTGGTGATGCGCCCGATGTACGGGTGCCAGGCCGCCGGGTTCGCCGCCGGCCTACCCGCCGGCGTGGTCCTGCCCACCCACGCCACCATCCCCTTCTAGGACGCCGGCATGCCCAAGAGCACCCGCGACACCGCCGCTGCCCCGCCACGTCGACCCGCCGGCCGCCGACCCGGCCGGCTCGGCTACACCGGGCCGGGCGGCGGGGCCTGGTCGTACATCGAACCGCCCATCGAGTACCGGGGCACCACCGTTCAGGTTTGCGGTCTGTTCCCCTTCGGCACCGGCGCGTCGACGCCGATGATCGGCGTTCCGATCGGCCGCCACCTCTACACCGGCAGCGCCGTCTGCTTCGACCCGATCTCCTGGTACACCCGCGCCCGCCTGATCAACAACCCGTCGGTGTGGATCGAGGGTGAACCCGGCATGGGCAAGAGCACAGCCGTGCGGCGGATGGTCCTCGGCCTCACCGCCCAAGGCGTCACCCCGCTGATCCTCGGCGACCTCAAACCCGACTACGCCGAACTGGTCCGCGCCCTCGGCGGCCAGGTCCTGCGCATCGGGCCGGGCCTGGACCGGATCAACCCCCTCGACGCCGGCCCCTGGCGCCAAGTCCTCGACCGCGTCGACGAGCGCACCGGTGCCGTCGTGCGCGCGGCGGTCACCGACCGGCGGCTGAACATGCTGGTCGCGTTGGCCACCCTGATCCGTCGCGGGCCCGTCAGCTCGGATGAGACCACCGTCCTCGCTGCCGCGTTGCGCTATCTCGCCGAACGCGAGACCGACACCCCGCCGGTGCTCTCCGACGTCCTGCGCATCCTGCGCGACGCCCCCGCCGACGTCCGGGCCGTCACCCTCTGGCAGGAAGAGCACGACCTCCCCCGGTTCCGGGAAGAGACCAACGGGTTGCATCGCACCCTGTTGGCGCTGCTGCACGGCCCGCTCGGCGACACCTTCGAGGGTCAGACCACCACCGCGATTCGCCTCGACACCCCCGCCGTCTGTGTGGACATCTCTAGCATCGACGACACCGACGAACTGCGCACCGCCGCGACGCTGCTGTCGACCTGGTCCTACGGCTTCGCCCAGGTCGAGGCCGCGCACCTGATGGCCGACCTCGGCCTCGCCCCCGCGAGGACGTTCTTCACCGTGCTCGACGAGCTGTGGCGGGCGCTGCGGGTCGGGCACGGCCTGGTCGACCGCGCCGACGGCCTGACCCGCCTCAACCGGCAGAAGGGCACCGGCACCGCCTTCATCACCCACTCCCTGGCCGACCTGGAGGCGCTGCCCACCGCCCACGACCGGGCCAAAGCGAGAGGCTTCGCCGAACGCTCGGCGGTGCTGATGATCGGTCCCTGCTCGGAGCAGGAGCTGGACTCCGTCTCCCGGGTCCGGCCGCTGTCGCAGGCCGAACGCCGTGAGGTGCTGTCCTGGTCGGCGCCGCCGTCCTGGACGGCCGCCGAGGGCAGCGGGACCGTCGGGCGGGGAAACTTCCTGATCAAGGTCGGGTCGCGGCCGGGCATCCCGGTGCACCTGGAGCCCACCGAGACGGAGATGCGCCTGGGCAACACCGACTTTCGCTGGACGATGGCGTGAGCCGCCCTGCCGGGCCGCGCGGTGGCCACGACGACGCCGGCCTACTCGTCGGGGGCATCGCCGCCTTCGCCCTGGTCGCCGCCAGCGGGGTGTGGCTGCCGGTCGCGCTTACCCATCCGCCCGGCTACACCGGTGGCGGCCCGATCCGGGTGGCCGCCGCGGTGGTGCGCGGCGAGATCTCCTGGACCACCGCGTGCACGCTCGTCGTGGCCATCGAGGTCGGCGTCCTGGCGCTGCTCGTCACGGTGGGAGTCGTGGCCTGGCGATGGACTCGTCGACGGCGCACCCGCGTCGACTCCGCTGCCCGGCGGATGGCCAGCCGCGCCGACCTCGCCCACCTCAGCCCGAAGGGCGTCGCCGACAGCGGCCGGCGGCTGCGGCCCAGCCTCGCCGACGTCGACCGGCCCGACCCCGACCAGCTCGGCGTGCTGATCGCCTACACCGTCGCCGGCGGGATGCCACTGCGCCAGTCCTGGGAGGACATGGCCGTCGACATCTGGGGCCCTCGCACCGGCAAGACCACCAGCCGGGCCATCCCCGCGATCGCCGCCGCCCCCGGACCCACGCTGGTCACCAGCGTCAAAGGCGACATCGTCGACGCCACCCGCGACCTGCGCGCCGCCCGAGGCACGGTGTGGGCGTTCGACCCGCAGCACATCCTCGGCGCCGAGCAGGGGATGTGGTTCAACCCGCTGCGCGCGGTGGCCACCATTACCGACGCCCGGCGCCTCGGTGAGCACTTCGCCGCCGCCGAACGTGAGCCCGGCGTCTCCCGCGACGCCTTCTTCGACCCCAGCTCGGAAGAGCTCGTAGCGAACCTGCTGTTGGCCGCCGCCTGCTCCGGACGGGACATCCTCGCCGCGTACCGGTGGGCGGTCAGCCCCCGTGACGACGAACCGGCGATGCTGCTGCGCGAGCACGGCTTCGCGCTGCCCGCCGACGCGGTCTCCGGCGTGGTCAACATGCCCGACAAAACCCGGGGCGGCATCTACGCCGGCGCCCAGAAGATGCTCATGTGCCTCACCGAGCCGGCCGTCACCGCCTGGGTGACCCCACCGACCCGTGGCGGGGTCCTCGAGTTCGACCCGGCCGCGTTCGTGGTCAGCACCGACGTGCTGTACCTGCTCTCCCAGGGCGGGCCCGGCTCCCCCGCCCCGCTGGTCGCCGCCCTCACCGACGCCGTCCTGCGCGCCGGTGAGCTGCGCGCCCGCGCCTCAGCCGGCCGCCGCCTGGACCCGCCGCTGCTGAGCATCCTCGACGAGGCCGCGAACATCTGCCGCCTGCGGCAACTGCCCAACCTGTACTCCTACTACGGCTCCCACGGCCTGCCGATCATCACCATCCTGCAGTCCTACCCCCAGGGCATCGACGTGTGGGGACGCGAGGGCATGCGCAAGCTCTGGTCGGCGGCGAACGTCCGCACCTACGGCGGCGGCGTGGCCGACCCGGACTGGCTCGAAGAGCTGTCGAAGCTGATCGGCGAGCACGACGTCACGACCCGGTCGACCAGCAGCAGCGGATCCGGGTGGGGCCAGCGATCGGTCTCGCACGCCACCCGCCGCCAGCGCATCCTCGACGTCTCCGACCTGCACGCCCTGCCCCGGGGCCGGATGGTCGTCTACGCCTCCGGCGCCCCGCCCGCGCTCGCCCGCACCGCCCCCTGGCAGGACGGGCCCTACGCGGAGGCGATCCGCGCGTCGATCGCGCACTGGGACCCCACAGGCCGCACCGACTGGACCCTCACCCCCGACGTCCCACCGGAGCCAGCCCCATGACCACGCCCACCGCCGGGACGGCCGCCGACGCCGTCGCCGACCTCAGCGCGCTGCTCGGCCAGCTCGCCGGCGACCCGGGCGCAGCCCCGCCGGTGCCCGAGCCCTCGGCGGCGGAATCGGCTGGCGCGGAGCCGGTCTACCGCAACGTCGAGGCGTTCGTCGGCGACTACCTCGCCCACGTCGTCGAGCGGCGCCTCGCCTCCGGGCCGACCAGCGGCATCAACTGGTGCCCGCGGTGGTGGGCGCACCCCGAGGCGATCTCCCGCCTGTACGCGCTCTGGCGGGCCTGGGAAACGCTGCGGGTCAGCGACCCCCAGACCGGCATGAGCATCTGGTGGCGCGACCACCTCGACCCACACCTCGCCGCCCTGGCCGCCGAGTACGGGCCCTTCAACCGGTGCGGCCCCGACAAACACAGCGACCCCCGGCCGCTACCCGTCGAGCCAGCGCCGCCGCAAGTGCTCGCTCAGCTCCCGGACGCGGACACCTTCTGATTCCACGGCATCGCCACATCGACTGCACGGCAAGCGCCATCGACAGCACTCACCAGTCAGAGCCGGACGGGCCACGTACGGCGTGACGAAGGAGTGCCTGGTGCCTGACGAGACGACCAAAGCCATGGGGCCGAAGGTCAAGGCCATCAACGCGGACTCGCGTTCGGAGAAGCCGAGCAGCCGCGACGACACCGCGAAGCTCGTGACGGTCGCCAACCTGGCGCTCGTCGGCGTGCCGAGCGCGTATGCCGTATCTCAGTCGGTACTGGTCACCCTGGTCGCCGCGGTGGCCGCAGTGGTCCTCGCCTGCCTGGTGCGTTGGCACCGGTAGCCGGTTCCAAAAATCCCCCGGAAAAATCTTGGGCGACGGCTTGCACGCTCAGCCGTCGCCCATGCACTCACCTACCGTAAGAACAGGCGGCGCCAGCGGGGCGACGCGCAAGTCGGAGACAGGAGGAGCAACCACTCGCCCTTGAGGGATCGACGGACCGAGGGTCGGCGCTGGGCCGACCAGCGTGAAGAGGTAGCACGACTGGCCACTCGGAAGGCCTGGCCAGAGCAGTACGCGCGAGTACCGGTACGGGCCGGCACCGCGTCGCTGAGAGAGGACCACCTATGCGCGTCATATCAACCACGGCATGTCCGGTACCCCATGCCGAACGAAGGGTGAGTCCATGTCCGACCAGGTGGAGACGGAGAAGGAGCAGGTCGATGTTGAGGGCTTCGTCGAGTACTACCGCGAGGACTTCACGCGCCTGATCCGCTTCCTGATTCGCAAAGGTGCGTCCTTGAGCGAGGCAGAGGACGTCGCCCAAGAGGCCATGAAGTGCGCGCTGCTGAAGTGGCCGACGATCGAGCACCCACCAGCGTGGGTGCGCCAGACGGCAAACTCCATCTTCATCCGCACCCGGCAGAAGTCCCGGCGAGAGCGCGAGTGGTGGCTGCACAACGGCCCCCAGGACGACGCGACCGAACAGATCTTCGACATCGAGGCGCAGCACTTCCACCGTATGGTGAAGGAACTGCCCACCAGACAGCGAGACGTCATGGCCTGGACCGCGGAGGGCTACACGCCCACCGAGATCGCCGGCGTGACCGGCCAGGACCCTGGGACGGTGCGCTCACACCTGCGCCACGCCCGGCAGGCTCTCATCCGCAAGCTCGACCAGCAGCGGAGCGATGCAGCCAGAAGGGAGGCAAGCGATGGACCCACACAAGGACCTTGAACTCGACGAGCTCATCGAGCGAACCTCCGCGTCCACGCTGAGGTCCCTGGACACGACGATCGACGTTGAGCAGCGACTGCGTGACCTGTTCCGAGAGGCCGGGCTCGACCCCGAACTCGTTCCAGAACGCCGCAGCCAGACCCGATAACAGCGACTCCAGCATGTGGGCCCCCCGACCGACTGGTCGGGGGCCCAAGTCGTTGATCACCCCCCCAGGCCAGACGTGACGAAAGAAGCAGTGGCCCCGCCCTCCCTCGGAATCGACACGTCGACTGCCTCGTACCCTCACGACGTGGTGGCGGGACGGTGGGTACGCGCGCGCGGCGGCGGACGGGTCTGGCAGGAGTGGGCGCCGGCTGCCTGCCCCGCCGGCCACCCCGCCCCGCTGCCCGCTCACGGCGAGTGCCCGGCCGGCTGCCGCTGGATGGGGCGCGTGTGGAAGTGCCGGCAGGAGGACTGCCCGCGGGTGGTGGTCGACCCCGATCACCTGCCGCGCTGCCCGCTGGCCGGATCCGAGGGGGCCACAGCCACCAAACGGGGCGACGGTTGATCTCGGCCGGCAGCCCGCCAGATCGGCCCCGCCTCGTGTGTCAGAGAACGCACCCAGAACGCGAGCTAGCGTTACAAGCTGGAGTATCCGCACGTCACGGGGCCGGACGGTACCGCAGCCAGCCGGATTGCAGAAGCCTTCAAGGCAGGCTTCCCTACTTCTATACGGCCGCTTATGACACACTGCGGGTGCTGCGACACGTCGCACGAATAGAAAACAACGAAGAACGCCCCGCCCTCTGGGCCTGGAACCTTCGGAGCGGAGCGCCCTTCGCGACCGGTCATGTAGCCCCGCTATGCGGGGCTACATCCCTTTCCAGGCCCGATAGATGATCACCGCCTTGGCCGTGACCTCCATCAGGAGGACCACCGCGTTGGTGATCTTCTGCCACTGCCACCGGTAGGTGAAGCGGCGGGACTTCGGGGTGCACCGGCACACATGCCGGCGAACCCGGGACGATCGGTTCGACATGACGTACCTCCATCTCCCGGGGGTCTCGGAGTCGTACCCGGGCGCCCTCGCTAGGGGGTGCGACCCGGAGTCCGTCCCGAGGTTGGGATTGGAACGTCACGTCGGAGGGTCACTCTACTGCCCCGCCCCCCCAAGCCCCGCACTATGTCATTGTCGATGCCGCTGTCGCGATCTCCTGAATGGACGTTTTCGCAGCTAGAACCCCCTGCGCGTTACCGCTTCAGCAGAAGGGCGGGTTGGTGACAACACCGCCGAAACGCCCGACCCGCGGCCGCGCAGTGGGTCCACGCGATCAACTTGACCTGGGGTTGAAACTCAAGTCCGCGCGCCCTCGACGACCGGTCATGCCGCACACCAGAGTCGGCGTCAGGCACCGATCTGACGTCCTGGCCGTTCAGCCACCGGCGGTGACGTGCTCGCACACCCGGCGGGGCCGATAGCCGCCCGGGACGTCGGCGCCGACGGTGTCCCAGAACGCCGGCGAGCCGTCGATGTGCCCGCCCAGCGTGTGCCAGGCGTAGCCAGGGTTATCCCTGCGCAGCGCCGCGAGGCCGGCGGCGGCCAGGCCGCGGCGGCGGTAGGCCGGCAGGGTGTGCGGCTGCTCGACCCAGCCGATCCGGCACCGATGACATATCTGGTAGTCGACCTCGAACACGGACTCGTCCCGTACGGAAGCGTCATCGGGGTCGTGGCTGCGTAGGTTCGCCGCGCGCATCCGCCAGCCGATCCGCTCGTTCGAGACGGTGTCCTGCCATGGCGTGGCCAGCCGGGGCACGACCGGCCAGCCGGACCGGCGCGGCCACCGGCCTCCGGTCAACCGCAGGAGCACCTCGCGCCACGGCTCACGCCCGGACACCCGGCCGAGCATCGCCGTGCTGGCCACCAGGTCCCGGATCTCGGCATCACGCGAGCCGGTGCCGGTCATCGGCGGCTCAGTCCTCGCCGGCGTCGGCCTGCGCCTGCCCGGCCTGCTCGACCAGCGCGTTGGTCAGGTCCCGCAGCCCGGCCACGACGTTCCAGTCCGGCCGGCTCGCCGGGTCCAAGCCGCGGGCCTTGGCGTCCTCCCAGATCCGGTCGACGTAGTCGTACAGCGCCTGCCGCGCCTGGACCTGCGCTGCCCGGCCGGCGGCGTCGAGCGCGGCCAGGCCTGCCGCGTCGCGCTCGACAAAGGCGTCGATCAGCTCGATTGCCATGCCCTGGTGGTCCAGTTCATCGTCCACATCGACCATGCCGGTAACCCTAGGGCATCGGATCATCACGCGAGTGTGCGCGATTGTGAAAGCCGCAACGGCCGGTCGTCGTCGGTCGAGCTGGCGAGTCAGGCGTAGCGCCACGGCCCGGACTTCCCCTACCCCTGCGGGAGAGTGAGGGTTGCCCAGACCTGTCTGGTGCCGATCGGGTCGATCGCGCGCAGGTTGACCGGCACGTCGAGCACGACCATGTGCGCGTGCTCGTTCTCGCCCCGGCCGGTTGAAATCAGGCCGCGTACCGCGTGCTCGCCCTGGTCGTCGTCGACGCCGGACTCCGGCACCCCCAGCAGCCGCGCGGCGACCTCGGCCGGGAAGGGGCCGCCCTGCCACTCGATCTCCCAGCTTCGGCCGCCAGCGCCCTGCCACCAGTCGAGATGGGTGGCACCGTTGAGCGCGCCGGTCTCGCGCAGGGCCGACATGACCCGTCCCAGCACTTCGTAGTAGCGCGCCGGGTTGTCCCTCAGGTGGTGCACATCCGTCATGACCTGCTCAACGAATCGAGCCGGGGTCAGGTCCGCCCTGACCCCTGGATGATCCTGCCGGTGACCGTCCGGGGGCACGGCGAGGTGCCGTCGCCTCAGTGGTGGAGGGTGGATCAGTCGAAGACCTGGTTTACCGCGACTCGGATGCGGTCGGGGTTGCTGTCTACGATGAGCCACCAGTGGTCGTCGTACGGCACCTCCAGGACCACGGGGGTGAGGTCGTAGAAGCCGCCGAAGAACTCGTACTCGTCGCCGTCGACGTACGCCTGGTACTCGTCGCCGTCCATAAGGCAGACCCTGGCGGTCGACCCCCGCAGCTCGATCTCGAACACCGCGCCGGTGGCGCATTCGCCAAGGTCCCAGTAAAGGTGATCCACACGCTATGTGTAATAGACGGTGACGCCTGGTAGGAAGTTCTTCCGGGCGCCGTCTTGTCCGCTCCGCATGTCACGGCCAGCGACGGCGCGATAGCACCGGCGGTGGTGGCTTCGCCAGCACTGTCTTGCTCATCCCCACCGCCGTCCCGTTACCGGCGGCGAAGCGCAGTGAGGCGGGGGAACCTCGCGATTCGGTCCTCGAAGACCTTCATTCGAAGACCCGCTCCACCACGGCGGCCTGCTCCGCGACGCCCGCGCGGAAGTAGCGAGCGGTGGTGTCGAGCGAGGCGTGCCCGAGTAGGGCCTGGACCTGCGCGGAGTCCGCGCCGCCTTGGCGTAGCCGGGTGGCGTAAGTGTGGCGCAGGCGGTGCGGGCGCAGGCCAGGGAGGCCAGCGGCGTCGCCGACGGTGAGCACCACCTGGGTGATGCCGGAGGTGGTGAGTCGGCCGCGTTGCCCGGTCCACAGCGGTCCCGCCTCGCTGCCGCGATGGCGCAGCCAGGCGCTGAGCCGTTCGCGTGCCGGTGCCGGGACCGGGACCTGGCGGACCTCGTCGCCCTTGCCGTGCAGGCGGATCGTGCCGGTGCGGGCGGTGAGGGCGAGGTCGTCGACGTCGAGACCGGCGCACTCTTCCGCCCGAGCGCCGGTGTAGAGCAGCACGGCGACGATCGCGGCGTCGCGGACGCCACGGCGGTCCGCGGCCCGCTCGACCGTACCTTGCTCCTTGGAAGTGAGCGCGTCGGGTTCGCCGGGCCGGGGCACGCGGGCCCGCTTGACTTTCAGCCGGAGCCCGGCGCCGATCTCGTAGAGCAGGTCGACGGCGGCCAGGGCCTGGTTCACGGTGGACGGGCCGACCTTGGTGGCGATGAGATGCCGACGCCAGGCGGTGACGGCGGCCTCGGCGCCGACCTGGTCGACGAAGGCGTCCGGGTGCTCGCCGGCGTGCTGGCCGAGCCAGGCGGCGTAAGCGCGGGTGCGGGCCCGGTACGCCTTGGTGGTGTTGGCAGCCAGGGCGCACCGGTCGAGGTGGCGGTTCAGCGCCGCGAGAGCCCCGCCGACGGCTGCGATCGGGTCTGCGGGGCGTAGCGCGATGACCTTCGCGGTCGCGGTCCGGGCCACGGTGCTCCACCGTCCTTCTTATCCACTGAGTGCCGGCCGGACTTTCGGCCAGGGCTAAACCACGTTATCCGCTGAGATGGTCGCGCTGCTCAGCGGATAACGAAGCTTATCCGCTGGGCGGGCGATCTTCACATTGGGGCTAGCCGGTGTCGGACGGCTCTGGCACGCTGACACGGCAGTAACGCAGGGCAATCCCCTCGTGACGGAGGATCGCGGACGTGGATGAATCGGAAGACCACCAGCGGCGGCTCGGCATGGGCGCAGTGGGGCAGCTGCTGGGCGTGCCCCGGCTGACCGTGTGGTGGTGGGTCAAGACCGGGAAGCTCACCGCGACCGGCGTCGACGACGGCCAGCCGTGGTGGTCCGAGGACGATGTCTACGAGTGGGCGCTGGACCCGCGCAGTACTCGGTGGTCCGGACGGGTGCCGATCACGTCCTGGCCGCCGATGCCGTACAACACTGCCTTCGACACCACTGTGGAGCTGCCCGGGGCGGTCGCGTTGCGCTGGCAGACCCGGCAGGGTCCGGTCCACCTGGTGTGGCCGCTGACCAACGGCCGGCGACGGCCGCACCGGGAGTGGGCCGAGCAGCTCGCCCCGCGTGGTGACGGCGCGGTCGTCGTGGTGTCCGGAGGTTTCTCCATGCGGCACGGTCCGGAACTCAAGGCCCTGCTGCCGGCACTGCCGGACCGCACCTACAAGCCGACGTGGCTCGACCTGGCCGGGGTGCTGGGCCAGCCGGTGCCGTGGTGGCCGATGAACCTGCGGGACAAGCAGCTGCTGCTGGACTGGAAACCGTCAACGGACACCGTCACCGCGATGGCCGTTCCCGCACTGGACACCGGCGCCCTGCTGACGATGGCCTCCACCTACCAGGAAGGCCACCCCGCGGCCCGGGTGCTGGTCAACCTCGCACGTCTCGCACACGCCCAAGCCGCCGGCTCCGCCGAGCAGGACGTCGAGATCGTCGAGAAGGCCAACCTGCCGGACGGGGTGCTGCACATCGCGGCCCGTCCGCTGCCCGTGCCCGACGCCGACGACATCGATTCCACCCAGCGCCGGGCCGGCTGGATCGACCTGCTCGCCCGCGCCGACGACCTCGCCCGCCGCTGCGTACGGGAAGGCACCCGCTGGGACGGCGGCGGCGACCTGCCCTTCAGCAACCCGCAGCAGATCGAGGAGATCGAGAGCACCTGGGCGTATAAGTGGACGCAGCGGCTGATCCCCACCCAACGCACCGCCGCGTTCGAGCTGCTCGCCGAGGCCGGGGAACAGGGTGACGCGCTGGTCGACCCCGACACCGACGCCCCGGTGTGGCGCAGCGGCGGCAACTACACAGCCGCCATGCCGCAACGGCTGCCCGCGACCGCGCCGCTGGCCGAGCTGATCCTCGACGGGCCGGTGTGGATCCGCACCACCGACGGGAAGGTCTACCCCGCGCCTCGCGACTCCTACTACGGCATCAGCTGGGGCTACGGCGGATCCGGCCCCGGCGCGCTGGCGCTGCTCGTCGACGCGCTGCTCGACGACATCAACGCCCAAGCCCCCGCCGACATCAACGGCGCACCCGAGGGCCTGGAGGCCCTGCTGTCCCGCAAGCTGCCCAACCACACCGTGCTCACCCGCGCCCAGCTGGAAGCCGCCCGCCGCGGTGAGCCGGTCATCATCGCCGTCGACGACGTCGACCAGGACGAAGACGAGGACGACGAATGAGCACCGACACCACCACGCCGGCGCGGCCGGCGCCGATCGAGGACAGCGACACCAACTGGCCAGCCATGCTCAACGAATGGGCCGGCGACCTGTGGCGCCGTCTGCACCGCGGCCGGCACAGCGACGACTGGCCGCCCGAATGGCTCATCCCCGCCGCCGGGATCGCCGGGGTGCTACTCGTCGCACTCCTGCTGTTCGGACTTGTCCTCCCGCTGCTGCGCTGGGCCGGCCGCCTCGTCGTCGGCACCGTCGACGGTGGCGTCGACTGGCTGCGGGACTGGAATCTCACCCGGGTTGTCCTCGATCCGGTCCGGGACTACCTCACCGCGCACTCCGCCGGGCTGCCCATCAACGCCGAGACGCTGTGGTGGACCTGGTGCGCCGCCGGCGTCTTCCTGTTCCTGGTCGCTACCTTCTGGCGGGCCGTTGCCGCCCGCCTCGGCTGGATCCTCTTCGGCGCCGCCACCACGGCGATGGTCTGGGCTACCACCACCGGCCCTGCCCGCACCACCACCGCCGGCATCGCCGCTCTGTGGTGGATCGCGCTCAGCCTCTTCGCGCTCCGCCGGCCCTGGAGCCAGCAGAAGGTCACCGTCCACCTGCCCGAGCTGCCGTGGCTCGCCCGCATCCTGCAACGCCGCGAGTAGCACCCCTCGCCTACGACAGGGCCCCTACCGATCGGTGGAGGCCCTGTGCTGTTCGCCGCCTACTGCAGCTCACGGCCGTGGTGGCGTCTCTCGGGGGAAAGGCCAGTCATCCGGCGTGTAGAAACCGTCTGGAGATCCGGTCGCCCACGACGTCATCCTCGCCGCGATCGTCGAGCACGCCCTGGCCGACTTCGACGGCATCCGCGACCGGCTCCCCGACCCACCCGCGTAGCAGTTGTCGCCCCCCGCAGAGCAGTGCTTCACCTGGGCCTGCGAGGGACCAGTACGGTTGATCCATGACGGACGATGCGGGAACCGCTGAAGTCGGCCGGAGGGTGCTCCAGGTAGTGCCGGCTCACCCGGACACCTGGGTGGCGGTGGTCACCGAAACGGCGATCGGGCAGAGCGACAAGGACGGGTGGAAGGCCACCGCGGTCATTTCCTACGAGATCACGGTGGATCCGGTGGACTGCTGGGCGCTGGTCGAGATCCGCGATGACGATGGACTACGGCAGCAGCTCCTCCCCGTCTGCCAGTCGTGGATGCTCACGGCCCAGGCGGACTCGCCTCTGGCAGAACTGGTCACCGCCCGCGACTTCGAGCACTCTGCGGATTTCACAGACGACAGCCGACGTATCTCCCAGCCGGTTGTCGTGCGGGGGTCATCGGCCGATGAGGTACGCAAGCTGGTCGCTCGTCAGGTGCCACCGAGTGGGCCACGAGCAGCGGCCCCATGAGTGCAGAACCGGCGCCGCCCCTGCCCTACTGAGCACCGCGGCGGCCAGTGGGTTGCCAACCTTCCCCCGGGCCACCCCTCCGAAGCCTGTCCACCAGGACCGGCGGCCGGGGTCAAGGGTGGTCGTCGTCAGGCCATCGCGCAGCGACGCACAGCGCCCTTGACGCCGGCTGGTGGCCCTGGACGATCTCCGGCGAAGGGGCGGCGCTGGGGTGTTGCACCTTCCAGAGGCCGGCCTACTGGATGCCAGTGCGGTGCTTCATCGCGCCGACCTTGCTGCCGAACATAAAGAACAGAGCCAGAACGACCTGGACCTGCTGGCCGGTGGCGAGGGGCTCCATCCTCGAGCGAAGGTCGTCGGCGTCGAGATCGACCGTCCTGGCAGCACGCTCGTTGAAGATCTTCCGTGCGGTCTCGTGTTCGCGGTCGGTGAAGGTGAGCGGGTACAGCTGCCGCAGGTCGTACTGCTCCGGTAGCGGACGGCGGACCAGTTCGGCGGGGTAGCGCGCCGACATGATCCTCATCGCGGTGTTGACCACGTGGGCTGCGAGCAGGGCACCCAAGCCCAGGGTCTGGATCATCCCCACCAGCTCGTCTTGGGTCGCTACGTCATCCTCGATGCTGATTGGGGTGTTGATGTCGATGTCCAGCCGCTCCATCGCCACGGTGATGTTCTCCAACACCTGCCCTGGCTGCACAATCAGCCGGCCGCCGTCCTCCACGCTCGCCCGATGGTGGTACGGATCGAGCATCTCCCGGACTTCCTGCAGGCCGTCCTGCTGCGGCTCCTGGCCTTCACCACCCGGCTTCCGTTGCCTGCCAAACCACTTCATGCGTCCACCGCCCTGCAAGCGTCCAACTACCGACAGCCACGACCGTATCGATTCTCACCTACATGCGCCTCCCCGCGATGGGCGATCCGACAGCTCACCGCACACGGGCGACAACTGTGCCCAGCCGGTGCGGATGCCGCTGGCACCAGGGGGTCGCCGTCGCACCCGCCCCGTAACGTCGCGTAGCCGGCCGCCGCTGGGCAGGGCCTCGGCGATCGCTATGAGAGAGTCGCCGCGGGCCTTCTCAGCGCGGGCGCGCCACCGGGCGCGGATCCACAGGCCGGCCAGCCGTTGAGGTTGACGATGACCGCCGCGGCGATCCACCCCCGGCTCATGTCTTCCACTGCACCTCGCTCTGCTCCGGCCGGCGCCCGTCGCGCCGCTCTGCCTCTTAGAGAGCGCCGAGCGGCCATGCGTGAACCGCGGATCGCGGAAATTTTCCGGCGGTTGCAGCCGGCCGCTGCCCTACGGCGTCCTAGCGGGGTTTGCGGCAACGTTCAGACGAGGGCTGCCCTCGCTCAGCGCCCGACACGACCGCACGATGGTTAAGGCCTGCCGGCGGCCATGGTCGCACCCCCGACCACCCCATCCATCAGGTTCCGGCCGCAGAGGCTCTGCCGGCGTGCCCGGCGCGGCCCGCACGATCACGCTGCGGTGTCTCATTTGGTGGGCCGAGCCAGCGGGGCGTCCGCGGGTATGGACGCCTCGTCCAGCGTCGTGGACGACGGTGTTGAGGCTGGTGTCGGCGGGGTTGAGCTGGGCGATCCTTCTTGGCGGCACTGAGGGTGTAAGGGCGCACAACCAGTGCGCTGATGACCGCCGTTACGCGTCGAACCCTGATCGGATACTGCACTCTGTCACCGCCGTCTCGCATCATGTATAGATGGCGGGGTGCCCCGCGCTGATCAGGCGGCCAACCGACTCGCGCGGAGCACCCTGACCGACCAGACAGTCAGCACTGATCGGCACCGGCAACTCTCCTCGGCGTCCTTAATGTCGGGAAAGAGGATCCGGCAGACTCCCGACAACATCGCCGTTGCCGGGCCACCTCTCGTGCCTCGAGGACGACCCGCATGAGTACCGCCGCCCGCCGCCCGCCGCCTCGCAACACCCGCCCGTACGCCGTCGACGAAGCCACGATCCGGCGCCGGTGCGCTAACCCGGACGCCGCCGAGTACACCCTCTACGTACGCAGTCTCATCGATGACTACCTGGGGATCGGCGGGCAGTCGACGATCATCCGCAACGCCCGCAAGCGCCGTTTGGACTTCCCTGGCCTGAACCGGCAGAAGTTGTCCGAGCAGCTCAGCCGCTACCGTCTCGGCCCGACGTGGGAGATGACCGAGCTGATTATCGGCTGCCTGCCGGACAGCTGCGACACCGCCAGCATCCGGGCACTCGCGGCGGGATGGTACGAGTGCGCCCGCGGTCACCGACCCCTCGGCTACAACGGTCCCGTCAGCCGGCCGCCGGGCAAGCCAGGCCAGCGCAACGTGCCCGAGAGCGAGCCCGCCGTGCCAGTCCTGCAGCGCAAGCTCGCCCGCCTGCAGGACCGTCTCCGAGACGAGACCACCCGCTACATCGAGAACCTGCGGGCCTCGCAGAACAGCCTCAACTACGAGCTGCATCGCGCCAACCAGCTCGAAGCACAGTTCCACCAGACCCGAGATGAGCTGCTCAGGGCCAAGACCATCGCCGCGGAGGTCGCCACGCTGCGCGAGGACTACGCCCGCCAATGCGCCTGTCTGGAGTTCATCGCAGCGCCCACGCTGCGCGGCAAGCCAATCATCGACCTGCCGGAGCCACCCGTCGCCCGGCGCCGGATCCACTTCGGACTTTTGGTGGCCTCAATCGACAGCCAGGCGCCGCCCGCGCGGCGCGCGTTGGCACGCTACCTGTGCGCGTACGCCGAAATCGTCGGGGTGTCCCCCACAGAGTTGGCCAGCCGGGCGGACATCGCCGTGACCGTGACCATGGACATCCTCGCCGGCCGCCTGGTCCCCACCGCCGCCCACGCCACCCGCCTGGCCACCGTGCTGGACTGCGTGGCGGAAACCCTGCGGTACCTCAGCACCGCCGCCAGCAACGCCACCGCCCTCGACGAGTGCTTCTGGAGCATCGCCGGAACCGTCGACCCGGCGGCCCTTCCGGCCCGGTTGCCCGGCCCTGACGAGCCTGTCGGGTCGGACCCCGACAACCGTCCCACGCACTCGCACAACAACCCGACATCACCGCGCAGCCCGATCGCCGAACGACTTCGGCAACTCGCCGTCATCTATCGAGACGGTCTGATCAGCGACAGCGAGTACGCGGAGCAACGCGAACGCATCCTCGGCGAGTTGTAGCTCAGGCGACTCCGACCCGTCTCGCGTGGTCGCACGTCTTGTGGGTTCGCGGACCTCTACCTCATGCCCTCAGGCCGGATCGCGAGAAATGTGGCCAGGGTGTCGGCTTGCTCGGGCGAGAAGACGAACTCGCTGTACACGCAGTCCTCGGCGGACGCGCCCACGGGGCCGACGCTGAAGCTCATGAACGCACTGCCGTCCGGATCGCAGGTCAGGGCAACAACGCCGTGAACGCTCAAGGGGATGCCGTCGATCGTCGACGCCCGGGCAGGTGTTCTCGAGAATCAGCGGGGCCGATGCCATCACCCGACCGTAGGGCACCGCGATGACCGGCAGCGCTGGCGGTTCACCCGTCTCCTGGGAAGCATCAGGGCCGCACTGCTAGCTCTGTTCGACCTGCCTCTACCGGTCGGCGGCATCGCCGAGCACGCCGGCGATGCCGTCCACCTCCTGCGACCGCTCCCCCGCCACCCCGGCAGCCTGACCGAACGCGGCGCGGATCCGTCCGGGCGGGTGGCATCGAGGTTTACCGTCAGCATTCCCCGGTCAGGTCGGCCACGTACTCGAGTGCGGCGATGTGGCTGACGCGGGCGGTCCAACCGTGGCAGACGACGCCCGGCTCGGCCAGCACTTCGGTGGCCCACTGGCACGCCTCCTCGGTGTCCGCGGCGGCCAGGCCGTCGTGGTCGGCGTGGGGGCCTGTCGTCGGGCAACAGCAGCCGGACGTCGTCGACCGTGTCGTGCAGCAGCCGGTACTCCCCCACCAGGGCCTGGTGGCGGAGGGCGGCCGCAGATACTGCTGCCCCTTGCTGAACGACGCGGCAAGATCAGTTCAGCAGCGCGCCGATGGCGCTGAGGATGGCCCCTCCGTCATCAAGGTTGCCCAGCAGCGCCCCGGCAAGGAGCCAGCACACCGAGCGGGGAACGGTCAGGTGGACACGCATCAGCGGATCTTGCTCCGCTTGGTTCTTCGTCATGAATCAAGCCTGGCAGCGCCAGGAGGCGTGTCTTCCGCGCCACAACGGGTTTCACCAGCAACGGACAGCTGCTGAACGAAGATTTACAGCTTTCGTCGACAGGCGAACGCGCTACATCTCTTCTAAAACGCCCTCGGTGAAGAGCCACTCGGTGTAGGTCGTGGCCACGGCCAAACCGGCGTCGAGAAACTCGAGCAGGAAGGCGTCGTTAACACCGGCTGAGACCGGAAGCTGCATCTCGCCGTACAGGGGAAGTCTCCCGTTAGGCGTGGGATCGGCGATGTACGCCTTGAGGAATCTGCGGGTGTGATTCCACTCGTTGACGACTACCTGCGTCGCTTCGCGCAGTGCAAGGCGAGCAGTCGCGTTGGGGCGCATGCGAACGACGAGGATTGACTCATCAGGCCCCTCAAGACTGATCTGCACGACATGCCGCTTCCAGACGGCAAGCAGGTTTCCTGCATCGTCGCTGACGTGCTGCACCTCAAGTTTGTTGAGAATCTCGACGAGCCGGGACGAGGTGACCCGCGCACTGGACTCAGTCACGACGAGTGGCGGGTCAGGACGATACGTTCCTTGCCCGGGAGCAGCAGGGCCGCTGAAGTTGCTCAGAAGATCCCAAGGTGAGGGGGATTCCGCATCCCGTGCGGCGATCCACCTGCGGAGGAACTCATCGCGGTCTCCTTTGAGATGCTCCACGATGAGGTCCAACGTCTGCCACCGGGGCAGCCGTGGCCCCCGTAGAGCGGTATAGACAGTTGTATGGCTCATCGCTACTGCCCGGCCGATCTCGCGAACACTAGGTTCACCAGCGCTTCGGTGCAGGCGAAACAACTCCCGAAACAGCTCGATCCTGGGGCTGTCGCTGGTACCCGACTGTTCAGTCTCAGACACTGCAGAATTCCTGACCTCGTTGCTCAACAACCATCATCTCTGCCTCGCCGAGAGGCTACCGCTGGGAGTCAGGCGAAGACGCCCTCCAGAATGACGCCCTCTTGGGGCCGACACCGACGTGCAAATGGCAGGCAGGGGGCCAGGGAGGACCTACCCATCGGCGCATGGACGGGGGTCGAGCTGGTGGCGCCTCGGCGCCGTTGGTGCGGACATAGGCTGGGCAGGCGGACGTCGACGCCGACCTGGGGCAGATCTGGTGATGCCGGAGGCGGCGAGTCGGTCGCAACACTCCATCCGCAGTGGCCGCGCCGCATCGCAACGGCCCGGCCGGGCATGCGGCGCACACGCTAGATCGGGGCACATTCGGAGGCCACCGTGGGCGTGGCGCTTCGAACGCCCCCTGCCCATGCGAACGCAGTTAACCGCGGTTAATCGGCGACACCACCTGTACCGGGCTACTGAGCAGGGCAGGGTCGGCCCTAGCATGACGGGCGTCCGAAGTACCGCGGCCACAACCGGCCCGGGAAGCACACGGAATGGAGCCCGCATGACTCAGGTGCATGTCATCGCCAACCAAAAGGGCGGCGTCGGTAAGACGACGCTCGCTGTGAACCTCGGGGCGGTGACCTACGACGTCTTGGTCAATCCCGAGCCGATCCTGCAGAAGACCGCTGAGGCCATCGGCGATCCGGAGAGCCCCGTCATGGTTGCCTCAACCGACCCGCAGGCTTCTTCGGTGTGGTGGTCCCGACGGGTGGAACGGCAGGGTGGTCTGCCGTTCGACTTCGCTCAGGTCGAAGATCCTCGCGATCTCCGGAAGCTGCGGAACTTGCACTACGAGCACATCTTCGTGGACACCCCGGGCTCGCTCGAGGACGAGCGGATCCTTCAGGCCGCGCTCGACGAGTGCGACGACGTCCTGGTGCCGATGGTGCCGGAGCCCCTTTGCTACGACCCGACCGCTCGGACGATCGAGTCCGTCATCGCGCCACGCGGAATTCCGTACCGGGTGGTCGTCAACAGTTGGGATCCGCGCGACGGACTGCCCGATCTCCAGCAGACCGCGCAGTTCATCCAGCGCAAGGGCTGGCCGATGTGCAACACGGTTGTCAGGCGGTACAAGCTGCACTCCCGCGCCTCTGCAGAGGGCCTGGTAGTCACGCAGTACCCCAAAAACCGGACCGCGATGGAAGCTCGCGAGGACTTCTTCCGGCTGGCTCTGGAGATGGGCTACGGCGGGGCTGCGGCGATCCCAAGCCAGTCTGGCGCGCCGAACCTGCAGGAGGTCTGACGTGGCGGGCAGGCGAGTCAACCTTTCAGACCTCGCGGACGAGGCGGTGCTTCCCGAGGCCCGGGTGCCCGCCTTCGTCGAGTCGGCGCCGCGTACCGCTCGCGTCCATCAGGTCGCCGCGAATCCGCTCAACACTCGGGACTTGGCATCTGATCGCGCCAAGATCGAGAGCATCGCGGAGTCCATGCGGACGCACGGCCAACTCCAGCCGTGTGCCGTAGTAGCGCGAGAGGCGTTCCTGCGGATCTACCCCGAACACGCCACGGCGATCGGTAGCGCCATCTGGGTTCAGGTCACCGGCGGCCGGCGTCGCGCGGCGGCGCTGATGGCGGAACAGCCGAACCTCGACATCGTGGTCAAGAACGGCTTGGCCGACAGCAGGGAGGCGTGGGTCAGCGCCACCGCCGCCGAGAACCTCGATCGCGAGAACCTGGACCCCATCGAAGAGGCCCGGGCCGTACAGCTACTGGCGCAGGAGTGCGGAACTGCCAAGGCGGCAGCCGCTCTGCTCTCTCGCACTCCCCCCTGGGTTACGCAACGACTCAACCTGCTGAAGTTGGCACCGGAGGTTCAGTCGATGCTCAGGGCTGGTGAGGTGCCGTTGCGGGATGTGCGAGATCTCCATCAGCTACCGCCCGAGAAGCAGCTCGATGAGTTGCGGCAGCGGCAGCGGCCCACCACCGAGCCCGAGTTAACCGCGGTTAACGAGCCTGACGTTGGGGGTGATGCCAACCCGCGTAGCGCGCCTTTGCGAAGGTCTTCTGCCGCATCTGCCATCCGACGCCTCGGTGGCACTCCTGACAAGATCGCCGAGTCGCTGCGAGCAGAACTGGAGCCAGACGCCCTGCGGGCCCTGGCTGAGCTCCTGCTGCGTGGACCAGCGGCAGACTCCGACGCATAAAACGTGAACCAACCCACAAGCGCGGCGGCACCCTGAGGCCCTAGGGTGCCGCCGCGCGCATTCAGGAGACCGAGGAAAGCAGCCAAACCTCTCTTCTGAACATCCGGTTAGGCGGAGATCAGCGCCGGGCCGAGCGGCCTCCGGCCAGCGACGCCGCCGACCATCAGTGCCAGCACGTGTTGGGGCGCGACCAAGCGCTGGGCGGCGGGTCAGCGGCGCTCCGGAATGATGCCTGATCCGGGCTGGGCAACGTCGGGCCAATCGCCTTCGGCGGCAGCCGCGAGGGCGCTGGTTGCGGCATGGTCGCTGCGGGCAGCGGCCCGGCGGTGAGGCTGCACGGCGGGCTCGTCCGCCCCTGAGCAGCGGGGGCAGGGCACGACCTGGTCGTGGTCGTCGACCTCGACTCGGCGGTGCCGGTCGCAGCGTCCGCACCAGGACGCGCGGCCGGCCCGCCGGATCTCGGCATCGGTAGCCACGGCCCTGCGGCGGTGAACGACGTGCCGAGCTGCCGGGTTCGGTGGCGCATCGGGGCCGGTGAGGATGTCCTCGATGATCGCCTTGAGGTAGGCGACCGGATCGCGGGGCGCGGACAGCAAAGGCCGGGGACGCTGCTGGCTGGCCCAAGTGGTCAGCACCTCGGCGTTCCACTCGCGGCTGAGCGCGGCACCCAGGGTGGCAGCCACACGCGGCAGGGGAGCGTCGGCCAGCCAACGCCAGTGGCTTCGTAGGGCCCGTGCCAGGTCGTACGCCCACTCTGCCCACTCAGGACGTGGACGAGACAGCTGTGGGCGCTCAGACACCGTCTGGACCGGCCTAGGACGCCCTACAGGACGTGACCTGGCAACACCGGAATTTCGCCGGCTCGTTCTCGGTGAGCGCGAAGCGCCAATCTTCCTCCGGCTTTGCCGGTCTGCCACGACGTGAGAGTGGGCGATCGGCGGTGGAATCAGCAGACCCCGAGACAAGCTGGAGTAAACGCTCATACCTTGAGACACCGTGTGGGGGGTGCGGAAATTCAATGCCTGGTCACGGGCGTGATCGCGGGCGGCTGCCACTGCTTGGCGCATCTGGTGGCGGCGCACGCGCTCGTGGTGGTCGACCCAGCCGCCGGCGCGGGCGTCCAGCTCGTCGACACGGTCCTGCGCCTCGGTGAGCAGCGCGCGGGCGTGGTCGAGCAGCTCGGCCAGGATCGTCAGCGCGGCCGGCACATGCGCCGTCTGGGCAGCGGTGTCGCCTCGGTGGAGCGAGGTGATGTCGAAGACAGCCCGAGCCTGGGCGCGGCCGGTGGCGCACCGCTCGGCGTAGCTAAGGCGGCGGCCCTGTTCGACGCGGGTGTGCCAGCCCAGGGCCTCGGCGCGGCGCCAGGCGTCCGTCACGGGGCGGGTGGATTCGCAGCCGGCGAGCAGGGCGGTCTCGGCGCGGCCGGGCATGGCACGGCGGCCGGAGCGGCGGTCCGCGTCGACGGCCAGCACCGCGCCCACCCGGCCCAGCGCGGAGCGTCGGCCCCGGCGGCTGGCACGGCTCGCAGCGTCGCGGGCGAGGAGGTCGGCCAGCATCCACACCGGCCGGCCCCAGCTGTCGCCGGCGTCGAACGCGCTCAGCGTCTCCATCAGGCGCTGGATCCACGCGGTCAGCTCGTCGACCCGCTCGCGGGCGTCCGCCGTCTCGGCGAGCTGCGCGAAGTGCTCGTCGACGGCGGCGGCCTCCAGCGCCTGCGCGTGGGCGTGATCGGCGCGGGCCTGCTCCAGGTAGGAGTACCCACACAGCCAGCAGGTCGGCACCGGCTCGGGCTCACCGCAGGCCGCGCAACCGGTGTCGACGACGTCCTGGACGTCGTCGAGGCGATCGCGCAGGGCGGCGATCAGGCGGTGCCGCTGGGCGGCGTCTCGCCGCTCGGTGCGGCCCCGCCAGCAGGGCATGCACAGCGGATCCGACCCCGCGCCGTCGCGCGGGAGGCCCTGCTTGTCCCGGCCAGCAGCGGCACAGGACACACACGACACCTGCACACCGGTCGGGTAGACCGGCCTGCGGCGGGCCCCGGGCGGGGCCACCAGGCGGGCCTGTCCGACGGCGGTGGTCTCGACCAGCAGGCGCTGATCGACCAGGTGCGCCCGGCAGTGGTGCTGTCCGGGTACGACGAGTACGGCCGTCCCGGTGGCGTAGCAGTCGGGGCAGTACCCGAGCGCCGCCACACGATCCGAGTCCAACGCGCGGGAAGATGCCGTGATCATCGCGGCACCGTTGTGGACCCAACAGGCTCACGTCCTGGGCCAGCATCCGCCGCAGTCCGTTGGCAGCGCAATCGGCCCCGCGAAGACTCTGTGTGATGGTGCACCCAGTGTGGGGTTACGAATCCACCCCAGGTGGGACGCGAAATGGGGGAGGCTGGGCGCAGGCAGCTATCGCTGCGACACGCGGTAGCCGTGTCGAGAGACAAAGATGCACCCAGCCCGGAGGTGGGTGCTATGGTGTCCTCCGAGCTTGTTGAGAGCCTCAGACCCTTCCCGCGGCCAAACGATCGGGGTCTGGGGCTCTGTTTTTTTATGGAGTTAGTGGTTGAGCGCTGGCGCTCCCTCAAGATCAATTCAGACGCGTGACCCGAGGATCTTACGGTGACTCTCGCCGCAGCAGGCACCTCAACACGCTCCGAAACCACCAGACGCGCTATGTCCTGTGTGGACCGCCGCTCAAAATCGGTACATACCCCTATGAGTCGGGCTGCCTTGCGAGGTAAAGGGATTCGACTACATGTAGTCGAGTAGGCGGCCCGACGATTCGGGCCGCCTACTCGCGCGTAGTGAATGATCATTCGGGTAGATGGATGGTGTCGAAGTGGACGGCGCCGCCGTCGCCATCGTGGGCGTACAACTCGCCGTAGCGGTCGTCGGGACCGTCGACCGCAGCGAGAAGACGTTGTGCCTGACGGCTCGCCGTCTCGGGGTCGCTGGCGGTGAAGTAGCTGACGGCCTGAGGGCTGTCGGGTTCGGGGTCGGTGACGATGTCGAGCCGGTATTCGTCGGTGGCGCCGAGGACATCGGTGGCGAACTGTGGGCGGGTCATCGCGTTCACCGCCCCCAGATCGCCAGGGCCGCGGTGACGGCCGCGCCGACGTACCCGGCGAGCAGCAGCGGCACCGCGCGGGCGATCGCCACGTACTTGGCGCGTACGGCCCGGGAGAGCCACCACAGCTCGCGAGCGCGGGTCAGCGGCGTCATCTGCGGGACCTGGTCGGCGTCGCCGCCGGCGATGCGGGCGAGCACGTCTTGGGCGGTGTCGGCATCGGCGTAGGCCATGAATCCGAAGTCGCCGCCGAGGCGGGGGCGGGAGGCCAGCAGGAGCAGGGCGACGGCGATGAGGACCACCACGGCGGTGGCCGCGCCAACCCGCAGCGCGGACGGGGGGAGGTGGCCGCCGGCTCCGGCGCCGCCGAGTACCGCTAGGCCGGCGCCGAGCAGCACCCCGGCCATCTGCAGGTAGCCGCCGGCTTTGGGGTCGATGCGGGCCAGCTCGGTGCGGACGGTGGCGATCTCGGCGTCCAGGGCGGCGGTGACGGTGCCTCGCCCGCAGGCGGAAGCGTGCGCGCCAGCGCGGGCGAGGATCTCCAGCTCGCTGAAGTCGCTGTCGGTGTGACCGCAGCCGGTGCAGTGGGAGGTGCTGTCGGCAAGGCTGGTGGGGATCTCCACCAGCACCGCGTGAGAGCCGGCGGTGGGGATCTGGAACAGACGGCGCTGGCCACGCGGATCCTTGTCGCTGGCGTAGGCCGCGCCGAGGTAGGTCGGGTCACCCGGATCGGGCACCATGGAGGTAGCTCCTTCTGTCTGCTGGATGGGGGAGTGGCGGGCGGCCCTGGCTGTAGGAGGCGTGGGCCGCCCGCCGTGTGTGCGGGGTCAGTAATTGCTGTCGATGACCGGATCGCGATCGCGCCGGTGGGCGAGGCTGGGCAGGATGTCGCCGACCGTGAGGTTGCTGCGGCCGGCGTAGGCGAGCAGGGACAGGGTCAGCCACACCACGGCGGTCAGGCTGGCGGCGGCGGGCCCTGTGCCGGCCGGGGCGCCGGCGTACACGGCAACGCCGGTCAGGGCACCGATCGCGGCCCAGCCGATGCGGGCGTAGGTGGAGCCGAACAGCGCGCCGAGGTAGAGGGCGCCGGCCGCGACGAGCCACATGATCCACAGGTCACGGGCGGTGGCGGGCAGGCCGGCTGTGTGGGTGTCGAGGTAGACGCGCATCGGGTCGGAGATGCTGTGGGTGATCGGCCCGTCGGTGATCCAGGCGCCGGCCGCGCCGAGGCCGGCGTCCGCGACGTCGACGAGCTTGGCGACGATGACCCAGATGGCCCGCAGCAGCACGCTGAGCATGGCGAGGGCGGCCAGGGCGACCACGCCGAGCAGCCAGTTGTCGCGCACGAACAGCGTGCCGCGGTTGTCGCGCCACCAGGTGGCCAGTGACCATCGGTGGCCCTCGCCGGCCTCGCTGGTGGTGATGTGGTCGATGGGGGCGAGGTGCTGCTCGCCGGAGGTGGGGGAGGTGTCCATGGGGCTCTCCTTCGTCTGGCGGATCCGGATGGGGCGGTGCGGGGCAGGTCAGCGGCGGCTGCCGTTGCGGGGGAAGGCCAGCACGGTCGCGCCAGCGTTATCGGAGTCGGCGGGGGAGTCGCCGCCGAGCGCGGCGAGCAGGTCGGGCAGCTCGTCGACGCGCACGAGCACGTCGCGGGCTTTGGAGCCTTCGGAGGGGCCGACGACGCGCAGGTCGGCGAGGGTGTCCATGAGCCGGCCGGCTTTGGCGAAGCCGATACGCAGCTTGCGCTGCAGCATCGAGGTCGACCCGAACTGACTGGTGACGATCAGCTCGGCGGCCTCGCGCAGCAGGGCCCGCTCGTCGTCGTCGAGTCCATCGACCGCAGCGGTGTTCATCGCCGGCCGGGTCGGGGTCTCGACGGCCGGCGGCGTCACGGTGGCCGGCGCGGAGGGCTGGCCACCGGTGGCGGCCTGGGAACGCCAGTGCTCGACGACGGCGGTGACCTCGGCGTCGCTGACCCATGCGCCCTGGATCCGGACCGGTGTGGACGCGCCCATGGGCAGGAACAGGCCGTCGCCCTGGCCGAGCAACTTTTCCGCGCCGGGCTGGTCAAGGATGACCCGGGAGTCGGTAAGGGAGCTGGTGGCGAACGCGAGCCGCGACGGGACGTTGGCCTTGATCAGCCCTGTCACCACGTCCACCGAGGGGCGCTGGGTCGCGAGGATGAGGTGGATGCCGGCGGCGCGGGCGAGCTGGGTGATCCGCACGACCGCGTCCTCGACGTCGCGGGGGGCGACCATCATCAGGTCGGCCAGCTCGTCAACGACCACCACCAGGTACGGGTACGGCTCCAGGACCCGCTCGCTGCCGGCCGGCGACGTGATCTCACCGGCGCGGACCTTGCGGTTGAACTCGTCGACGTGGCGCACCCCGCGGGCGGCCATGTCGTCGTAGCGCATGTCCATCTCCCGCACGACCCAGTCCAGGGCGTCGGCGGCCTTACGCGCGTTGGTGACGATCGGGGTGACCAGGTGGGGGATGCCGGCGTAGGCGGTCAGCTCGACGCGCTTGGGGTCGATCAGCAGCAGCCGCACCTCGCCGGGCGTCGCCCGGGTCAGGATCGACACGAGCAGGGTGTTGAGGCAGCCACTCTTGCCGGATCCGGTGGCACCACCCAGGAGCAGGTGCGGCATGGTCGCCAGGTTCGCCGTGACGGCCTTGCCGTCGATGTCCTTGCCCAGCCCGACGAGCAGCCGGTGCCCATCGCGGGCGGCGCGAGAGCGGATGACGTCGCCGAGGGTCACCGTCTCCCGGTCGGAGTTGGGTACCTCCACCCCGACGGCGCTCTTGCCCGGGATCGGGGACAGCAGCCGCACCTCGGGCTTGCCGACGACGTAGGCGAAGTTCTTCGCCAGACCAATGACCTTTTCGACCTTCACCCCGGGGCCGATGGTGATCTCGTAGCGGGTGACGGTCGGCCCGCGGTGCGCGCCGGACACCGTCCCAGCGACCTTGAAGTCGTCCAGGACGCCCTGGAGGGCCTTCTTGCCGGTGTCGGTGGCGGCGGTACGCCGCTGCGGTGGGTCGCCGGCGGCGAGCAGGCTCAGCGGCGGCAACTGGTAGCCGCCCGCCGTCACCGGTGCCGCAGGGGCGGCCGGCGCCGGCGTGGCCGCCGGGGCCGCCCCGGTCACCTCGCGGCATGGACGCGGCGGGCGGGGTGCCGATTCCACAGAATCCGCCGGCGCCGCCGCGGTGGTAGCCGGGCGTGGGGCTGCCGGCACCTCGGCCGCGTCGCCGTGGTCGACGTCGTTGAGGTCGTCGACCAGCCGGTCCAGGTCCTCATCGGTGTCGGCCCGAGCAGCCCGGCGGGATCGCGTGGCGGCGAGGGCGGTCACCACGGCGACCGGGCTGATGCCGGTGGCGGCGGTGAGCCCGGCGCCGATCAGGCCGAGCAGGACCGGTACTGCCCCCCAGATGCTGAGCACCGCATCGAGAGCGCCGGTGATCTCACCGAGCAGCCCTCCGGCACCGGCTGCGGGCAGGTCCAGCAGCCCGGCGAGGCCGGCGGCGGTCAGCACAGCGCCGGCGGCCTGGGCGAGGGTCCGCACCGTCTGGCTCCCGGCGGGGTGGCGCATCGCCTGGATCGCGAGCCAGACCAGGGGGACCGGCGCGACGACGGCGAGGTGCCCGAGCAGTCCCTGGGCGATGCCGGCCGGCACACCCAGAAGCTGGCCGGGCACGCCGGCGGGGTGGGTCCACACGGCGGCCGCGGTGACCACGCCGGTGAGCAGCAGCACGAGGCCGGCCATGTCGTGGCCGGGCAGGTCGACGCCCGAGGTTCGGTGCGGGCTGGGCAGCTTGCGGGCGAGGCGGCCAGCGCCGGCCGCCGTGGCGTACCAGGCGGCGAGGGCGGCCAGGCCAACGCGGCGGGCCAGTTCGGCGCCGTGGTTGACCTCGGGCTGCTTCTTGCTGCGGCGGGCGCTGGCCATGGGAGTCTCCTTGTCCAGGGTGAGCGGCAGGGTGGGGTGGGCTTGGCGGCCACCGCGAGAGCCGACCCGGGCGCGGCCGGCTGTCACGGAGGCGGTCAGGCCGAGATGGTGAACGGGCCGCCGCGCTGGGCGGGCGGGGTGATCCGGCCGGCGTCCTTGAGCCGGCTCAGCAGCGCGTAGAGCTGGGACTGGTTGACCGGGCAGTCCGGGCGGTCCAGCAGCGCCTGCGCGGAGGCGGGTCCGCGACGCAGGCACGCCAGGACCCACTCAGCGGGGGTCAGCGGCGCGACCTGCTCCACCACGGCGCTCGTGGTCTTGCGTCCGCCGCCCGCGCCGAACGCGGCGCGCAGGCGGTCCACCGCGCTGCCACCGCCTGCGGTCGTGGCCGCCCTGCCGGGAGCGCGGTGCCCCGGCAGCACGATCGGGCTCTTGGGGTCGACCTCGGGCACGTTCCACCGCACCGGCACACGCGGGGCCGCAGCGGCGGCGGCGACCTCGTCGAGGTTCGGGACGCGGCAGAGCATCCCGACACGGTTGCTGTGGCGCAGATAGCCCATGCCGGCGGTGGACTTCCCGTCGATCTCCGGCTGCAGGGCGAACGGATCACCGACGAAGTCGTCGGGCAGGATCGTGGTGCCCGAACCCCGGTTCGACAGCCGCAGGATCAGGGCGTTGCCGGCGACCAGGGCGTCGCGCAGCCGCACCGACCCGCCGAGGGACTTCATCTGCGGCAACTGGGTGGCCAGAACGATGCCGAAGCCGGTCTTGCGCATGGTCTCGGCAGCCTGCTCGGCCAAGGCCACGATGGGGGTGTTCGGGATCAGGATCAGCTGGCACTCGTCGATGATCACGACGAAGGCGCTCAGGCCGAGGGCCTTGACCCGGGGGTCGTTGGCGTCGAAGGCCTCGACGCCGGCGGCGGCGAGCATCTGGGAGCGGCGCATGATCTCGGCGTGCGCCCGGCGGGTCAGCAGCGTGGTCTTCTCGATGCCCGGGTGGTATTCCACGGCATCGCGCCACGCGGGTAGGGACTGGCCGTTCTGCGGGTCGCCGACGGCGACCTGAACGCCACCTTCGAGCAGGTTCGCGATCAGCGCGCCCAACGCCCGGCTCTTGCCGGCGCCGGTGGAGCCGACGACCAGGCCACCGAGCACGCCGTACTTCGGCCGGGACACCACCCACTCACCGGGGGAGCCGTCAGCGAACCGGGCGATCTCGAAGCGACCGCCGTTGTAGGTGGGGCCGGTCCACGGCACGCCGGTGGCGATGTAGGAGTTCTCGACCAGGACCACCCGCAGCCACGCCCGCTTACCGGTGGAGCGCCAGCCGACCGCGCCCTCGTTGAGATCCAGGGCGACCTCCACGTCCACCCCGGACTTGAACAGCGGACCGGGCTTGGTGCCGGGGGCCAGCCGCACGAGGGCTTCGGTGATCCCGGTCCGGGGCTCGACCGCCTTGACGAGGGTGGTGCCGGCGCACACGCCCTGACCGACCACCTCGTTCTGCCAGCGCCGCTCCCAGTGCGCGGTCAGCGGGTCGACCACGTCGACCGGCTCGTCGATCACCACCGGCTCGGGCGGCGGTGGCGGGGCGAGGTGACGCAGGTGGTGCCACCACGGCCAGCCCAGCACCGCGCCGAGCGCGGTCGGCACCGCGATCGTGAGCGTGGGGTGCGCGGCCATGGCGGCCGGTCCACCCCCGGCGACAGTGGCCACGGCAGCGCCGCCGAGCACAACCGCGATCGCGGCACGCCAGGCGCGTACGGTGCGGGAGCGGGCTTGCCAGCAGGCCGCCGTCGCGGTGATGGCCAGGGCGAGAATCCCCACGGTCTGCCACGACACGCCCAGCGGGCCGGCGACCCACGCCACGGCCAGCTCGGCGGCGACCCAGTACGCGGGCAGCAGCCGCCGCCAGGAGCGCTTGATCAGCCAGGCAACCGCGTAGGCGGTGACGGCGAGCAGGGCGGTCAGAACCTGGCCGGCCTTGGCCAGGCGGTCCGCGCGGATCTCGTCATTGGTCCGGGTCGACATCGCGGTCTCCTCACGTTCAGGGCTGAGCGGGGCGGTTCGAGGGGGAGGGGCCCCGGAGCGGTGCTCGCCCCGGGGCCCGGGGTGGGGATCGGTCAGCCGACCAGGACTTCCTTGCTGGCGACGTTGCCGCCCGCCTCGGCGACGGCCTCGGCGACCTGGCCGTCCTTGCTGTTGAAGTCGGCCAGGGCGGCCTGCAGCTCCTCCTGAGCGGTGTTCAGCGAGGTCTGGGCGGCGGCGAACGCCTCCGCAGCGTCGCGCAGGTGCCCGACGGTGGACGCCGCCATGTCCAGGCCCTCGTACCGGTCAGCGGCCTCGGTCAGGACGCCGGCGACACCGGCGACCTCCTCGGCCCGCTCCCCGGCGGCCTCGGCGGCCTGGGTGAACGCGGTCCGGATCTCGTCAGGGCCAGTGGCTTCCAGGTTCACGGTCATCTCCTTCAGATCGGTGAAGCTGTTGGTCATGGGGCTGGGCCGGGTGCCCGTCCCCTGGTCGTCGTCGGTCCCCTCCGAGCAGCACATGGCCAGAGGGAGGCCGAATGGGCCCACGACGATGTCGTGGGCGTCGAGGTCCTTGCCGCACGACGAGCAGAGCTCGAACTCGAAGCCCGCGCGGATGCCCTCGATGTCGCCGGCGAGGTCGTTCGCCGGGTGGAGCTGGTCGTCCCCGGCCCCGCAGCGGGGGCAGTGGAACGGCCACATCTGTGTCGGCCCGTTGACGAGGCCGCAGGCCGCGCACCGGGTGTAGTGCTGCTCGACCGGCTGGTCCGCTTCGGCCGCCGGTGTGGTTGCGGCCGACGCGGCGCTCGCCTCGTTCGTGGGCTCCGGCGTGGCCGCCCGGCGGTGCTCGCCGCAGTACGGGTCCTGCCCGTCGACCGGGTTGTCGCACCACTTGTCGGGGTGCCCCTCACGGACCTCGCGGTAGGCGCACTTGCCGTACAGCTCGGTGCGCAGCCGCTCCCGATCAGCCTGGGTGGTCGGCGTGGTCGGCGCAGGGGTGTCGGTCGGCGTGGTCGGCGCAGGTGTCTCGGTCGCCGTCACGCAGATGTGCTGGGCGCCCGCTGCCTTAGCGCCGGCCTGCGAGGCGAAACCCGACCCGTAGGCGCGGCACTTCGGGCACCGCCAGTAGTACGTGGGGACATCGCGCGCGGCGCAGGTGTGCTTGGCCGCTGCGGCGTCGGCGGCGGTGCGGGTGGCGAACCCGGTCTCGGTGGCGTCGCACGTCGGGCACCGCCACCGGAACGTGGGGACATCCGGTGCCGGGGCGGGGTCGGGAACCTCCCGCAGCCGGCTGTCGTCGGCACCGCAGCTCGGGCAGCGGCTCGGCATCTCGGCGGTGACGCTGGTCTTCCCGCACCGGTCGCACTTGGTGTGGTGGAACCGCTGCGGCCACTCCTTCGTGGTCAACTTCGGTGCCGGGGGCACCGGGGCGCTGGCCACCGACTGCGGTGCCGCTGCCGGCTGTTGGCTGGCCGGCGGTGCCGGCTCCTGGGCGCCGCCGGGAATGACCCGCAGCACCGGCCGGCCCGGCATCTGCTCGCCCGCACCGTCGTCGGCCGATTCGGCGGAATCACCGCCGGCACCGCTACCCGGGGTGTCCTCCTGCCCGCCGGTATACCGCTCGGGGTGCTCGGTGCGGGTGTGCTCCCGGCCGGCGCCCAGGGCGTTGGCCTCGATCCGGTACGGGCGGCTGGCCCATCCGCAGTGGTCGCAGTCGGCGTACCAGCGACCGTCCTCGTCGACGTCGACCACGACCCCGTCGACCGCCTGGGTGCCGCGCTTGCGGGCGACGGCGCGGCGGCGGCGGGCCCGGGACCGCTCGGTGGCGTCCTCGATCAGCCCGGCCAAGTAGCCGTTGGCGGCAGCAACCGTGCTGCCGCTTCCGGGCCGGCCGGCGCCGGCCGGGGCGCTCGCCCCGGCCGGGCCGTCGGTCGTGGCCTTCTGCGCGGCGGCCTGCTGGCGGGCGCGTGCCTGCCGGCGCGGGGACTGCTTGCCCCGCACCGCGTAGGAGGCGTCCTCCAACAGCAGCACAGCGATCTTCGCCACCGCCAGGTAGACGACGATGTCGAAGAAGATCACTGGACCACGTCCCGGATCGTCTCGCCGAGACTGCCGATGACGATCGGCAGCAGCAGCGCGCAGGTCAGCGCGGCGTGGGCCAGCTTCGTCTTGCCGCCCCCGCCGCCGCCCTTGCCGAGCGCGCCCTTACCGGCGCCGGCGGACTTACCGCCGCCCATTCCGCGCAGGAACACGGCCACGACGATCGCCAGTCCGATCCCGAGGGCGGTGGGGATGGCCAGCGCGACGTCCTTGGTTCCCTGACCGATCCAGTCGCCGATCGGCTCGGCGATCGCGGTGATGCCCTTGGCGAGCCACTTGTTGACCTGCGAGACGACGTCGCCGGCGAGCAGCGCGCCGACGCCCAGGCCGGCCACGACCCGCAGGCGGGGGGTGAAGTGAAAGACGATCGACAGAACGATGTAGACGAGGCCGGCGAGCACGAACAGGGCGCTGGTCATGGGTGGTGCCTCCTCTCAGAGGGTTGCGATGAAGACGGCGGCCACCGCAGCGGTGGCCAGAGTGCGCAGGGGGTGGGCCAGGACCCAGGAGGCCAGGTGCAGCAGCCCGCGGGGGATGAGGACCAGCACGGCCCAGCAGGCCATCGCGATCGCGTGGGCGTCCTGGCCCTCGCGGGCCCGGCCGGCCTGCTCGACCATGTCGGACAGTGGCTCCGGGGAGCCGGTCCACACGGCGGTGACGCTCTCCCAGTCCCCCGGAATGTGACGCAGGGTAATTCCGGTGCCGGAGTTGGGGCCGGAAGAGGTCGGTTCGGTTCGTGCGGTTTCGTCCTGGTTGGATTCCAGTAGGGGAGGGGTCGGAAGGGCCTCCTGCCTCTGCGGAACCAGGGAAACGACGTCCGCCGGACGCCGGAATGGAATTCGCGGCGTCGGTGACGGATGGTAGTTGTCCTCGACGGGTAGGGCGCTCACCAGATCACCTCCTCATTGGTGTGAGTGGACTGTTCGGGTCGGACCCGGAAGCGGCGGTGGCCTGCATCGCCGCTCCCCGGGCGGATCGGTTGGGCGGGCCGGTCAGACCGCGCGTAGTCCGGGTCGCCAGCCGGCGACCAGGGCGGCCGTCTTGGAGGCCCGGGCGCGGTCGCCCTTGCCGCCCATCACGTGCTTGTAGATCGCGTAGCCCGACGGGTCCGCGCTCAGCACGCCGTCCTCGATGGCCGTCTGCACGTCGGCCAGAAGCGTCCGGACGTCGTCCGGAAGGCCACCGGATTCGACGCCGGCAGGGCCGTGTTTTCCCCGCTTGATCGCCGTACGGAGATCGTCGGATCCCGCCGCCGACGGTGGGGTGATCTTGAGGTCGGCCAGGCGCGGAGCGCCCTCCCACGGGCGGGCGGCGGTGACGTAGCCGTCGAACAGGCCGATCAGGAAGGCCGTGCCGGCGCAGCCGATCGGGCCGATGGAGTGCGGCAGGGCGGTCAGCAGACCGTCCCAGCCGCCGTGCCAGCCGCCGACGATGTTCAGCGCCAGGGACAGGCCCAGCGCGGTCCACTCGACGACGCCGGCCTTCCAGTCGACGTTGCCGCCGGAGGCGCGCAGCACCGCCCGACCGATGATGATCAGCGCGACGATGGTGATCAGCGCGGGTTCCACCGCCCACGCCGCCGTCCAGGACGCGGTGCCGACGTCGAGGTTGAGCAGCCTCACCACGCCGGCCTGCACGCCAGTTGTGCTCCAGGCGGCGAACGCGGTCAGCACCGGGATGCCGGCCAGCAGCGCGACCTTGCGCACCTTGGCCACCCGCAGCGCCCGCATCTCCGCCGACCCGTCGATCTCCGCGCGGATCCGCGCCCGCTCTCCGGAGCGCTTCGCCCGCCGGTACAGCTCGGCCAACGCCACGTCCTCGGCCGCGTCGCGGTCCCGCTCCCGACGCAGACGCGCCTCAGTGCGCTCCCGCTCCTGAACCCGAGCCAGGGCAACCCGGTGCTCGACGTCCTGCTCCCGGCGGTCCCGCTCGTCCTCACGCCGCACATCGATAACCGCGCGGGCCTCCTCCAACTGCTCACGCAGCTCGTCAGCCGAACCAACCTCCCGGCGCGGCTTGCGCCGGCGGGTCACCTCCACGGGCCGGTCCTCGAACTCCGGCTCGTACTCGATCTCGGACTGCCGCACCACCGGCGTCGCAACCGGCACCGGGGCCGGGGCCGGCAACGCCGCCACCGTCGATTCGACGGCGGCCGGCGCGGCCTGCGTGCCGGCCGGCACGAGCAGCTCCCCACGGCGCTCGAACTCAGCGCCCATGTCCAGCGCCCGCCACTGCGACGGCGCCGGGTACGTCAGGTCCTGGTCGACGCTCAAGACGCCACCTCCAACAAGCTCTGAGCGGATGCCGGCACCCGCTCGTCGGCGATCAGCGCCCGACCGACGCCCAGCAGTTCCCGCGCGATCTCGTCCTCGGCGCACGACTGGTGGCAGGCCACGCCCTGGGAGTCGCGCATCTTGGTGTTCGTCACGCAGACCCGGCAGGGCAACGACCGGTCACGGTCGTAGTGGCCCGGTCCGGTCCAGTCGAGGTGCACTCGCACCACCAGCTCCGCGGCCATCAGGACGCCTCCCCGCGACGAGCCCGGACCTGCGCGAGCAGCTCCTTACCGAGGGGGTCGAGGTCGGCCTCGTCGACGTCGACGGCGAGGGGGTGGCGGTGCTCGCCGACCCAGCGGACGACCCGCCGGCCAGCCAGCACCGCGCCAGCCAGGCCGACAGCGACGGCGGGGGCGTAGACGAGCTGCTCGGGCACCGCGCTGGCGTGCTCGGCGTACCGGCGGCCGAGGTCCACCGTGGCGGCGGCCAGGCCGGGCGCGACGACGCTGACCAGCGCGATCCGGGTGCGACGGCTGGTGCCGCTCGTGCCCGCGTCGTCCTGGTCAACCAGCTCGCCATCAACCGACGCCGTGATCGGCCACCAGCCGTCGCGGCCCGCGCTGTCCCAGGCAGCGCCGCAGGCCGGGCACGCCCAGCCGTCGACTTGCCGGTCCAGCACCACGTCGTCGAGCGGGCACAGCGCGCCGACGTCGTCCAGACGCAACGCCGGCGGCACGGGAGAAACTGTCCGCAGCAAGGGACCGTCCAGCGGCGGCCGGCAGGCCACCACGGGCTGGTTCGTCGAGTTCGTCGCGGTCACGCCGCCACCTCCAACGCGTGCGTCAGGGCGGCCAGCTCCCGCATCCGCAGCAGCGGACGCTCGTCGACCTCGGGCAACGCCGTCAGCGGGCAGTGCTCAACCAGGCCGTTGCCGCCGCGCAGCTTGACCTCGTACGCGGCGGCGTCCGCCGCCGCCATGACCCGATCCCGGTCCTCCCCGGCGGTCGCGTGGATCGCGCCAACGCTGGCCGTCACCGTCACGCTGACGCCGTCGGCGACCTCGATCGGCTCGGCCAGCGCCCGGATGACCTCCGCGCCGAGGTAATGCGCCAGCGGCACCGAGGACGGCGACGCGAGCACGAACTCGTCACCGCCGAGGCGAGCCACGACCGCGTCGTCGACGCCGTCGAGCGACTCCGCCAACCGGCGGGCGATCTCGACCAGCAGACGGTCCCCGGCGGCATGGCCCCACGTGTCGTTGACCGGCTTGAACCCGTCCAGGTCAGCGATGACCAGGTCGTACGACTCACCCTCGAACTCGTCGAGCGCGGCGGCCAGGCCAGCGCGGTTCGCCAGGCCGGTCAGCGGGTCCGTGGTCGCGGCGCGGCGAGCCTGCGCCAGCCGGGTCCGCTGCGACCGGGTCACCTGGGCGGCCCAAACGTGCCCGACCAGCGACAACGCGCCGACAGCCGGCAACAGAATCTTGAGCGCCCTCACTGGGTCACCTCCGACCCGGTCGCGGTCGCCCACGCCTGCAGTACATTCCGTGGAATCCGGCCGCGCTCGGCCACGTCGTAGCCGTTGGCCTGCGCCCACTGGCGGATCGCGGCGCGCTGGGCGGCGTCCACCGACCCGGTGCCCATCTTCTGGCGCACCGCGGCCAGCTCGGCGGCCAACTCGGCCTCCTTTGCGGCCAGCTCACGCGCCACGGCAGCCAGTTCGGCCTCCAGCCGGCCGGTCAGCTCGTCGACGAGGCCGGTGATCTTCTCCGCGAGCTGGCGGGTCCGCGCGTTCTCGCTGCCCTGCGCGAGGGTCAGCAGTTGATCCAGCGTTCGCGGCGGCCGAGCGGCCGGCGCGGAGGCAGCATTGGTCCGGCCCGCCGGCGTGGTGCCGGGGCCGGTGATGACCCGGATGCCCATCGGCACCCGCTGAGTCGGGACGGCCGGCTTGCCCTGGGCGGCGCGCAGCAGCTCAGCCGGGACAGCGCCGTTGGTCAACGTGATTGTCGGAGCGCTCATGCCGGCATCACCACCCCGGACGGAAGCAGCCCGCGCAGCGCGTTGAGCGCCTTGTGCTGCAGTCCCTTGATGGCCTTCGGCGTCTTGCCCATCGCCTGGGCGGTCTCGTCGATCGACAGCTCCCGCCAGTACCGCAGCACGATGCACTGCCGCTGCGGCGCGCTGAGCTGGTCGACGCCAGCGATCAGCGCGGCGTGGGCCAGGCGGTCCACCGCCGTCGTCGCCGGGTCGCTCGCCGGCTCGGCCTGGAGGTGCACCTCGGCAACCGGGAACTCGACGGTGTGCGACTCGTGGGCACCCGCCAGGTTTCGAGCGATGGCGGTGAGCCAGGTGCCGAAGTCGCCGCCTGGGCGGAACGCGCTGAGGTTGTGCAGCGCCCGCAGGAACGTCTCCGAAGTGAGGTCCTCGGCCGTCTGGCGGTCGCGCACCTGGGACGACAAGAACCGGTACAGCTGATCGACGTGGCGGTCGTAGAGCAGACCGAACGCCTCAGCGTCACCAGCCTGCGCCCGCGCTACCAGCGCAGAAACCTCGCCGGCCATCGACCGGAGATGGGGCCCCACCGGATGTATCCGGGCAGCACGTACCCTTGTTGCAGGCATCTGTTGCTCCTTCAGGTAGAGATGCCGACGCCCCGGGTGCAATCCGCAGGGCGTGACCGCGCGGCGGGTGCGATCCGCCGCGCGGTCTTTCTTAGGGGCTCAATGGGTGCGATCCGTTGAAGCCCGTCGACTTATCTTGGGACAATGTTGACGCCAGTCCGGTCCTCTGTCAACGATTGTCCCAAGACTTTTAGAAGGGGGAGATGCGGTGGCTATGCACTCGCGCTACCTAGATATTGCCGCCAAGATCCGCGATCGGATCGAGGCCAACGAGTGGGAGCCCGGTGCCAAGCTGCCGCGACTGGACGACTTCGCCGCCGAGTACGGAGCCAACCGCGACACCATCGGCAGGGCCATCGCAGCATTGGAGGCGGAGGGCTACGTCTGGGCTGTCCAGGGGCGGGGGATCATCGTGCGGTACGGAACGATCCGCCCACGCAGACCTCGGGGAAACCTGGTGAAGCGGAACGCCACCGGCACCGGGTACTCCTTCCCTTCGGCTACGAGCCAGGAGGTGTGGAAGCATCACATCCCGCCCGTGGCGGCGGCCGAGCCCTTGAACGATCCGCGTATCGCCAAGCTGCTCAAGGTTGAGCCAGGCACCCAAGTGATGCGCCGCTTCCGAGTCACCGGTCCCGAGGCAGAGCCGCCGTTCCAGATCAATATCTCGTGGATTCACCCCCGGGCGGCCACGGTTCCTGGGGTTGCCTCGCAGGCCCCCGGACCTGGCGACTGGTTGTACCGGTTGGAGAATGCCGGCCACTGGCCGATCAGCTGGATAGAGATCCACAGGGCACGGATGCCCAGCAAGCAAGAGGCAGCCCTGCTGGAAATCCCCACGAACCTCCCAGTGTTAGAGATCGTTCGGGTTGGGACCTCTGGTGCTGACGGTCAGCCGGTCGAGGTAACCGAGTACATCGTTGCCAGCGACCGTGTCGAGACCATGCACGTCCTGCATCGTGATGAGTCAGCCCAGGATCCATGGCCCGACGACAGCAGCGAGCGAACGGAGGGGTGACAGGTGGCGCCGATTCTCAACGTCGAGGCGGCGGGGGGCTCTCACGTGGGGCTCGTCCGGCGACGCAACGAAGACGCCATCCATGTGGGGCCCTTCCTGATCGCAATCGCCGATGGCCTTGGCGGGCACGTCGCCGGCGACGTTGCTAGCTCCACGGCGATCGAGGCAGTGCGGCGGTACGACCAAGTAGTAACCCCGGACGCACTGTCTGTTGCGCTTGGCCAGGCGGTGGACGCCGCGAACAAAGCGTTGAGACAACGCACTGAAGCCGAACCGGACCTAGCCGGCATGGGCACCACGCTGGTCGCCATGCTTAAATCCGGCGAGACAGTTGCCCTAGCTAACGTTGGCGACTCGCGGGCCTACCTCCTGCGCGGAACCGACCCACTGCACGGTCAGACCACGCAGATCACCGAAGATCACCTCTACAAGCATCTGGTCGCTGACGCCGCCGATGTGCCCAACCTTCCCGACAGGCTGGCGCGCTTCCTGGATGGCCGGCCGGACGGCCGATCACCCGACATCACCCTGTTGACCTTGGCTCCCGGCGACCGGATCTTGCTGTGTACCGATGGGCTCAGCTCCTACGTGCCGCATGACCAAGTCCACACCACGTTGGCGAACTCAGTAACACCACAGGAAGCGGTGGAACGTCTGATCGCGTCAGCGCTCGCCCATGGTGGCCCTGACAACGTGACAGTGGCCGTCATCTACGTCGCCTCACGTTCGAACGGGCAGCGCAAGCAGCTTGAGCGATGACCAGAGACGCGGGTTGAGGGCAGCGCCGCGTTCGCGCTCGCCGGACGGAGGGCTGGGTCGTTGAGCAGGGCATGACGAGTCAGCCTGCCAGTGAGTGGCATCAGCCGGAGCGGTACTTCGAGGCGCTGGGCCGCGTCATGCAAGCCCTGGCCCTCATCGGTGTTCTCGACGAGATGACGGCGCTCCGATGGTGGAGCGCGGACCAGACCTGGAAGATCGAGTGGCGTAGGGGCCCTGATCCGCACCGGGTCGCGGCGATGCTGTGGCAGGCCGCAGCGGACCTCCAACACCCGGCCTCCCGCGCACTGCGAGGTATGACCTCACTCGACCGGTCGAACGGCAGCCCGCACTACGCCTACCTGCAGGTGCTGGATTTGCCGGTGATGCTGCGTGCGCTGGACCCAGCCGCCTCGGACACGGGGCTGGCTGCCGCCTCCGTGTAGGGCCCTGGACAAGTCAAAACCCCGGCTGCATACCCGCGAGGGGCAGAGGCTGGCCGGGGTCTTCGGGGCAAGCATAGCGCGTTTGCCCAGCTCGGTCGGCGAAAGAGGAGTTTCGGTGGGCGCGTCTGAGGTGGCGACGTTGGAACGGCGGTGGTCGCCGGAGCGCCTGGCGCCGTACCGGGCGGCGTGCGGCGGGGACCTGGCCGCCGCGGTGGCGCTGTACGAGTGGAACGCCGAGATCTCGGCCGCGCTCGGCACGACGCTGGGGCATCTGGAGATCCTGCTGCGCAACGCTCTGCATGAGGAGCTGACGGCATGGTCGCGACGGCGTTTTGCCGAGCCCTGCTGGTATCTCGATCCGGGCGCGGTGCTGACCGACGAGGCCCGCCGGGACGTCGCCAAGGCGCGGGGCCGCGCGACCCGCGACGGCCGCTCCGAGGCACCCGGGCGGGTGATTGCCGAACTGAACCTCGGCTTCTGGCGGTTCCTCCTGGCCACCCGCTACGACGCCACGCTGTGGCGTGGGTGCTTACACCGGGTTTTTCCTGGTCAGCGCCGTCGCGTGGTGCACAGCGCGGTGGGCCGACTCCATGAGGCCCGCAATCGGATGGCTCACCACGAGCCCATGTTCAACCGGCCGGTCGCCGACCTACGCGCTACCGCAATCGAGGTGGCCGGCTGGCTGTGCCCGGTCACCCGGGACTGGATCGACGGGCGTTGCCGGGTTCTTCCGCTGATGGTCGCCAGGCCGGCTGCGGTGATCAATCAGGCTCGCCGCTGATCACACCTGACACGGCATCCTCACAATGTGTTGGTGCTGCGGGTCTGGCCATGGGTATCTGGGCTGGCCAGGGGTATTCTGTAAAGATGGCCGACCAGGATCCGGACACCGCCACCGACACCACGGCGATGCTCGCTGCGGCCGGCATCGTCGTCACCGACGAAGGCCGGGCGCGTGCCCGGCACCGCCTGGACGACGCCCGCGCCCGATGGACGCCAGCGCTTGAGGCGGAGGCCCGCGAGCAGCTGGGCCTGCCGGCCCGCGCCGCGTGACCGACCCGGCCGTCAGGGTCATCCTCGACGCGTCCGCGATCATCGCGTTCTGCCGTGAGTCGATCGACGTCGGCGAGGTCATCGCCGAGGTCGCCGACGAAGAGGGCTCCGTGTTCGGCCTGCCGGTGCTGTGTCTCGCTGAGGCGGCTCGGGTCGTCGCCGATCAGGACCGTCTGGCGCTGCTCGTCACACACCGCGCCGCCGAGGTACTCAGCCCGGATCCGGACAGTTGGCGCGCTCTCGCGGTCACCCTCGACACTGTGGGCCGGGTCGACGCGGCCAGCGCGGTGCTGGCCGCCATTGACCTGGGCTGTCACGTCCTGACCGGTCAGCCCGGCTTGTACGGCGGCATCGCCGGCGGCGGCCCGGTCATCGCGATCTGACTATCGAAGCCTAGGGGCGCTGCCACGGGTGGTACTCAGCGTGGTACTCAGCCCAGTCGATTCGCATCTCAACAAGTAGCAAGCTGACCGCCGCCAGCGCCACCACCCAGAGGTAGATAGTGTGCGTCCGGGTCCACACTGGCGGTTCCACCGGGACGAACCAGCCTCCCGGGTCGGCGACCACCGTACGGCGGTCGCCCACCCGACTGGGCTCGTCCGTGGGCTCGTCCGGCCGTCGGAGCCAGCCCAGATCACGACCCTCGGCGTTGGCCAGACGATAGTGATATTCGTATGGGCCGGGTGGCCTGGGCGTCCGCCCGATCTCGGTGACGACCGCGTCGACAAGGTGCCCCTCCGACGCCAGATAACACCTCGGGGCAAGAATCCAAACGCCCACGCTGACGACTATCAGGACACCTACTGCGAAGCCTGCAATGCCCGGAGTGCCCCGGAGGCGATAGAAATACACGGCTGCCCCGGCGAGGGCTAGGCCCAGCAAATATCCGGCACCCTCCTGCCTGCCAGTGCCGTGGCCACTCACCCACGCCGCTGGCATTGCCAGCAAGACCGCGACTACGACGGACAGCGCAGCCCACAATGTCCCCCGGCCGATCCGCACGTCCCACCTCCCGTTGCTGGCACGGTAGTGGGTCCGATCGAGGGTCGGCTAGCTCAGCCCCTGCGGAGGCGGTCGACGGCTGTCGCCGTCAAGGCCCGCGTAGCTCCAGGGCGAACAGGTCGAGCTGCTCACCGGGGTCGGACGGCCGGCACGCTGTCCACACGGCCTCTCCGGCTCGGGAGCAGCCGTCGACGACGTCGGCCCAGCCGACACCACGGAATCCGCCCGGGTGGTCCCGCCAGGCAATGACGGCCTGCTCGCAGCGCCCGATCAGCTCGTCGGTGACCCGGCCGTTGTCGAGGACGTCGCCCAGGTCGGTCCAGGCCAACCGCAACGGTTGGTGGAGGTCCCCGTCGGTGATCTCGACCCGCGCCCGGGTGAGCCGGAGCATCCGGCCGGCGGGCAGCGTCTGTCCGCTGTAGTCAGGGGCGATTCGCCGGGCGTCTCGGGTGCGCCAGTAGGTCAGGGGGTCGATGGCGTGCCTACACGCGGTGATCCCGACGGCCCAGGCCAGCAGAGGGCGGTGAGTGGCCGGGGTGGCGGTGGCGAGGATGGTGCGGGCGTCGGCCCGGTAGCTGCTGGTCATAGTGTTCTCCCGCGTTGTGGCTGGGGCCGGTGGCGGCCTGGTGCCCGTGATCACCGAGGCGCACCGCTGGCCAGCGGCGGGGTGCTCGGTGACGGGCGAGGGTTGACGGCGGGCCGACCCACGTTCGGGGTCGGCCCGCTTCGCGTCTACGCCGGGAGAGCGGCGAAGTCCTCGGTCGGGTCGAAGTCGTTGCCGTCGTATCGGGCCGCAGCGGCGTACAGGGCAACGGTGATGGTGCGCAGGGAAGCGCATTGGCCGTACCAGGTGATCAACTCCCCGCCGGTCATCTGCTTGAATGCCGGGTCTGCCTGCTCGCTGAGGTGGTCCCCGAGCACGCTGATGGCGGCCTCGGCGAGGTCGTAGCAGCGAGGGCTGCCGGCGAGGTGCCGGGCAGCGGCACGGATCGCGCTGCGGACCTGGTAGCCGATCTTGCCGGGGTGCTGCGTCAGGCGGCCGGCGGCGGCGCGCAGGGTGACGGCCGGACCGAACGTGCCGGTGTTGAAGGGGCAGGTCGGATCACACGGCTCGTCGTGGCCGGCGGTGCCGCAGCCGACGCACTCGTTGTTGTGGTCGAACTCCGCAGCCGGGATGGCGTGCCGATGGTCTGCGGCCTCGTACTCGCGGACCAGGGTGCCGAGCACGTCGCGGACGTTGAGGGTCTTTCCGGCGGCGGTGCGGCAGTCCGCCGCGTAGCCAGCGAGGTCGGTGGTGTCGATCCAGGTTCCGCCGATGGGCTGGAAGTGCACGCTGCTGCTGATGTAGCCGATGAAGTGCTCGCCGAGCATGAGCCGGGCGCGGGTTCCGCCGGTGCCGGGGACGCGGCGGACGTCCGTGACGCGCAGCTTGGTGTGGGGGACGACGAGACCGGTGTGGGGCAGGGTGGTGGGTTCACCGGTCAGGCTGGCGTTGATCAGCTCACTAGGGCGCGGCTGGGTCCGCAGGCAGGTGCGGCAGCCGATGGGGTCGGTGATCGCCTCGCCGGCGCGGACGTCGTCGCCGCGACCGCTGGCACCGCACCAGGAGGCGACGTAGCGCGGGCTGCCGTCGGGGCCGGTGATGCTGCTCAGACTGCCCAGGTGCACGGCCTTCCCGCGACCGACGCGGACGGGGGCGAGCTGGGCGGGGCGAATTGGGTTCGTCGTACGCTGGGTCATGGAACTCCCTTTCGCAGAGGGGCTGTTCTTCCTGGTCCGGCTGGGTGGTGGCTCACCTGGTCGGACCGTTCCTTGCTCTCCTATCGTACAGGAAAAGGTATAGGAAAAGTTCTCTTGGGGGTCTTTTTCTGTACCTTTTTGCCGTACGGTGAGGGGCATGAGTAGCGAATCGGAGATGCGCCGGCCTGAGGTGTCGGCGGGGATGGCGGCGGCCCGGGACCGGGGTGTGCGGTTGGGCCGGCCGCCGGCGCCGTTGCCTCCCTCGGCCGCCCGGGCGGTGCAGCTGCGGGGTGAGGGCCTGTCGCTGGCCGCGATCGCCACGGCGTTGAACGCCGAGCAGGTCCCGACGCCGTCGGGGAAGGGGCAGTGGGCCAAGAGCAGCGTCAAGTACGTGCTCGACCGGCACGACGCGGCGCAAGGATCGGCGTAGGCCCTTGAGCTGGGGTTTGCGGGCTTGCCCGCGCGCGGTGCCGGGGGTGGGGTGGGATCTCCTCGTGTCGGCCGATCTCCGATCAACCGGGCCGTCTCTGGGGCGGCCAGGCTCGGCGAAGCCGACCGCGAAGCGGCTTGGCCTGGCCGTCCCAGAGACGGTCTGGTAGCCCTCTGGGCGGCCGGCGCGGGGAGGTCCCACCTCTGGGTGACCACTCACCCACCTAGCGCCTGTGGTCCCTCCCGGATCTCCGAGAGAGGCCCCGCCGGAGGCGTCGATATTGGAAAGCGCGACCACGACGACCGGGCGCCGGCCGGCGTCTCCTGGCCCGGTTCGCTACCCCTGGCCGTGATTCCGCGGCATCAACCCCTCGGGCGGGCGTCGGCGGTAGCGGCCCGGATCTATCTCGACGTAGCGTGCCGGGGCTGACTACCGTGGGCGGGGAGTCGATCACTACGGGGGCACGATGACCGACGAAGCTGCGCAGCCTGCACCGCCGCGAACTGTGGACAGCACGATCGCGGGCTTGCAGGACCAGATCGACCAGCTCACGTCCACGCTGGAGCACCATCAACGGCTGTTCGAGCGGCTGCGTGCGCAAGGGGTGCTGGCAGCGGGTGAGCCCGACGACGAGCGGGCCTGATGACGATGCCTGACCGCAGCGACGACCAGGTGGCGGCTGAGGTCGCCGAACGGGTCGACGCGGCACGCGACCGGGCTGCGGCCTTGACGCTGCGCGCGGCGTCCCTGGACGCCCAGGTCGCACCCCGGCCTCCGACGCGGTCGCGGGTGACCTCCGCCGAGCAGGACCGACTACTGGCCGCGCAGGACTTGGCGGCCCGCTTCTACCGGGCGCAGCTCGACGGGCCGGGCGGTGCGGGGCCGCGCCGGTGGCTTGCCGGGCAGGGCGTGCCGGTCGACGGCCGGTGGATGCTCGGGTACGCGCCAGGCCGCCCGACGGCGCTGGTCAACGAGCTGCGCCGGGCCGGCTTCACCGACACCGAGATCCTGGCCTCCGGGCTGGCCTCGACCGGCCGGGGCGGACTGCTGGTCGACCGCTTCCAGGACCGGGTCGTGGTCGGCGTGCGCGATCCCCAGACGCACGCCGTGGTGAGCTTCGTCGGGTACGCCCCGCCCGGCGCCGATGAGTCGGTGCCGCCGGTGCTGCATGGCCCGGCCACCGCGATCCACCGGCCGGCCGACGCGCTGGTCGGGCTCGCCGAGCAGCCGGAGCGGACCGGCCGGCCGGTGGTGGTGGCCGCCACGGCGCTGGAGGCGATCGCGCGGTCCGCGACGGCCGCCGAGGACGCCCCGGTGGTGGTCGCACCGTGCGGGCCGACGCTGACACCCGCACAGGTCGCGATGCTCACCGAGCAGACCGACGTGGCCGCGGGCGTGACCGTGGCCATCGGCGCCGGCGAGGCCGGCCGGCGCGCGGCCGAGCGCGCCTACCACCTGCTCGCCCCCGCCGTGCAGGCCCACCCCACGACGCCGGGAGCGCTGCGGGCGATCGGCCCCCGGCCGCAGGACCGTGCCCGGCCGCTGCTGGAGGCCGTGGTCACCGCCCGGGTGGAGTGGGCGGCACGCACCTACCAGACGCCCGCGGGCCGCGCCGGCGTCGCCCGCTCAGCGCGGTCGCTGCTGCGCTACCAGGTCGGCGCGAGCGGGGTGGACATCGCCGCCCTGGAGGCGTACGTCGCCCGGCACCTGGATCCGGAGCCTGCCCCCGAGGTGCAGCCGGCCACGCCCGTGGTCGACGTGCCGGCTCCCGCTCCGGCCGTTCTGGACGGCGCGGCCACGGCGCACGCGCCGCCGGTGGTCGACGCGGGCGAGGCGGCGACCGCTGACCCGCCCGCCGACGGTGACCAGGACGGCCCGGCCGACGCGGAGGAGACGGATGAATCACTACGGGGCGCAGGCCCAGAAGCACTGGCGGACGTACCTGCCCCAGCGGTACGCGACCATCGAGGACCCGAGCAGCTTCTTCTCGACTTTGGGGGAGCAGGCAGCGGAGCAGATCGAGCAGCGGACGCGGGAGCTGGCCGGTCCGGATCAGCCGGGCGAGGGGTACCTCGGCAAGCTCGGCCGGCTGAACGCGGCGAAGCAGATGGCGGAGGAGGAGATCCTCCCCGAGCTGATCCTGATCGACCCGAACGCCGAGCAGCCAGCGGACGAGACGCCGACCGGGTCGACGACGCCGGTGGCCAGCCCGACGTGGACGCCGCTGGTGGAGGACCCGAACGACCCGTGGTGGCAGCGGGTCGCGCAGGAGGAGGACGACGAGGACGAGCCGCAGACCCCGACCCGGTAGCCGGGCAGGCCGAAGAGGCCAGCGACACTGCCCCGGACCAGAGCGCCGGGGCGGACGCGGACGCCCGCGCCGGCGCCGGTGATGCCGCGGAATCGTTCCGCCCCGGCGGGCAGCAGGACCTGGCGCCCGCCGGCGAGATGGCCAAGCTCCGTGCGAACCTGGCCGCCCTGCGGGCCCTGCGCGAGGTGCAAGCCGCTGGCCGCCCGGCTACGAAGCAGGAGCAGGCCGTGCTCGCGCGGTGGGCGAGCTGGGGCGCGGTGCCCGGGGTGTTCGAATCCCGCACCAACCACCCCGACTACGCCCGGTTCGCCCAGCAGCGCGCCGAACTGCGGGAGCTGCTGTCGCCGCAGGAGTACGCCGCAGCGGAGCTGACCACCCTCAACGCCCACTACACCGACGCGGCGTACGTGCGCGCGATCTGGGACGCCGTGCGGGAGCTCGGCTTCGACGGCGGGGCGGTCCTCGAACCGGGCTGCGGGTCGGGCAACTTCATCGGCCTGGCCCCGCCGCAGGCCCGGATGGTCGGCGTGGAGCTAGACCCGGTGACGGCCGGCGTCGCCGCCGCCCTGTACCCGCACGCGGAGATCCGCACCGAGAGCTTCGCCGACACCCGGGCCCCGTCCGGCGCTTTCGACCTGGCCGTGGGCAACGTGCCGTACGCCGACGTGCGGCTGACCGACCGGCGGCACAACCCCGGCCGGCACAGCATCCACAACCACTTCATCATCAAGTCCCTGCACCTGACCCGGCCCGGCGGCCTGGTCGCGGTGCTCACCTCCCGCTACACCCTGGACTCGGCGAACCCCGCCGCCCGGCGGGAGATGGCGGCGCTGGCCGACCTGGTCGCGGCGGTGCGCCTGCCGTCGGGAGCGCACCAGGCCACCGCCGGCACCCAGGCGATCACCGACCTGCTGATCCTGCGCCGGCGCGAGCCGGATCGCGAGCCTGGGCCGATCGCCTGGGAGCAGACCCGCCCCCTGGACCTGGACACCGCCGCTGAGCAGGCCGACCAGGTCAACGAATACTTCGTCGACCGGCCGGAGCGGGTGCTCGGCGAGATGACGCTCGGGCGGGGCATGAACCGCGACGGCGAGCTGGTCGTCCGCGCGAGCGACAACACCGGTGAGGCCCTGACCCGGGTGCTGCGCGACGTCGTCGACGAGGCCCGCCGGGAGGGCCTGACCATGACGCCGCGCGTCGACGGCGACCGGCCGGCCGAGCCGCTGGCGGTGCTCGCGCCGCACTGGCGCGCCGAGGGCCACATCGAGGCCCGCGACGACGGCACCTTCACCACCGTCGCCGACGGCCAAATCGTGCCGCACGAGGTGCCCGCCAGCCAGGCCGACGAGCTGCGAGCGCTGCTCAGGCTGCGCGACACCGTGACCGCGCTGCTGACGGCGGAAGCCGCCACCGTCGACGACGGCGACGAGCACGGCGGCCCGCCCGCGCAGGGGTCTCCGGCGGCACTGCGCGCCGAGCTGAACGACCGGTACGACGCCTACGTCGCCGCCCACGGGCCGCTCAACCGCTACACCCTGCGCCGCACCGGCCGGACCGACCCGGAGACGGGCGAGCAGAAGATGGCCCGGATCAACCCGCCGATGGGCCGCTTCCGGCAGACCGACCCGCACGCCGCCACCGTGTTCGCCCTCGAGCACTTCGACGACACCACCCAGACCGCGACGAAGGCCGACATCTTCGCCCGCCGGGTGATCCTGCCCCGGGCGCCGCAGCTCGGCGCCGACACCCCGGCCGACGCCCTGGCCATCTGCGTCGACACCCACGGCGACGTGCGGCTGCCCGAGGTCGCCCGGCTGCTCGGGGTCAGCGAGCCGGAGGCCCGCGCCGCGCTCGGCGACCTGGTCTACGACGACCCCGGCCAGGGCCGGCTCGTGGAGGCCCCGGAGTACCTGTCGGGCAACGTGCGCGTGAAGCTGCGCGCCGCCCAGGCCGCCGCCGAGACGGACCCGCGCTTCGAGACCAACGTGCGCGCCCTGCAACGGGTGATCCCCCGCGACCTCGGACCGGGGGAGATCGACGCGGCGTTCGGCGCCCCGTTCCTGCCCGCCCCCCTCATCCAGCAGTTCCTCCAGGAGACGCTGCGCGACCCGGGCCTGCGGGTGGAGCACGTCGGCGGGTCCGACTGGCGGGTCCGCGGCTCCCGCGCCGGCGTCCTGGCCCGCTCGACCTGGGGCACCCCCGGGATGGCCGCGCCGGACCTCGCGCAGCGGCTGCTGATCAAGACCCCGATCCGGGTGTTCGTGGAGGTGGAGGAGGGCAAACGCGCCCTCGACGTGGAGGCCACCGCCGCCGCGCAGGCCAAGGCGATCGAGCTGGAGGAACGCTTCGGCGCGTGGGTGTGGGAGGACCCCGACCGCGCCGAGCAGGTCGCCACCCGCTACAACGAGATGTTCAACGCCACCGTGCCACGCAGCTACGACGGGGTAACCCGGTCCCTGCCCGGCATCGCAGTCGGCTTCACACCCCGCCCACACCAGGTGGAAGCGGTCGCCCGCATCGTCGCCGAGCCGGCGGTCGGGCTGTTCCACGCCGTCGGGGCCGGCAAGACCGCGGTGATGGCCATCTCCGCGATGGAGCAGCGCCGCCTCGGCCTGGTCAACAAGCCGGCCATCGTGGTGCCCAACCACATGCTGGAGCAGTTCACCCGCGAGTTCCTGCAGATCTACCCCCGGGCCCGGCTGCTGGCCGCCGGCCGCGACGACATGAGCACCGACCGGCGCCGCCGGTTCGTCGCCCGCTGCGCCACCGGCGACTGGGACGCGATCATCATGGCCGCCTCGTTCTTCGAGCGGCTCTCGCTGTCCCCGGACGAGCAGAGCCGCTTCCTCGACGAGGAACTGGCCGAGCTGCGCGACAAGATCGTCCGCGCCGGTGAGCAGGCCATCGCCAACGGCGAGGACGCCAAGCGCTCCAGCAGCGTCAAGCGCCTGCAAAAGGCGCTGCTGCGCAAGGAGGAGCGGGTCAAGGAGAAGCTCGACAAGGCCCGCGACCCGGGCGTCACGTTCGAGCAGACCGGCATCGACTACGTCTACCGCGACGAGCTGCACGAGCTGAAGAACGACACCATCACCAGCTCCATCCCCGACGCTGGCAACGACGGCTCCGACCGCGCGGTCGACTTCCGGATGAAGCTGTCCTACCTGCGCCGCCAGCGCGGCCAACGGGTGGTGTGCGGAGCCACCGCTACCCCGATCGCCAACTCCGTACGCGAGCTGTACGTGGTGACCCGCCAGCTCCGACCCGACCTCCTACAGGCCACCGGAACCACCGACTTCGACACCTGGGCGGCCACCTTCGCCAAGGTCGTCACCGCCATCGAGGTGTCCCCGACCGGGCAGGGCTTCCAGATGCGCGCCCGGCTGGCCAAGTACGCCAACGTGCCCGAGCTGTCGCTGATGATGCGGACCTACGGCGACGTCCGCACCCCCGAGGACCTGGCCCTGCCCACCCCGCAGTTGACCCAACGCGACGACGGCGAACGTGCCCCGCACATCGTCACCCTCGACCCGTCCCCGGAGCTGGAGGAGTTCATCTCCGGCCTGGACGAGCGCGTCGAGCGGATCCGCAACCGCCAGGTCGAGCCCCAGCAGGACAACATGCTCAAGGTCTCCGGCGAGGCCCGCGCCGCCTCCCTGGACCTGCGGCTCATCGGCGAGCAGCAGACCGCACCCGGCAAGATCGACGCCGCGGCGGAGCGGATCGCGGCGATCTGGCGCGACACCCGCGACACCGTCTACCTGGTCAACCCCGACGCGGCCGACCCCGTCCCGCACCCCACCCCGGGTGCGCTGCAGATCGTCTTCTGCGACCAGTCAACCCCGAACCCCGAGCGCTGGAACGCCTACGACGCCCTGGCCGAACTGCTGGTCGAGCGGGGGATGCCCCGGGAGAAGATCCGCTACATCCACGAGGCCGACACCGACGCCAAGAAGGCCAGCCTGTTCAACGCCTGCCGCTCCGGCGACGTCGCCGTGCTCATCGGCTCGACCGCCAAGATGGGCGTCGGCACCAACGTGCAGGCCCGCGCGGTCGCCCTGCACCACCTCGACTGCCCGTGGCGTCCGGCCGACGTCACCCAGCGCGAGGGACGCATCCTGCGCCAGGGCAACCAGAACCCCGAGGTCAGCATCTACCGCTACGTCGTCGCCGGCAGCTTCGACGCCTTCTCCTGGCAGACCGTGGCCCGCAAGGGCACCTTCATCGACCAGATCACGCGCGGCACCTCCGCCCGCGAGATCGAGGACGTCAGCGACGAGACCCTCCAGGCTCACCAGATCAAGGCCATCGCCACCGGCAACCCGCTGCTGATGGACCGCGAGCAGGTCGCCCAGGACCTCACCCGCCTCGAACGCGCCGACCGGACCCACCACAACACCCAGGCGGCGCTGCGCCGCCAGGTCGGCGAGCTGAAGGCGTGGATCACCAAAGACACCCGCCGCGTCGAGGTGCTCGACGACGTCATCGCCCGCCGCCAGGACACCCGCGGCGAGAAGTTCGCCATGACCGTCGCCGGGCACCGGTTCACCAAACGCGCCGAAGCCGGCCGAGCCCTGCAACACGCCCTGACCGCCACCGCGCAGGGCGTCGCCTCCACCGACCGTCGCGAAGCCGCCAGCGTCGCCCAGCTCGGCGGCTTCGGCGTCGACGCCGTGTTCTGGTCCGGCCGCGACGGCATGCTCGTCGCCCTGCGATTCGACGGAATCCCCGACTCCTCCACCACCATCGGCCTGACCTCCGCCGTGGAGGGCGACCCCACCGGCCTCGTCCGCCGCCTGGAGAACCAGCTCACCGACCTGGACGGCACCCGGACCACCGTGCAGGCCCGCATCGCCGGCCAGCACGAAGAGATCGCCCGCGCCACCGAGCAGCTCGACCAGCCGTTCCCCCGCCGTAACGAGCTGCTCGACACCCGCCGCCGGCTCCGCGCGATCAACGCCGTCATCGACCTGATGGCCGACACCACCCCACCACCGTCGGGCGCCCCGCCCGCCGTACCCGTCACGGTCGGCGACTGGATGCCGACAGACCTGCGCGACAGCCTGACCCCCGACGAACAAGCATGGCTGGAACGGCGCGTGCAACACGTCGCCGGCGGCGGCGCCATCCAGGACGCGGCCCGCACCACCGACCTGACCGCCTTCGTCGCCCCGTTCGACAAGGCGCTCACCCACGCCCTCGCCGACCCCAGCAACACGGAGATGGCCGTCGCGGTGATGCTCAAGTGCGACGACCCGGCCTGGCGCCAAGCCCTCTACAGCGCCGCCGGGCAGGCCGTGCACCAGGCAGTCCGCGACACACCCCCGCCGGGCTCGTCGACGCAGCGCGACCGCCGAGCGGACCAGTCCGAGGTGATCAGCCCGCTGGCGCCAGCCGCCATCATCGCGGCCACGACGCCGGCGGATCGGGCGCTGCTCGACGCCTGCACTCAGCAGACCCTGCGCGTCGACGCCGTCCAGGCCGCCGCGCGCGCAGGGGACCAGACCGCCTTCAGCACGACGTTCGCCACCGCGATGACCACCGCCATCGGGCAGCTCGACGATCCCGCTGACGTGGTCCGCCTCGCCGACCTTCACGGCGATCAGGCGTTCCGCCAAGGCTTGACCAACCTGGTCTGGGACAAGCTCACCCCCCGGCCAGCAGATCCGCAAAGTGGCGCCGGCACGCCGCCCGTCAACGCGGCGGCGGTAGCCGCCACGGCGTTCGTGCCGGCGACCGCCGCCGCGGCGGCAGCGCCGGTCTCACCCACTCCCGCCACTACCCACCGGGTCGCCCACCACGACCACGCCCACTTGCCCGAGCGGTGATCCGCACCGACGCGGGCCGCGGTCCTCTCGCTCCTGGGTTCCGTGGTCACCGTCCGCGTCCAGTGACGGTTACGTCCCGGCGTGCACGTCCCGGCGCGAGCTCTCCGCCGGTCGCCAGTCTGTGGCCACTTCCGATCTCCGGGGCCGACCCGGGATACCACACCGAGCCGCTGCCTCCACTGGTTCTCGAGGGTGGGGTTGTTCAGCCCGGCCCGCCCCCGTCGCCGGCCAGCCGGTGAGCTAGCCGGGCGCACGGCAGGCAGGGCCCTCACCCCTCGCGCGGGTGAGGGCCCTGCCTCGTCAGGTGCTACGAGTGCGAGAGATGGTCTTCCTCGTCGGCGAGCCCGAGCGCTGCCCGACGGAACAGGCCTGTCCAGCCTCTCGCCTGACGGTGCTTGCCGCGGGGGACGGACTTCGTGTCGGTCTCAGCGGCCGGCACCTCCGGCGAAATGTTCACCACCGCCGGTCCCTCGTTTAGGGCTCGGCCGTCGCGTCGGGCCTTTCCCGTACGCCGGTTGATTGTGACCGGCAGGTCCTCGTCGGGTCGTGTCTTGAGGGCGGCGAGCGCCGCGCGTACGCGCCGGTCGTGGTCATGCAGCTGGTAGAGCCGGGCAATCCAGGCGGGAATGCGGTCCTGCGAGACCTCGCAGGCCATGAGGAAGGCGAGCACGTGCCGTTTGCGCAGGGGCGCTCGGCCGTTGAGCATGTCGTGCAGCTGGGAGCGGCTGAGCCCACCCGACACATCGGTGCCGGGCAGCTTTACCTTCCGTGCCCGCTCGGCGACCTGGCGGAGGCTGAATCCCTTCTCGACACGCATCTGGTCGAGAGCGGTGAGGAACTCCTCTAGGGTCTCCACCTCGGCGGGGTCAGCGTCAACGTAGCGCACGCGGTCGGTGTACATGTACTGCTCACCGGGCACGGGCAGTGGCGCCGGCGGGCCCAGTACGTGCACCGGCACGTCTGTCTCCTCGAGATTGGCGGCAAAGGCCTGAGCGGCCTCTTTCCTCGCCCGCTTCTCGTCCTGGATCTGCCGGTGGAAGGTGGCCCACACCTTCTTCCAGTGCGCGATGCGGTCGTCCGAGTCGACGCCGCAGGCACGGACGTACGCCTCGGTGCACTCCCAGCTCGGGAAGCGGGTGCCGCCGGCGGCGACGGACAGCGCCGCCACCGAGTAGAAGCTCTTGCTGGCCATGCTCCGGTACGACGGTGCACCCATCTGCTGACGTAGCCGGCGCAGCAGCATGGCGAACTGCGCCACCGACCCCCCGAGCGGGTCGATGGGCTTCTCCGGCCGGCCGGTCACTGGTCACTCCGTCCGGCCTCCCCGGCCCCGACCTCGCCCATGGGCGGGCCCATGTCAAGGGCACTACCTGCGATCTGGTGCGGCCGCCGCTTCAGATCAAGCAGGCGGCGGGCAGCATCGACGGCCAGGGTGCAGGCGGCGGTGCCGGCGATCGCGGCAAGGGTGATGTTCCCGAGGATCCAGGAGATGAGGCTGAACGCCATCAACAGGATCATGATCGTGGTGACGGCGATGGTGGAAACTACGGGCGGGTGGTCGTCCGAGGCGTACGACTTCGCGACGCCATCGGCCCGTGAACGCTGCGCGCACACAGGTGGAGTCCTCTCTCGATGGTGAGTAGAGGACCCGCAGCCCCGTTCTGCGGGTCACCTACCCGGACTTGGGTCGTACAAGGAACGCGTGGCCGCGCAACGTGTCCCGCCCGGGTGGGCGCCCGAGAAGGACTGGCTGCCACGCGTTACACAGTCTGGCAGATGACACACTCGCGATCCGCTCTCACATCGGCAAAACTCGCTATCGCGGATCAGGCAACGCGAGTTGTTTACTCGTTCAGGGCACCCAAAGCCGCTAAACAACGCGCCAGAGTTGTTTACTGATTAGCCCCAGAGAGTTGCCGGACAGGATGTAAACAACGTTCTATTGTCGGCAGTGACGATGGAACACCGGCGTACACCGGACTCCGCTTCGCCGCTAACCCGTAGACGCTTCTCTCAAGGACTTGGGTCGTCATCGGGCGCAGGGGTCGACCGTGGGCGCGGTCGGCCCCTCACTGTTTGACCTGGGAAAACGTGACCCAAGCCACTATGTAACCAGTCAGTAACTAGACGTGCGTGAAGCTTGCCCACCCTGTCGGGCAGTGGGGCATCGTCCGATCGTTCCATCGACCACCTTCGCAATGTCACCGACAGCCCTATGTCACCGCTTACGCTGGTGGTTCACGCTGCTGTCACACCAGTTGATTGCGGTTCACCTTGAGCCTGGCTCCTCGGTGTGACTTGAGCCACTATTGGAGCGTTATACCACCCTTCACCAGGCAATATGTCTCCTCGTAATGCGCCGATGACCTTCGGTAAAGAGGAGCTGGCGGACCTCCCGGCCGCTCGGCGAGGCCCCAGACGGAAGCCACTCCACGCCGCGTATGCGTTTGTATACTTTTCCATGTCGGTTGACCCGTACCGGTTTTCGTACACCATCAATGAGGCGCTCGACCGCGCCGGCGTGGGCTGGCAGGCGGGCCCTGCACGTGCTCACCGCCTCCCGGCCGCGGATCGTGCGCCACATCGGCGCGGTGATGCACGTCGTCGGCGCGGTGCCGGACGGGCGTCTGCTGGCGGTGGCGCTCATCGAGGAGGCCGACGACGAGTACGTGGTGGTCGGGGCGCGGTGGCTCGACGAGGACGAGGCGCAGTCGCTGCGCAAGTTGATGGAGAGGGGCGGACGATGAGCCGAGCAGAGGACATCAGGGCGGCGCAGGAGTCGTTGGAGAGCCACGACTGGTCCGACGCGGTGGTCGATGACACCCCGCCGACGACGAAGGTGAGCATGTCCGCCCGGTACCCGAGCGACATCGCCCGTCGGGTGATGGAGGACGCGGAGGCCCGGGGCGTGAAGCCGGGGGCGATCCTGCGGGAGATCGTTGAGGCGCACTACGCCACGCTTGACGCCGCCGGCGATGAGTCGATCACCGTGCGGCCTGCTGACGTCGTCCGTGCGCTGGCTCAGGTTGCCCGGCGAGAGCGTCCTGCCGCCGCGTAGGGCGATGTCGGACGCTGGCCGTACGGTCTGACCATGCAGCAGGCGGAAGGCTTCACCGCGCCCGGCCGGGCTCCGATGCTCGTGGTGCGGTGGAAGGCCGGCAGGGTCCACGTCAGCCAGGACGGGATCAAGACCTGGTGCGGTGCGCCGGTGCCTGCGGGCGCCACTCGCACCGTCCCGACGGTCGACTGGCACCAGCACACCAACTGCTACAACTGCGCCTACCGCCTCTGGCCGCTGCACGCGCCACCCGGGTACCTGCGTCCCGTCAACGGCCAGGACTTCCCCATCCGTCGCGCCTGCTCTCACAGCGGTGACCCCCGCGCGTGCACCACCTGCACGCTTCGCCCACCGAGGAACTGGCCCTGCACGCGCGGCTGCACCGACCAGCGCGATCACCAGGCCGACCGCAGGTACACCCAGTGCACCGTCTTCCCGCCCCGCCAACCCACCGGCCCGGGTGGGCGCTGCATCCAGGGCTGCGAGTCCACGAACCGGGTGCTGCACCGCGCCAACCCCGGCATGTTCTTCGACCTGGCCGACAGTGACTCCCTGACCTGCTATCACTGCGGGTTGTACGTCTGTGTCGGCTGCGAGGCCGTCCCGGTGGCGTCCACCCTAACGCTCTGCGACGCCTGCCCCTGACCGCGTCGGCGCGGCCTCTACCGGCCCGGCGCCTCGGCGGTCACGCCCGGCGACGCCGCGTCACCGTCGGCTCCCGCCACGACGACGTCTTGCTCTGCGGCCTAGCCGTCGACCACCCCGGAACGCGTACGCGGCGGTGGTGTGCGCCCGGTGGACGAAGCCAGGCACCTGCCGCAGCAGGTCACGCACATCGTGCCCGGCGCGCTCCAACTGGTCGAGCTTAGATCACTGTGCATGGACGTTAGAGAGCCCGCTCTGACTACCCCGGCGGCCGGTCCTGGCGCCACACAGCTTCGACATCGGTCACTACGCTGAGTTGGCTGACGGAGACGGGGCGAGGCAGGGGGGCAGGGATGGGGCGCATCGGCACGGACGACGGAAGGGAAGCTCCGCCGCGGGCGTGGAACCCTCGTCGACCTCTGCTCATCGGAGTGGTCACCCTGGTCCTGGTCGTCCTAGCCAGCGCGGTCACCTGGTGGGTGTGGCCCAAGGGCCCGGACCGCAAGCCCTTCGACCAGGCGGTCGCCGGCCTCGCGGCCGCCGAGGCCGTCACCTACCAGACGTCGCTGGGGGGCCTCACCACCGACACCCGGGTCACCCGGCACGGCGACTCGATCGGCACTCTCACCCTGGCTGGGCAGCGTTTTGAGCTGATGACCGTGAACGGCCGGAACTACCTGAAGGCGCCGTCCGGCGCGCTGCCCGGCGGCGCGGCCGTGGCCGGGATGCGCAACCGCTGGTTCGTCGGGAACTCCGGCCTCGCCGGTCTCGGCCAGGGCGGCGTCGCACCGCCGCAACTCGCCCAGCGCCTGAGGGCCGTCGTGGACCACGCCACCACGTTCAACCGGTCATCGGTCAACGGCAACGAGGCGTACGTCGCGCGCGCACCGGACGGCAACCTTTTCGTGACGTCCGCCAAGCCGCACCGGGTGCTCCGGTTCACCCCCCGCGGGATCGCCAACCTGCCCTCTCTGCCCTCTCTGCCGACCATGCCCGGGAGACCGGCTGATCAGGCGTCCTCCGGGCCACCGCCCCCCTCGTCGCGGCCATCCCTACCCGACCCGTCAGCCATCCCGTCGCTGCCGTCGCTGCCTACGCTGCCCCCGCTTCCCGGCGGCGCCCTGGTCGGCGTCCGGCACCGGCAGCCCACGCCACCGGGCGGCGCGCAGGCCCAGCAGCCGCCGGGCCTCGACGTCTCTCCGCTGACCCCGGAGCAGACCGACGACCTCTACACCGACCTGATCTCCTCCGGCACCCAACTGGTCGAGGCCGCCGACCCGAACGTCCAGTTCACCGCCCAGGTCACCGGTCAGATCGCCTGCGGCGGCGCCTGCACCGTCAATGCCTCGGTGACGAACCAGGTCACCGGCCAAGACGAGACCACTGTGACCGGCGCCCAGGTAACCGCCGAGATGACCGCCACCATCTCGGTCGACGGACGAGTGGGCGGCACCTGCGTCAGTCCGCCCACTCCGATCCAGACCAACGGCGCAGGGCAGCTATCCTGCCTGGATCCGGCGTCCGGCGCGCTCGCCCAAGCCGTCCTGGCGCAGAAGAAGGCCGCCGCGGGTGGCAAGGGCGGCGTCGTGTCGGTGGTCGTCACCGCGCAGGTCGAGGTGTACGCGAAAGCCTTGACAACGGCCCAGGTGCGGCAAGAGGTCGACCGGCAGAAGCAGGAGCGGCAGCAGGCACGTGGCAGCCGCGCGCCGCCGGTCTACCCTGCGGAAGGGATCAAGGTCGGCCCGGTCAGCCTTGGCGCCCGGCAGAGCGGCACCGCCGCCCCGATCCGCGTCGACGGCCTCACCGCCAACAAGTGGGACAACAATAAGCCCAAGGGTCAGCGCCAGGACGGCCTGCTGATCGAGGACGCGCTCGGCGGCAACCTGCCGGACGGAGTACGGGACATCGACTATTACTCGGCGCACGACGGCGGCACCGCGATCAGTATGAAGTCGATCGACCCGAGATCCGATTCGTACTCGGTCGAACCGGGCACAATCGCTTCCGTAGGCATCGGCTACGTCAAGGCGATCGATAACTACCGCAGGGGATTCGACCTGTGGAATCCGCTGGTACCGCCCGACGCCGTCTCGGTGTGGGTCCTGAGGATCGCCTATCCGGCCGGCACGTCCAACCCGGAATTCTTCCCGACGCCGAGCGGCCAGGCCAAGTTCCTGGCGGCGTTGGAGCGCATCAAGGAAGAGGCCGCGCAGAAGAACATCGTTCTCCAGTTCGTACCGATCGAGGGGTGACACGTCACCGTGCGCGATGATGAGGAGGTGGAGGTCTGGCTGCTCGTCTTCGCCGAACACAGCGTCGTCGGCACGCATCCGTCCCGCACCCGGCTGCGGCAGGGCATGTCGTTCGTTCCCGTCACCTCGCGGGACCGGGAGTGTACCGACGAATACTTCCAGAGGCTTGATGATGACGTCGACCCCGGCCACGGCAGTTACCTGGTGACCGCCACGCTGCGCTGTCTCGGCCTCACGGTGCACCCGGGTGGCACCGTGGCGCTGATCCGGGCAGGCACCGATGAACAGGCGAGCATCGTCCTGCACCAGGCCGGCGACGGCGTGCCGGTCCCTGCGGAGGCGACCCAGATCTCCGTGGTCCGCGACTGGCCGGGCACCGCCTGGGCCGAGCGCGCCAAGGTGGCGGGCGTACCAGGCAGCTCTCCGCGTACCGACTGGCCGGTGAACACGGCACTCCGCGCGCTCGGTGTCGAACGCGGCGACCACCCCGACGAGGCGACCGCTCTCGGTCTCACCCTGCCAACCTGACCCGTGGACGCGAGCGATCAGTCCCGCGAGCCTGGCAGGCAGCACTTCTTATACCCGGCCGACGAGGAACTCGAGCGATATCGCCCGCCGAGAGCGTCCCGCCGCCGCTTATGGTCCGCTACTGACCACGTCGGCCCAGCCTCTACCGGCCCCGTGCCTCTACAGCCACGACCTGTGAAGAGGACGGCGTCGGCCCCTGCGCGTCCTGACTGGGCCGGCCCGCCGACGCGGCGTCAATGACGGCGGCTGCGGTCGACTGGGGAAAGGCTTGGCCCGCGAGCTGAGCCCCACGCACATCGCGTTCACCAGTCCCCGTTGAAGGCTGATCGGCATCCGGGCGCGCTTCGCGAGGGCTTTCCTCGGTGGCGGCGCCGCCCTCCCGCCACTCACCGTCGAGCGTGACGGCGCGCCGGTCCTCGCCGCCATGAGCGTCGCCTCGCTCAGCAGCGGCGTTCTGGTTTGTGGCGTAGTCGTCGACCACCCGGAACGCGTACGCGGCGGGTGTGTGAGCCCGGTCGACGAAGCCGGGCACCTGCCGCAGCAGATCGCGCACATCGTGCCCGCCGCGCTCCAACTGGTCGAGCTTGTACATCAGCGCCGGCCACGCCGCCGAGGCGATGACCCGCTCCGCCCGGTCAACGGTCCACACCTCCCGCACGTGCACCGCCATCGCCTCCTCGCGCTCCTGGGCGCTGCGACGTCGCTCGCCGACGTCATCGGGCCGGGACTCCGCCGGCCGGTCAACGTCATCCACGGCGGCGCGGTCGAGCTGGTCGGACAGCCACGCCTCGTCCCCCGGCCGGGCACCGGTCTGCGGGTCAACGTGGACACCGCGCTCGGCGAGCCGCACAACCATGACCCGCTGGGCGGCCTCGGCGCGCGGGTCGACGGCCGCCCATTCGGCGCTAGCCCGCCAGGCCCGCGCGATGTCCTCAGCCGACGCCTGTTGCCACCACGACGGCCGGGTCGCCGGCCGCCACACGCTCACACCCGCCTGCTGGGCCGCGCGCACCTGGGCGCGGATACGACGGGCCTGTTCCTCGCTGGCCCGAGCGGCGCGTTGCAGCTGAGCGATGCGGATCTCGATGGCCGCCTGCGCCAGTTGACCGGCGGCCTGGATCGCGGCGGTGACCGCCGCGGTGGCCCGCTGGTGGATCTCAGCCATCTCGTTGTCGGGCACTACCTCGTCCTCCTCAACGCTGCGGATCCCGGTCGACGTTCGGGTCAACGCGGGGCCGGGCCGGGCCTGGCACGCTGTGAACCGGCCGCTGCGGCGGCCCGCCCTGGGTCGGCACATGCACCTGGTCGACGACCTGGGCGCCCGACTGGAGCAGGGGCATCAGGTGCGCGGCGGCAGCAGCAGCCGCGCCTGCGGCATGGGCCTGTTGCTGCGCGGCGCGCAACTCGGCCAGGGCCACGACCAGCCGGGCCGCCTGGACGACCACGGCGAGCAGGACGGCGGCCTCCCCACCGTCGCGGGCATGTCCGGCGACCAGCAGCGCGTCCGCCACGCGACCCAACTCCCCTGCCACCGACGACGCCGTGGGCGCCGGCGCGCGACGCGGCGGCGCCGCCGCGCGAGCCAGGGCATCGGCGGCTCGGCTCACCGGGCCGCGTCCCGACGGCTCGGTGGCCGCCGCCACGCGCGCCAGCAGCTCGGCGCTGGCCCGCGCCACTGCCGGCCACTGCGGCGAGTCGGGTGCCGCCCCGGCCAGTCGGCCGCTGGTCGCCTCCAGCGCGGCGGCCGACGACCGCCACACCGCCATGCGGTCCTCGCTGCGCAGGCTCGATTCCGTGGAATCCGCCGCCTTCCACTGGCCGGTCGAGGGCCGCTCGGCCTCGGGCCACCGCTTACGCACCTGGGGCAAGCTGAGGTCGCCGTCCAGGCTCCGCCCGGCGTACCAGGTCGGCGTGCCCGCTCCGCTCGGCCGCAGCGCGACGGCGTACCCGACTACCTGGTTCGGGTCCTTCGCCGAGGTCCGCGGGGCGACCAGCAACCCCGCGCCCTTCATCCGTGCGACCCACTCGGCCTCACTCCGGGCGCCGGCCAGCGCCGCACGGACCTGGCGGCGCAGCAGTTCCCGGTCCGGCGCCTGGCCGCTACGCCGGGCCCGGTCGACCTCCGGCCGGTTCAGCTCCGGCCGCTTGGTCGCCCCGGCCCGGCCAGGCGTCCACTTGCCGAGCCCGAACTCGTCCTCCAGGAGGTCGGCGACCTGCTGGCTGCGCCGCTTGTCCTGCCGCAGCCACACCGGCGCCCCGTCCTCGGTGGCCAAGGTGACGACCAGGTGCACGTGGTCATTGCCCTTGGCCGACAGGCCGTGCCGCACCGCGATCCACCGGCACCCGGCCCGCTCCGCGTCGCCGGTGAAGCCCATCTCGGCCACGAACCGGCCCGCGATCCGCGACCAGGTCGCGTCGTCGAGTTCCCCTTCCTGCGCGGGCAGGCTCAGCGAGCACTGCCACACGTACTGCTGCACCCCACGCTCGCCGGCGGCGATCTGTGGCGCGTCCAGCCGGGCCGCCAACTCCTCCAGCGACCACCCGCCAACCTCACGGTCGCGGTATTCGGGGGCGAGCAGCGCCACGTCGTCGTACCCGGCGACCAGGTGCGGATTGACGTGCTCCTCGGCCTTCCCCGGCCCCCACAGGTACTCCAGCAGACCACGGACCCGGCTGCCGTAGGTCACCTTCGGGATCATCGGCGACCCGTCTGCGCGGCGGCGATCGCGGTCACCAGCTCGTCGACGCGCGCCGCAACCCGGGCGAGGTACGCAGCCGCAGCGGCCAGGTCCCCACCGGGCTCCCCGGTCGAATGCAGCCGCGCTACGGCCTGGTTCAGGTTGTGCGCCGCACCCCGCACCTGCCGGTGCACGCCCATCAACTCGACCAGCAGCGGCCCCGTGTTGGCAGCACCGGCCGGACCGGCCGGAGCGGGTACGAGCGGCGCCGATCCGACCTCCGCCAGGTACGCCGAGGTGGCCATCCGAGCCGCCGCCGCGTTCGCCTCGACCGCCGCCATCTCCGCCTCGGACAACCGCACGGTCACCCGGTGCACCCGCGGATCATCGTCGCTGTGGGCACGCCGCCGGCGCTGGCTCGCACCGAACCGGACCACCCCGACCTGCGACGGATCAGCCACGTCGACCACCCTCCCGGCGGACGCTGACCGCCGTGTATCGGCCGGCCGCAATGCGGCCCGTCTGACCAAAAGTCAGACTTTTACTCCAACTTGCTCCGACGAAGGAGGGTGGTCGTGTGGACGCGGGCCGTGTCGTTGGGCGAGTCGAGCGCACCTGACGGCGCGCACCATGAACCCACCCCGTGGGTGCCAGAGACGATAGCCAGACGACGCCCAGCATCAAGGGCGCAATGCGTCGCTGCGCGATGGGCCTGCGGCCCACCCTTGATCCTGGTCGACGTCCTCGGCTGGCACTGATGGCGCCCCCACCGGCCGGCCGGAAGGGTGGAAAAGCCGTCCCCCAAGCATCGATCTTGGCGGCTAAGCTCGGCGTCCACAGCCACCAGAGCACAGTCATCGCGGGGAGGACTCCATGGCCGAACAGAGCGCCAAGGCCGTTCGCGGCGAAACCGAGAAGGCGGCACTGCAACTGCTGCGCGAGCGCGCCAACCTGGTCGGCGAGGCGGCCACAGCGCGGCACGAACGCGACCAACTCGCCGCAGCGCTGGTCGAGGCCATGAATCGCTACGCCGCCACGTACACCGCCGCCGTGCAGGGCGGCTGGACGCAGGGCGAACTGGCCAAGCTCGGTCTGGACGCGCCATCGCCCGCACCAGCGCGGCGTCGCCGTGCACCGCGACCGGCGACACCCTCCATGCCCGATGAGCCGGCCCCCATGCTGAGTAAGCCTGCCCAGCCGTAACAGGAACACGTCGACGGCCTCCTTCGCTGCGCGGGGGGAGGCCGTCGTGCTGATTTTGCTCACGTCGTCAAACCCAAAGGCGCGCCTTGGGCACGCATGAACGGGACCGGGTCCACGGCGTTGTCGCGGTTGGCGTGGAACTGTCCTTCTGGAACGTTGAGGTGCACCTCGAAGTGCAGGTGCGCTCCGGAGCTGCCGCCGCTGTTGCCCACGAAGCCGATGACCGTGCCGGCGGTGACCTGCTGACCGATCGCCACCTCGGGTCGCTGGATCATGTGGCAGTAGCGGGTGACGGTGTTGCCCGGGTGGCGGATGTCGACGTACCAGCCGCATCCCCGCGCCCTGGTGTGGCCGTCGCGGTCGCACGTGGTGTACCAGTCGCACTTGACCTGCTCGACGACGCCGGTCGCTGCTGCGCGGATCGTGTCGCCTCGCACGTCGGGCTTCGACATGTCCACGCCGGCGTGGAAGTTGCGCCCACGCTGGCCGAAGTCGCTGCCGATGGCGGCCCTGATCGGCTGAACCCACCCGCCCGGGCCAACCGGCACTGGGCCGAGATCGTCGGTGCCACACGGGGCAGTCGGTGCACCGCCGCCGATGTCGTCGATGTTCGGCAGGCCGAGCACAAGCGCGGCGAGTTGCTCGGCGTCGCCCTCCCACTTTTGGTACGCCTCCGGCAGGCCGGAGCGTTGCACGGCCTGCGCCGCGTCGGTCAGTCGCATCCGCTGCCAACCGTCGACCTTGACCAACGCCTCGTAGAACTTCGCCGCGGCGTAGCTAGGCGTCATTCGCTCGCCCACGCTGCCCCAACCGGCGCGCTGCTGGAACAGCCCGACGGAGTCATGGTCGCGGCCCACGCCCTCGTGCGGCAGGTTCAGCGACTCGGGCACGTTGGCGTTGGCCAGGTTGCGCAACGTGGACTCCTGCATTGCGGTCGCCAGCGCGATGACGTACCCGCGCGGCGGCACCTGGCGCTGCCGGCCGACCGCGACGATGGTGGCCGCGTTCGTCGTCGCGACGCCGTCCCACCGTCCCGCTCCCGGCTCCGGCGATGACCCCGGCGCCGATGGCACCTCACAGGCGGCGGCTTCCGCGTCCGCCTGGCCGAACATCAGCATCGGCAACCCGACCGTGGCGCCGCACAGCAGCATCACCACGGCCAGCGCCCCGACGCCCAGCAGGACCGGCTTGCGTTCCATCAGTTCACCGACCGGACGAAGTCGTTGCCGGTGACCACCCAGCGGCCGTCGACGGCGGCGAGCGTGACGGTGAGCTTGCCCGCATCCGTCGCCACCTCGTATACCGCTGCGCCGTCAGATGGCGCCTGTGTGGCCACCGGGCGGCCCGTCACCCGTGTCGCTGGCACCCGGGCCGGGTCGACGGTCCGCAGCGCCTCAGTGAAGCCCTCGTCGCACGTTCGGGCAACATCGCGCCACCACACCGTCGCTGGCAGGTCGGATCGCACCCATGCTGCGGCAAACGCCGCCACGACCGGCGCTGCCTGCGCCGCCGGTGGCGGTGCAGGCAGCGCTGACGCCTGGTCGTGGTCGTCCGTCCCCGGCCGCTCCCCCGCCGCCAACGGCGAGGCACCACTGGCGACGGTCGTCGGGTAGACCGCGCCGCTGCCCTGCCGCGCCGCTGCGTCCGGCTCAGCCGCGGGCGCGCAGCCGACCATCATCGCCCCTGCGAGAACAACGCCATGGGAGACGCGAGCCCACCGACGGACGAAGTCGGCGCGCGTGAGTTCACCTGCTCTGCGTGCCATTCGACGCCTCCCCGTGGTGCCCTTTCGCGTCCGTTGCGGCAGAGCCAACACCATAGATCCATTCACAAACGCAGTGCTACTGTCTGGTACTCGTCGGTGACCTTGACACACGGGGGAGGCATCGGATGACGGGGATTATCGGCGTGCGCTGGTGGAATCGCCGGTGAAGGCTGCCCCTGTCGCCGCGTCTCGCACGCGCCCCGGGATCGCCCCAGCGCTACCCTTCGCGCTGATTCCGCCGAATCTCGACGCCTGGCCACCGCTGTGGTGGGTCGGGTGTCACGGCGGCGCCGGCGTCAGCACCCTTGCCCGACTGGTCGGCTTCGGGCTGGACTTCGGCAAGGGCTGGCCCACGCTGACACCGGCGATGCCGGCGACACAGGTGGTGCTGGTCTGCCGCACGTCCGCGGCCGGCACCTGGGCCGCGACCGGCGCCATCGAGCAGTGGCGCCGCCGCTCGGGAATGTCCGCCTCAATGACGCTGCTGGGCGTCGTCGCGGTCGCCGCATCGCCGCGGCGGCCGCCGCGCATCGCCACCGAACGACTGCAACTGCTACGCGGCTGGGCCCCGCAGATCTGGCGCGTCGGCTGGGTCGACGCGCTACTCGCCGCCGACGACCCCCGCGACGTCGGTGCCCCTCCGGACATCGAGGCGCTGCGCACCACGATCTGGCAGAGGGCACGAATGAACCTGGATGGGAAACGATGACCCTGATCGACTACATAGACCACGCTCAGCACTTCCTGGCTGGCATGGCACCCGAGCCGAGCAACCCTGCGCCGCCTGCCGTACCGGACCCGGGGGTCGGCGAGGCTCCCCCCGGCGTCGGTGACAAGGTGCTCACGCTCCTGAAGTGGGTGGCGAACCTGGCCATCGCCGCGTGCGTCGGTGGGGTGCTCTTCACGGCCGGGAAGATGGCGCTGGCGCACCGCCGGGGCGACGACACCAACGTCTCGGCGCTCGGTTGGGTGTTCGCCGCCTGCATTCTCATCGGAAGCGCAGCCTCGGTGGTCACCGCGCTCATCTAGGAGAAACGTCATGCCGCGCTCGTCTGCAACCCAGGACTTCGCCGACCGTCCGCCGTGGACGCGGCCCGGCTTCATCGCCTCCGCAGCGCTCGTGCTGATCGTCGTCATCGCCGGCGTGGTGGTGGCCATCGCCTCCGACAGCGATGACCGCAGCACCACCGGCACGCCGCCGCCAGCGACCCCCACCCCGAGCCAGACCACATCGCCGCAGGACCTGCCCACCGCCGTACCGACCACCGCGCCGGCCGGCGTGCGGTGGGAGCTGGTCGGATCCCTGCCCGTGCCGGTCAGCACCACCGCAGGTCCGAGCCGGGTCAACGGCACCACCGCCTCCGGCTTCACCCACACCCCCGACGGTGCCCTCATCGCCGCCGCCCAGGTCCTCATGAGGTCGTCTCTGGGCAGGGAATACTGGGAGCCGACGATCAAAGGGCAATTCGTGCCCAGCCAAGACCGTGACCGGCTGCTGGCCCAGATGAGCAGCGTGGACACCAGTGACGTTGACCCCGGCTCACTCAGCCAGATCGCCGGCTACCAGTACCAGTCCTACACCCCCGACACTGCAGTGATCGGGCTCGTTCTACGCGCGCCCTCGGCCGGTTCCCCGCAGTACCACATCCTGTCGCTGACCCTGCTCTGGCGCGACGGCGACTGGCGGATGCAGGCGCCCCCGGGAGGCTCCTGGATCTCGGTAAACCGCCGCACCAACGACCTCGCCGGGGTCGTCGAATGGGGGCCGCGGTAGTGCCCAGTTGCCCCCCAGTCCTCCCCACGTGCATCCCCGGCAAGATCCTGGAGAACACGGCCTCCCGGTTCCTCGACGAGCTGGCCGAGCAGTCGTCGCAGGCCGCCGCCGAGATGCTCAAGACGCTGGTCACCGGGTGGCTGTCCATCCCCACCCCGGTGGTGTCGCAGGCCGAGGGAGCGGTCCAACATCTGCGCGCGTACACCAACTGGGCGGTTGCGGCGATCGCCGTGGGCACGGTGCTGTTCGCCGCGCTCAAGATCGCGTGGCAACGCAACGGCCAGGAGGCCGGCACGCTCACCAAGAACCTGGTAACGCTGGTCGTGCTCGCCGGAGCCGGTGTGCCGGCCGTACAACTGCTCATCGAGATCGGTGACGCCTACGCCGACTGGATCCTCAGCGCCTCCGCGAACGGCGATCTCGGCAAGCGGCTCCTGCTGCTCGCTCCCGCCGCCGCGACCGGTGGAATGCCAGCGATCGTGGTGATCGGCATCTCGATCATGGTGTTCCTATCCTCGATGGTGCAACTGCTGTTGCTGCTGGCCCGCAACGCCGGCCTGGTCCTGCTCGCCGGGCTACTCCCGGCCGCCGCCGCCGTGGGGGGCTCGGTACGTAGCCGGTACCTGACCTGGCTGCTCGCGCTGCTGCTCTACAAGCCGGCCGCCGCCACGATCTACGCCACGGTGTTCTGGCTCGGTCAGGGTCAAACCCTCACCGACGTACTCACCGGCATGGTGATGTTCTGCATGGCCATCGTGGCGTTGCCCGCCCTGATGCGGCTCATCGCCCCGGCCGTGTCGGTGCTCACCTCCGGTGGCGGATCCAGTGGCGTCGCCCTCGCCGCGGCGTCCGGCGCCGGGCAACTCGCGTCTGGGGCACTTCGTGTCAGCGGTGCCGGTGGAGCAAGCAGCACCACCGGCAGCTCGGGATCCCCCGGCGGCCCAGGCCGCCCCGGTGGCGCAGCACCGTCCGCACCGGCCGCCCGACCGTCCGGAGGCGGGGCGGGCACGGCAGGCTCCAGCGGCGGCAGGATGGCGGGGGCCGGCAGCGCAGCAGCGGGGGCTGGAGCCTCCAACGGCCCGGCCAGCGC
>NZ_VDFY01000267.1 GCF_006228125.1 Micromonospora orduensis | reverse complement strand
GGCGAACCCCACCGAACGGGTCAGCGCCGATCCGACCCCGGGGACGGCCGCCGAGCCGGAGGCCGCCGCACCCGTGGCCTCTCCGACGCCGGCCCCCGAATCCCCGACCGCGACTGAGAGGGACGCCTAGTGCCGCATTCGACGAAGCAGAGCGCCAGCCTCGACTGGCTGCTCGACGAGTTGGTGGAACGGGTCCCGGCCGCCCGGGAAGCAGTTGTGCTCTCGGCGGACGGGCTGCTGCTCGGCTCCTCGGCCGAGTTGGAACGCTCCGACGCCGAACACCTCTGCGCCCTCGCCGCCGGGTTCTCCAGCCTGGCCCGCGGCGCCAGCCGGCACGTCGACGGCGGTCCGGTCCGGCAGACCGTGGTGGAGATGGAGTCGGCGTACCTCTTCGTCACCGCCGCCGGGCAGGGCACCTGCCTGGCCGTGGTGAGCGACGCCGACGCGGACATCGGCCTGGTCGCCTACGAGATGGCGATGCTTGTCATCCGGGTGGGAGAGAACCTCGCCGCGCCGGCCCGACCGTCGGCGGGTGCCGGTGACGTGGGCTGAGCCGCCCGGGCCCCAGCACGAGTGGCTGGATGGCGACGCCGGGCCGGTGGCGCGTCCGTACATCATCACCGGCGGCCGGGTGCGGTCCGCGGCCGACGGATTCGACCTGGTCGCGTTCGTGCTGGCCGGCGCGGACCTCGACCCGACGGTCCACCCCCGGCTGCTCCCGGAGCATCGGCGGCTGGTCGCGCTGGCCCGCCAGCCGGTGTCGGTGGCCGAACTGGCGGCCGAGCTGGATCTCGCGGTCGGTGTCGTCCGGGTGCTGCTCGGTGACCTCCTCGCCAAGGGCCTGGTCGCGGTGCACGAGCCGCCGGCGGCCGGCAACCTTCCCGACGACGACATTCTCAAGGCGGTGGTCAGTGGACTCCGTGCACTTTGACCAGGCTGGCCCCGGCGTCACCATCCCGTTGGCGCTGAAGATCCTGATTGCCGGCGGCTTCGGGGCCGGCAAGACGACCCTGGTCAGCGCCCTGAGCGAGGTCCGCCCGTTGCAGACCGAGGAGGTGCTGACCGGCGCCGGGATCGGCACCGACGACATCTCCGGCGTGGAGGGGAAGTCGACCACCACGGTGGCGATGGACTTCGGCCGGATCACCATCAACGAGGACCTTCAGGTGTACCTGTTCGGTACCCCGGGCCAGGACCGGTTCTGGTTCCTCTGGGACGAGCTGGCCTTCGGAGCGCTCGGCGCGGTCGTGCTCGCCGACACCCGGCGGCTGGCCGACTGCTTCCCCTCCATCGACTACTTCGAGCAGCGGGGCATCCCGTTCGTGGTGGGCGTGAACTGCTTCGACGACGCCCGCCGGTTCAACCTGGAGACCGTACGCCGGGCGCTCGACCTGGACCCGGACGTGCCGATGGTGCTCTGCGACGCCCGGGACCGGCAGTCCGGCAAGATGGTGTTGATCTCTCTGGTGGAGCACGTGGCCCGTCAGCGTGGGGAGCCGGTGCCGACCGCCTGAGCCGCGCGCGTCAACCCGGATCGGCGTCGACGAGATGTCGACGCCGATCCGGGTCCCGCAAAGCCGGTTAACGCGCGGGATTCGCGGGCAGCCTCTGGTTGGATCGACGAAGGAAGCCGGCGGAGGGGCGAGACGTGAGTGCGCAGAGCGAGGTCGTCCACATCGGGGGTTACACCGCGCAGAGTGGCGGACGGGGCAGCGGCATCGTCGCGGCTCGCCGCGACCCGGCCACCGGGGAGCTGACCCCGCTCGGCACGGTAGCGGTCACCCCGTCCCCCTCCTTCCTGGCGCGGCACCCCACCCAGCCCGTCCTCTACGCGGTGAACGAGCTCAAGGACGGCGAGGTCAGCGCCTGGCGGGTCGGCTCGGACGGCGCGCTGGACCCGATCGGCAGCAGGCCGACCGGCGGCGCCCAGCCCTGTCACCTGGCGGTGCTCCCCGACGGTGGTCACCTGGTGGTGGCCAACTACGGGGGCGGCAGCGTCGCGGTCTTCCCGCTCGACGCGCAGGGCGTGCCCGGCGAGCGCAGCGACCTCGTGGTGCACGAGGGGCACGGCCCGGACCCGGAGCGTCAGGAACAGGCGCACACCCACATGGTCTCGCCGGGGTCGGGCCGGGGGCCGCTGCTCGCGGTGGACCTCGGCACGGACTCGGTCTACCGGTACGACCTGGACGCCGCGACCGGGCGGCTGGTGCCCCGCGCGCCCCGGGTACGCACGGCGCCCGGCACCGGCCCCCGGCACCTGGCCCGGCACCCGGACGGCCGGCGGTGCTATCTCGTCGGTGAGCTGGACGGGTCGGTCACCGCGTACGAGCTGAGCGACGACGGCGCGTTGCACCAGCGGGCGCGGGTGGAGGCGAGCGAGCGCCCGGGTCACGTGCAGCCGTCGGAGGTCGCCGTCGGCCCGGACGGCCGTTTCCTCTACGTCGCCAACCGGGGGGTGGGCACGATCGCCGTCTTCGCCCTCGCGGGGGAGGCGCCGGAGTTGGTGGCGGAGGTGGACACCGACGGCGAGTGGCCCCGGCACTTCGCGCTCATCGGGGAGCATCTGTACGTGGCCGACGAGCGGGCGGACATGGTGCGCGTCTTCCGGCGGGACGCCGACACGGGTGTCCCGGAGCCGGTCGGCGAACCGGTGCCGGTGCCGAGCCCGACGTGCGTGCTGCCGTGAACCGTTATGCCGGTTTGGCAACGCCCTGACGCCGCACCGTCACGTTGAGTCGTTAATCAGCGATCAACTGTCTCTCCTGCGTAACTTTAGTCCGAACGGTTGTGGCACGGACGGCACCTTGTACGCAAGATGGTCACCGTGTCAGTAGGCCGCCATCGCATGCGTTCGAAACTCCATCTAGCAGCCGCCGCCGCGACGGCGACGGTGCTCGTCGTCACGACCGGCGTCTGGTTCGGCTATCGGGAGCTGATCCAGCCCAGCTGCTCGGGCGAGATCAGGCTCGCCGTGGCGGTCGCCTCCGAACTCGCGCCAGCTGTGGACGCCGCCGCGTCGCAGTGGGTCAAGGACGGCGCGGCAGTGGGCCCCACCTGCATCCGGGTGGACGTGTCCGCGTCCGACCCGGTCGACGTGGCCGCGGTGGTGGCGGCGAAGCACGGCGCCGTACTCGCCGGCGTGGGGCAGGCCAGCGGCACCGCCGTGAGCCCGGACGTGTGGGTGCCCGACTCCTCGACCTGGCTGCTGAGGTTGAAGAAGGAAGCGAGCGCGTTCGCCCCGACGAACGGCGCGTCCATCGCGCGCAGCCCGATCGTGGTGGCGATGCCCGAGCCGATCGCCACCCGGCTGGGCTGGCCCAACAAGAAGTTCAACTGGACGGACCTGCTCAAGCAGGTCAACAACACGGGCGCTCCGCTGCGTACCGGCATCGTCGAGCCGACCCGGGACGCGGCCGGCCTGTCCGGTCTGCTCTCGCTGACCACGGCCGCCAGCGCCGCCGGCGGCGACGCCCAACGCAACACCGTCGGCGCGCTGCGGGCACTGGCCACCGGGCGTTCCTCGCTCCGCAACGACCTGCTGGCCCGCTTCCCGACCTCGAACGACGCGACGTCGATCGCCAGCGGCCTCGGCGCGGCGGCGCTGTCCGAGGAAGACGTGATCGCGTACAACAGCAAGAAGCCGCCGGTGCCGCTCGCTGCGCTCTACATGGAGCCGGCGCCGATGCCGCTGGACTACCCGTACGCGGTGCTGCCCGGCATCGAGCCGAGCAAGGCGTCGGCGGCCCGGGTGCTGTTCGAGCTGCTCACCAGCCCCAGCTTCCGCGACCGGCTGGCGGCGCAGTCGCTGCGCGGGCCGGACGGCAACTGGGGTGACGGCTTCAAGGCGCCGCAGGGCGCACCCAGTCCGTCCGGTGGCGCACCGACCGCGCCGGCGAACGGCGGCACCGCCGCGGGTGGCCTGGACCCGGCGGCCATACAGCGTGTCGTCTCCAGCTGGTCGATCGCCACCCAGTCCGGTCGGATGCTCGCCGTCATCGACGTCTCCGGCTCGATGAAGGAAGAGGTGCCCAGCGCCAACAACCGCAGCCGGGAGGAGGTCACCGTGGACGCGGCCCGCCGCGGTCTCGGCCTCTTCGACGACTCCTGGTCGATCGGCCTGTGGACCTTCTCCACCAAACTGGTCGGCAACCGGGACTACAAGGAGCTGGTCGGCATCGGGCCGCTCTCCGGTCAGCGGGCCCAGTTGGAGGGGGCGCTCGCCACCATCAAGCCCTCCAGCGGCGACACCGGCCTCTACGACACGATGCTCGCCGCGTACCAGGCGGTGCAGGAGAACTGGCAGCCCGGCCGGGTCAACTCGATCGTGCTCTTCACCGACGGCAAGAACGAGGACAGCAACGGCCTCTCCCAGGGTCAGCTGCTCGCCGAGCTGAAGCGGGTCGCCGATCCGGAGCGGCCGGTCCAGGTCATCATGATCGGTATCGGTGAGGGCGTCAGCAAGGCCGAGCTGGAGTCGATCACCAAGGTGACCGGTGGCGACGTCTTCGTCACGAAGGACCCGAGCGAGATCGGCAGCATCTTCCTCAGCGCCATCGCCCGGCGCCCCCCGGCGCCGCGCTGACCCGACGCACAGCGCCAGAAGGGCCCGTCGTACCGCCATCCGGTACGACGGGCCCTTCTTCGGTCCTCCGGCACCGCACTGAAGAAAAGTGACGGCAATACGTCCGAAGCAATCGGCCGTCATAGTTGTCGGGGCAGGATGTCGAGGTGTTCCGGCGTCGGTCCGCCTCCGGTCGGCCCCGTCGGCCGGGGCCGTCCTGAGCAGAGTGGGAGGGCTGGTGAGCGCGGCGACACTGTTGACCCCGGCAAGCACGTCGGCGACGCCGGACGCCCGCCCGCGCGGCCTGGTGGCGCGCGCCGACGAACGCTCGTACGTCCGGGTCCTCGTGGTGCTGGACACCACCATCCTGATCATCGCGTTGCTCGTCGGGTACGTCGCCCGGTTCGGTGACGAGGAGCCGAGCGGCTCGAAGATCCCGTACGTGCTGGTGGCCCCGGGTCTGGTGCTGGCCTGGTTGCTCTCGCTGAAGGCGTTGGGCTGCTACGACGACCGGGTGGTCGGCTACGGCGCGGACGAGTACCGCCGGGTCAGTTCCGCCAGCCTGCGGCTGGCCGGGGCGATCGCCATCGCCGGGTACATCGCCGACGTCGGCGTCTCCCGAGGCTTCCTCGGCATCTCCTTCGCGGTGGGGACGGTCGGGCTCGAGGTGACCCGCTTCGCCGCCCGCAAGCGCCTGCACCGGGCCCGTTCCCGTGGTGCCGGCTGGTCCCGCAAGGTGCTGGTGGTCGGCGACACCGCGCACGTGTTGGAGCTGGTGCACACGCTGCGCCGGGAGCCGTACGCCGGCTACCAGGTGGTCGGGGCGTGCATCCCCGACGCGCTGCTCGCGCCGGTGGCACAGCGTCTCGGTGACGTACCGGTGGTGGGATCGTTCCGGGGCATCCCGGAGGCCGCCACCGCGATCGGGGCGGACACCGTGGCGGTCACCGCCTCCGGTGAGCTGACGGCGGCGCGGCTGCGTCGCCTCGGCTGGCAGTTGGAGGGGACGGGCGTCGACCTGGTCGTGGCGCCCGCGCTGACCGACGTGGCCGGCCCCCGGATCCACACCCGGCCGGTCGCCGGGCTGCCGCTGATCCACGTCGAGGCGCCCGAGTTCCGGGGCGCGCGCAAGCTGGTGAAGGGCTTCGTCGACCGGTCCGTGTCGTCACTGGCGCTCGCGCTGCTGCTGCCGCTGATCGTGTTCATCGCGTTGGCCATCAAACTGGACAGCCGGGGTCCGGTGCTGTTCCGCCAGGTCCGGGTCGGCCGGGGCGGGCAGGAGTTCGGGGTGTTCAAGTTCCGCACCATGGTGGTGAACGCCGACGCGCTGCTCGCCGAACTGACCGCCCGCAACGAGACCGACGGCCTGATGTTCAAGATGCGCGACGACCCCCGCGTCACCCGGGTCGGACGGCTGCTGCGCAAGTGGTCACTGGACGAGCTGCCGCAGCTGGCCAACGTGCTGCTGGGGCAGATGAGCCTGGTCGGGCCGCGCCCGCCGCTGCCCTCGGAGGTGGCCCGCTACGACGGCGACGTGGCCCGACGGCTGCTGGTCAAACCCGGCATGACCGGCCTGTGGCAGGTCAGCGGCCGGTCCGACCTGAGCTGGGAGGACGGCATCCGGCTCGACCTCTACTATGTGGAGAACTGGTCCCTCGCCGCCGACCTGACCATCCTGTGGAAGACCTTCGGCGCGGTGGTGAACAGCCGCGGCGCGTACTGACGTCGTCGGTCAGGGCTGCGGGCCGGTCCAGTCCAGGCAGACCACCACCGCGTCGTCGACCAGGTCGCCGGCCACGAACGCCCGCAGGTCGCCGATCAGCGACCGGACGGCGTCCAACGGCTCCATCGGACCGGTCCGGCGCAGGAACCGGTCCAGCGCCGTCTCGCCGTAGCGGACGTCCTTCCCGGTGGCCTCCACGACCCCGTCGCTGACCACGAAGAGCCGGTCGCCGCGCTCCAGCGTGAACGTCTGCTCGTGGTAGTCCGTCGCCTCGAACATGCCCAGCGGGAACTGCGCCTCCAGGGGCTGCTCGGTGACCTCGCCGTTGCGGAGCAGGACCAGGCGGGGGGAGCCGGCGTCGACCAGGGTCATCACCCCGGAGCGCAGGTCCAGCTCCATCAGCAGCGCGGAGAGGTGCTGCTCGCCCCGGTGCAGGTCGTAGAGCGCCTGGTCGGCGAGGGCGGCCTGGTCGGCGAGGCTCAACCCGGCCCGGCGGGCGTTCCGCAGGGCGTGGGTGGCAAGTGAGGTGAGCAGCGACGCCGCGACACCCTCGCCGCTTCCGTTGACTGTCGACAACCACAGCCGCTGCCCGTCGTCGGACCAGTCGAAGCTGTCGCCGCGCACCGCGTACGCCGGTTCGAGTTGGCCGGCCAGGCTGAACGACGGTCGGATCCGGCTGCGTCCGGGCAGCAGGTCCCACTGCATCTCCGCGGCCAGGGTGAGTCGCTGACTGCGCCGCGCCGCGCGGTAGACGTCGGTGCCGGCGGAGACGGCGGCCAGCTCGTGGGCCAGCGCGGTGGCGATCTCGTCCAGCTCGCCGAGGACGGTCGGGTCGTCCGGGACCGGCGCGAGTCGCAGCACTCCCCGCCGCTCACCCCGCATGCTGACCGGGAACCAGCCCGTGTCGTCGGAGAGCAGTGGCGACTGGTGGTCGAAGGAGCGCCACGCGGGATGCCCAGGGCCGGTGATGGGCTCACCCTCGGTGAGGGGCAGCAGCTGTGACAGCCGATAGTCGACCTGGTAGAGCTCGACGTCGGTGATCCCGTACGCCCGGGCGAGAACGGCCGCGACACCACCGACCATCCGGTCGGCAGGTGTCTCGTTCAGGGCACGTCGTACCTGATTGACCGGTTCGCTCATCACCGCTCCCTCGCTCAAAGCTCGACCACCAGTGGGTTCGGAGTACTCTCGGGCCACCATGGCCGAACTGAACGGTCCCTCGGACCCTGAGACGAGTATGGCTGCCGCGTTGGACGCGGCGGCGGCCTCCCTGCTGAGCGTGTGGGAATCCGCCCGGGAGGAGACCACCAATCGGCTGTCCGGAGCCCAGTTACGGGCTGTCATGGTGGTCGAGCAGGCGGACGGCATCAACCTGCGGCGGCTCGCCAGCCGGCTCGACATGCTGCTCAGCTCCGCCAGCCGACTCTGTGACCGGTTGGTCGCCGCCGGGATGCTGGAGCGGGAGCCCGGTCGCTTCGACCGGCGGGAGATCGCCCTGCACCTCACCCGGGCCGCCCGCCGGCTCCTCGCCGAGCTGCGGGCCGACCGTCAGGCGCGGCTCGCCGCCGTGCTGGCCGCGATGAGCCCGGAGGGTCGCGACGCGCTCCTGCGCGGGATGCGCGAATTCGACGAGACCGCCCGCCGGCAGCAGGCGCAGGTCGTGCCGGCGCCGGGCGGACCGGAGGACCCGGACCGGCCGACCGGCCGGGCGGACCGGCCGGACGACCCGGACCGGCCCGGCGGCCGGGCGGGGGACTGGTCGCGCGACCCGGACCGGCAGACCCGCGGAACGTGGACGGGCGCGTCCGGCGGCCCGGAGCGGACGGTCGACGGTCAGCGGGAGTGGCCCACCGGCGAGCCACCGGTGGCGCGGACCGCCTGAGCCGGACGGTCGGCGTCCCCGGTCACGCCGGCGCCGACGCGCACACGGCCAGCATGGCGATGTCGTCGTGGGCCCGCCCCTCCGACCACTCGTCCACCAGTTGGAGCAGCCGCTCGACAAGCGCGGTCGGCGGTAGCCCGGCCGCCGAGGCGAGCGCGGCACGCAGCCGGTCCGCACCGAACATCTCCACGTCGCGTCGGCCGCCGCGAGCCTCGGTCACCCCGTCGGTGTACGCGAGAAGCAGGTCGCCCGGGTCGAGGTGCACCCGGGTCTCGGCGAACCGGGGCGCGGGCAGTGCTCCCACCGGCATCCCGCCGACCGGAACCGGGGTGACCGTGCCGGCGGGCGTGACCACCAGCGGCGCCGGGTGACCCCCACCGGCGATCCGGACGTCCACGCCGGCCGGCCCCCGTTGCAGGGAGCCGAGCAGCAGGGTGGTGAGCTGGCTGCGCCGCGCCGCGTCGGGTGCGTCGAACAACGCCCGGTTGAGCAGCTGGATCAGCTCCAGCGGGCGCTGCTCGACCAGCCGCAGCGTCTGCAACGACTGGCGGACCCGACCCGTCAGCACGGCCGCGCCGACGCCCTTGCCGCACACGTCACCCAGCGCGAACAGGGCGCCGTCGCGGTGCGGGAAGACCTCGTAGAAGTCACCACCGATGCGCAGGGTGTCGCCGGCGGCCCGGTAGCCGCCGGCCATCCGCAACCCGGGCACCGTGGGCAGCTCCGGCGGGAGCAGGCTGGTCTGCAGCACCCGGGCCAGGTGGGCCTGTTCGCCGTACAGCTCGGCGGTGGCCAGCGCGGCGCCGGCCCGGGCGGCGAACTCGCGCGCCAGGTCGATGTCGCGCCGGTCGAAGCCCGCTCGCCCGTTCTGGCGGATCAGCAGCAGAGCGCCGGCCGGGCCGCCGGCGGCGCGCATCGGGCTCACCAGCACGGTGCCGGGCCGGCCGAACCCGGGCGGCAGCACGGAGGCCAGGTCGGCGAGGTCGACGTCCAGCCAGGGGCTCGGCTCGGTGAGGTGGCCGGCCAGCGCCTCGGCCAGCCCGGGGACGGTGCCGGTCAGCTCCGGCCCGGCGAGCCCGGCGCTCGGAGAGGGCTCACCGTCGGCGTACCGGACCCAGCGCAGGTGCGGGTCGGACGGCGTGGACGGCCGGTGCAGGGCCACTGCGGCGTCGGCCAGATAGGGGACGGCGAGGGTCGTGACGGCCCGCAGCGTCTGGTCCCGGTGCAGGGACGATCCGAGTCGACTGCCGGCCTGGGCGAGGAACGCGGTGCGCGCGCGCTCGGCCAGCAGGGCGTCGCTGCGGGTGTGCTCCTCGGTGACGTCCCGGATGTACCAGGCGTACCGGTGGCCGAGCTGTCGCCGCGCGCCGCGCAGCCGGCGGCCGCCGTGCTCCCCGTCGAAGCGTTCGGCGTCGTCCCGGACCGCTCGGGCCAGCGCCGGCACCGGGCACCGGCCCAGCTCGGTGCCCGCGGTGATCTCCGGGAGCAGCTCCGTCGCCATCGCGTTGACCAGGGTGACCCGGCCGGCCTCGTCGGTCGTCAGCACAGCCTCGGCGAGCCCGTCGAGCAGTTCGCGGGCGAGTCGGGAGTCGGTCGGAAGCGGCTGTTCGGCCCGCCGGCGGGGTACGCGCCCACCGCCGCTGACCGGACCGGCGATGCCGCCCCGTCGGGTCGTGGTCACCGCCCGACGCCGGCCCGCGTCCGACCACCTGTGCGCATGCTGCTCCTGGGCTCCTCGGCTGCGAATCGTTGCCTGACGGCAAGCGTACCGAGGCTCTGTGGCAGAGGCCCAGCGTCCAGGGCCGGTCAGCTCGGGCGGGCCAGCCACCCGGCGGGCCGGGCGACGATGTGACGGACCACCGAACCGGCGGCTCCCACGGCGGCCGCCTCCGGACCGAGCGTCGACGGCCGGACCGTGACCGGTGACCAGGCGGCGGTGAGGACCCGGCTGGCGATCTCGGCGAGCACCGGCGGGCACAGCCAGGGCGCCAGCGTGGCGTACCCGCCGCCGAGCACCACGGTGTCCAGGTCCAGCAGGTTGACCACGCTGGCCACCGCGACACCGAGCGCCGTCCCGGCGTCGTGCAGCGCCCGCAGCGCCCCCGGGTCGCCGGCGTCGGCCAGTTCGGCCAGTCGGGCCGTCGCGGTGTCCGCGGGAAGCTCCGCGCGGGCCAGTCCGGCGGCGGCCACGATCGCCTCCTGGCCGGCGTACTGCTCCAGGCAGCCCCGTCCGCCGCAGCGGCACGGTCGCCCCTGCGGGTTGACCGGCAGGTGTCCGATCTCGCCGCTCCAGCCCCGGACGCCCCGGAACAGCGCGCCGTCCAGGACGATCCCGGCGCCGATGCCGACCTCGCCGGAGATGTGCAGGAAGCTGGCCGGGCCGGGAGGCCGGGAGTGCAGCTCGCCGAGGGCGGCGAGGTTCGCCTCGTTGTCCACCACCAGCGCCGGTACGCCGGGCACCTGGTCGGTCAGCGCCGGATGTGCGGCGAGCAGCGCGGGTACGTCGACGTCGCGCCAGCCCAGGTTCGGCGCGAGCCGGACCAGCCCGGCGTCGTCCACCAGACCGGGCACCGCGAGCGCCGCCCCGGCCAGGGTGAGGCCCTGTCGGGCGGCGTCGGCGCGGGCCTGCCGGGCCAGCTCGACGAGTCGGGCGAGAGCGTCGGCGGGCGCGACCGGGCGCAGGTCGGCCCGGTGCACGGTGCGGTGCCGCACCTGCCCGGCGAGGTCCACGACGCAGACCGTCAGGTAGTCGACGTTGACCTCCAGACCCAGCCCGGCCGGGCCCTGGTCGGCCAGTACCAGCCCGCGGGCCGGTCGACCGGCGCCGGCCCGGGGGGCGGGCTCGGCCTCGTCGACGAGGCGGCCGGCGAGCAGGTCCTCGACCACCGCGGAGACGGTGGCCCGGGT
>NZ_VDFY01000317.1 GCF_006228125.1 Micromonospora orduensis | reverse complement strand
GGGGTGGGTCGGCTGTACGGGGGCCGGCCGGCCGGCGGCCTGCTGGACGGCTGGCTGGTCGACGAGGAGGACTCGGGCGCGGTGGTGCCGGAGGTGACGGTCCGCGCGGTGCCGTTGCGGATGACCGACGAGGCGGCGACGGCGGCGATGGTCCGCGCCGCGGTGGAGTTGACGTGAGGCTGGAGATCCTGCCGGTGCTGGGCATCGGCCACGTGACCGAGGGCGACGACCTAGCGGCGTTGATCGCGACCGCCGCGCCCTGGCTGCGCGACGGTGATGTGCTGGTGGTCACCAGCAAGATCGTCTCGAAGGCCGAGGGCCGACTGGTCGACGTTCCGGCGGACGGGCCGGAGCGACTCGCCGCGCGCGACGAGGTGCTGGCGGCGGAGACCGCGCGGGTGGTCGCCAGCCGCGGGCCGACCCGGATCGTGCAGACCCACCACGGCTTCGTGATGGCGTCCGCGGGCATCGACGCGTCGAACGTGGACAAGACCCGACTGGTCCTGCTTCCGGTGGACCCGGACGCGTCGGCCCGCGCGCTGCGCGCCGCCCTGCGCGAGCACTACGGGCTGGACGTCGCCGTGGTCGTCACCGACACGATGGGGCGGCCCTGGCGCAACGGGCTCACCGACGTGGCGCTCGGGGTGGCGGGGATGTCGGCCATCCGCGACCACCGGGGCGAGGTCGACCCGTACGGCAACGAGCTGCAACTGACCCAGATGGCCGTGGTGGACGAGCTGGCCGCCGCCGGCGAGCTGATCAAGGGCAAGTGCGACCAGGTCCCGGTCGCGGTGGTGCGGGGCTACCTGTCGGCCACCGGCCCGGACGACGGCGATGGCGCGAAGGTGCTGGTGCGTGACGCCGCGCAGGATCTCTTCTCGCTCGGCACCGCCGAGGCCCGCGCGGCCGGTCTGGCCGACGCCGTCACGTTGGCCGACGGTCCCGGTCCGACGCCTGCCGATCCGGCGGCCACGCGGCGGGCGATCGAGGCGGTCGTCGGCGTGGTCGCGCCCGGCACGGTCTTCACCCTGGTCGACGAATCGGAGGTACGTGCCGGACTGATCGCCGAGGTGCCCGGGTGGCCGGACGGCGCCACGGCCCTGGTGCTCGGCTCGCCACCGGCCCCGGTCGAGCCGATGGACCTGGTCCGCTTCGGCGCCGACCTGCACCGGCTGCGCGTCGCCCTGGCCGCCGAGGGCATCGGATCGGCCCTGCTCCCGCCGCCGTCCGGCAGCACGGCGAGCGCCACGCTCGCCCTGTGACCCGTCCGGCCGCGCTCAGGGGTCCAGCATGGCCCGGCCGAGCGGGGTCAACGTGTGCAGCACCCGGTTGCGGTCACGGTGGCTGACGAGCAGGCCGGCGTTGCGCAGCACTGTGGCGTGCTGGCTCGCCGCCGCCGGTGAGATGTTGAGCTGACGGGCCATCTCGCCGGTGGTGCAGCCGTCGTCGCTGGCCTGCAACACCGCCGCCCTGGTCCGTCCGAGCAGCGCGGCGAGCGAGTCCCGGCCGGCGTCTGTCGCACCCGGTGCGGTGCCGTCGGCCGGGGCCAGCCCGCCCAGCCGGTCCACCGGATAGACGAGCACCGGCGGCAACGCCGGATCGAGCAGGGCGACCGGGGTGCTCGCGCAGAAGAACGACGGCACCAGCAGCAAGCCCCGGCCGTCCAGGTGCAGCTCCCGGTGGTGCGGGTAGTCGCGAACTTCGAGGACCCCACCCTCCCAGCGCATCGCCGGCCGGAGGCTGGTGAGCAGACCCTCCACGCCGCCGTCGAGCAGCGCTCGCGCCCGACGGGCCCGGTCCGCCGCCACCGCCGCCTGGATCCGGTGCCAGTACGGGCCGATCGCCAGCGACCGGTACCGCTCCATCGACTCGGCGAGGTGGTGCAGCACCGCCACGTCGCCGCGGGCCAGCGCGGCGGCCGACGACGGCAGCGGGGTTTCGGCGGCGAGCACACCCAGGTCCCGTCGCAGCAGCTCGACGGGGGTGCTGCGGACCGCGTCCAGCCCGGCCTGGAAACCCTCGACACTTGCGTACGGGGTGAGGAAGTCGGGGAAGTACCCACGCGGCGGATTCAACGCGAAGAGCAGTTTGAGCTGCTCGGAGGCGGCGTCCTGGCGTAGTTCCCGGCTCACCGTGTGTCGCCAGGACGACGTCAGTGGGTCGCGGTTGCGGCCCTGCAACGCGTGCAGGCTGAGGACCAGCTCCCAGACCGGGTCCGCCGCCGGGGCCACCCGGGTCCGGAGGATGTCCTCGCCCGAAAAGTGGATCTTCAGCATGGAGCACTCCCGTGTCGCCGGCAGGGGGATGCCGGGTGACCGTTCGACTCTACCTGCCCGGCAGTTATCTCCATCTTTAAGCCTGAGATGAAAAACCTCGACGTCTACCGGGACAGTTCGGCATGCTTCCAGTGCCCGAGCACGGCACCGGTACGTCATGGACGTACGCGGCGCCTGGGCACCGGGGCCGGGGAGGACCGGTGATCGGGCGGCACCACGAGGGTCTGCGGCCCTTGCTCCGCAGAGGTGCCGTCCGATCATTTCGCCGACCTCTGCTCACCCCACCCACAGCGCGACCCGGTGATCCTCGTCGGTGACGTAGAAGACCCGCCCGTCCAGCGTGGCCAGCCCCTCGACGTGGTGGAACGGCGCCAGCTCCGCCACCACCTCCCCGTCGAGCCGGTCCGCGTCCGGCACCGCGCCGCCCGACTCACCCGCCGGCAACCGGAACCGGACGTGCCGCGACGTGACGTCACCCCCACCCGGATGGTCGTCGAGCAGCACCGAACCCTTGCCCAGCGCGTCGATCGACCCGATCACCGCGTCGTACCCGCCGTCCGAGGTCGGCGCGATGGCCCGGAACCCGGTCAACGCCCCCGGCGGGGTCACCCCGCTCACCGCGTACGCCCCCAGCGCCCGGGGCCACGCCGGCTCGGCAGCGAACATGTCCGGCACACCGGACACCTCCACCACGATCGGCTCACCTGCCGAGGTGACCGGGAAGCGCAGCCCCAGCAGCACCGTCCCAGCCGGGGTGAACGCCGCGGCCTCCACGTTCAGGGGCAGGTCGTCCGGGGCCAGCCGGGTCACCCAGCTCTTCGCCCGGGCGGTCCCCCGGGCCAGGGTCTCCACGATGAACCGGTCCCGCACCCGCTCCCCCGGCGGCAGCAGACCCAGCGGCGCCACGGCGAGAGCGTCGTTTACCGCCCGATGCAGCCGGAACCGGTTGCGGACCACCTGCACCGGCAGCGGACCGGCCGCCGCGTCGTCCTCCCGGAACCGGGCCACGAAGGCACGCCGGGGGCGCAGCGGGCCGGCCTTCGACCCGAAGTGGGAGCCGAAGACGTACACCCAGCCATCGTGGTGGGCGAGCGCCTCGCCGTCCTCGGTGCGGCCGTTCTCGCCCCCGGCGTCCGCCACCACGTGCCGGGCCGTCCACTCGCCGCCGTCCAACTCCAGCAGCAGCGCCAGGCAGCGCTCCACCGGCCCCTCGTCCAGCACCGTCCAGAAGCCCCGCCGGGCGCCGTACGCGCGCAGCAGCGCCGCCGAACGCACCGGCAGCAGATCGCTGGCCTCGTTGCCGGCCACCACGAATTCGACGAGTCGCAGGGTCACCGCGCCAGGGTACGGAGCGGGCGCTCGTACAGTGGCGAGGTGCCCGACACCGCGCTCACCGCCCACCCGACCGACCCCGAGACGTACGCCTCGCTGCACGCCGACGCCGCCGCGCTGCTCGGCGGCTGGCAGCCCACCAGCCCGGACGCCGCCGCCGCGCGCGAGAGGACCCTCGCGATACTGGCCGCCGGCCCGGTCGCGATGAGCCGGCAGCACCGCCCCGGGCATCTGACCGCCAGCGCGCTGATCCTCGACCCGACCGGCTCGCGGGTGCTGCTCTGCCTGCACGGCACGTTCGGAATGTGGGTGCAGCTCGGCGGGCACTGCGAGCCGACGGACGAAACCCTGGTGGCCGCCGCGTTGCGGGAGGCCACCGAGGAGTCCGGGATCGACGGTCTGCGCATCGACCCGGTACCGATCGACGTGGACGTGCACGAGGTCGCCTGCCAGGGCGGCTCCCTGCACTTCGACGTCCGGTTCGCCGTACTCGCGCCGCCCGGCGCGGTGGAACAGGTAAGCGACGAGGCCGAGGCGCTCGGGTGGTTCCCGCCGGACGCGCTGCCCGAGCCGCTGGCCGGCGGGACCGCGCAACTCGTCGCGCCGGCCCTCGCGGCCCTCAGACGTAGCCCTCTTCGCCGCTGACACCCCCACCCGGGACGCTCTCACGCTCAGTTGCTGGTACGTAGCTGAGCTGGCATCATGGCCACTCCCGGCCTCCACGAGGTGGCGATGTCGTCCCGCACCAGGATCGTCCTCGCGCAGCCCCCGTTCTTTCGCATCTTCGGCTCGCACAACAACCGTGGACCGCTGGAACTCGCCTACCTGGCGCGCAGACTCGACGACCAGGGCGCGGCGTGCACGATCCTCAATCTCGATCGGACGGACGCGACCGCCCACTGCACGTGGCGCAACCTGTTCGCCCGGTCCGCGCTGCTCCACGCGGCGTTGGACGGTCCGTCGCCGCTGCTCTACGAATCCGCCGAACGCATCCTGGGGCTCGCACCGGACGTGGTGGTCCTGTCCGCCGGCGACGCCCTCACGCCCTGGGTGGACCTCGGCAACGCGTTCTTCGCGGCACGGCTGGCCGAGCTTCTGCGCCGGCAGGGCATCCGGTGCGTAGGAATCGGGAGCCGCTTCGGCACGGCACCGCAGGCGCGCGCCGCCTTCGACGCGGTGGTCGACGACGTGTTCGGCGCGGAGGCGGTCTCCACCGTGCTGGCCGCCCGGTCGACGCGGCCGTGGACCCCGGCGCCACCGCTGTTGGCGGCGGACGCCACCGGCTCGACGTGGGACGTGATCATGACGTCCTTCGGCTGCGTACGGGCCTGCTCGTTCTGCGACGCCGCCGCGCAGCCCTATCGGCCGGCGCCTCCTGCGGTGGTCGCCGCCGACGTCGAGCAGCGCGCCGACCGGGCGCGGCTCGACATCGGCGACGCGATCTTCCTGGCCCGGGGTGCCCGGCTGGCTGCACTCACTGAAGGGCTGGACCGCGTCGGCCGACGGCCCGGGTTCTCGATCGAGCTCTCCGTCGACCAGGTGACGCCCGGCCGCCTGGCCGAACTCGCGGCCTTCGGCGTCCACGAGGTGAAGATCGGGATCGAATCGGCCGACGACTCCACGCTTCGAGTGATGGGCAAGCACCAGCGCGCCCAGCAGATCCGCACGGCCTGCGACCGTGTTCGCGACCAGGGGCTCAACCTCACCGTCTACGTCCTCCTGGGTGGCCCCGTGCCCGACTCGGCGAACGCGGCCCTGCGCACCCTGGACCTCTGCCGTTCGTTGCCGGCCGACGACTTCGTGATCAACGTCTGGGCCTACAACCGACCCGGGGCGCGGCCGACGGACACCCACTTCTCCGGAGACCTCGTCGAGGAGTACGGCCTCACCGAGGTCATGGAGGAGTTCTTCGCGCTTCAGGCACCGGCCAAGCTGTCCATCGGCCGCCTACTGGACATCGCGTGATCCGCGTCGCCGTCGCCACGGCACCTCTTCGCGCGGACCTGACCGGCGGCTTCACCGACTGCGAGCCCTTCCTGCGGTCCCGGCCGGCGCGCATGGTCAGCGCCGCGCTCGACCATCGGGTCGCCGTACGGGCCACGCGATCGCAGGGCGGCTACTCGATCCGGATGGTCGACTCGCGGGGGCCGGTGGTCGACGCGCCACGGTTCGAACCTGGGCGGGGACGAACCGGCCTCGAACGACTTCTCGGAAAGCTGCTCCTTCTGCTGGGGATTCCGGCCCACCTCGACGCGACCATCCCGCTACCCATGGGGTCCGGCACCGGAAGCTCCGGTACCGTGATGACCGCGGCCACCGCCGCGCTGCTCGCACTCGACGACATGGGCATCTCTCTTTCGTCAGTGCCGCACGTGGCCGCCGCCGTCGAACGCCTCTGCGGCCACCACGGCGGCCTCCAGGACCAGTTCGCCGCCACCTTCGGCGGTTTCACCTCCTACTCGTTCCACGACCACGGTGTCGACGTACACCGCCTGGGCCACGCCGGCAGCGTCCTGCGGGACGCGGTCCTGGCGGTTCCGCCACCCGCGGACCGTCGGGTCGGCTCGGACCGGCTGGTGCAGCTGGTCGCCGACCGGTACCGCGCGGGAGAGGCCGACACCGTCGGCGCCCTGGCCGGTCTCGTCGCACTGGGCGACCAGATCAGCGACCTGCTCGCCACCGCCCAACCAGCGCGGTCGGATCTCGCCGCCCTGCTGCTGGCCGTATTGGATCGGCAACGGCGGCTGCACCCGGTGATCCGCGCGGGGATCGAGGAGACACCGGTATGGACGCTGGTACGAGAGGGTGCCGTCGTCGGCAAGCCACTCGGCGGTGCCGGACGAGGGTCGGCCTGGCTCCTGCTGATGTCCACCGACGCCGCGCGCCAGCGACTCGCCTCGGCGGGATGGGTGGTACACAGGGTGCGAATCTCGGACGTCGGAGTGCGTACGGAGAGCGAGCCCAGACGTGAAACCACGGCCGTGGGAGGCACTGGCCTCCTCAACAGCGCTGAAGACGCCTCAGTTCCAGGTGCGACGTGATCAGGTCCGGTTGCCGGACGGTGTGGTCGTCAACGATTACTACGTCTGCGTACGCCCGGACATCGCCATCGTCGTCGCACTCCAGGATGACCGGCTGCCCCTCGTCCGCCAGTACAAGCACGGCGTCCGGGAGATCACGCTCGAACTACCGGCCGGGATGATCCAGAGTGACGAGACTCCGGAGGACGCGGGGCGACGCGAGCTGCGTGAGGAGACCGGCTGGGTCGCCCCGACACTGACCTGCATCGGCAGCTTCCACGACGACTCCACGAGGAACACCAACCGCGTGTACTGCCTGGTGTCCCGGGACGCCTACCCGGCGGGCGCCCAGCAGCTCGACCCCCACGAGGCGGCCGGCGGTCTGGAGGTGGTGGAGGTGCCACTGCGGGGCCTTGCCGAACTCCTCGCCACCGGCGCTGTCCGTACGCAGTCGTCGGTGGCGGCGGCATACCGCGCACTGGCCTGGCTCGCCGAGACGACGTCAGAAAGTGATCGGCCGATTGCCGACCGACGATCTCCCTCCTAGGCTCGGTGCAGATCGCCGAGGGAGGCGTCATGCTCGGGTGGATCCGACGGTACGGAATCGCACTGCTCTGCGTACTGCTCGCCATCCTGGCCCTGGCCAAGGTGAAGATCGCCGGGCTGGACTACTCCGAGCAGGAGATCATCCTCGCCCTGCTCGGCCTGCTCGCGATCGACAATCTGGCCGAGCGCACCGGAATCCTGAACAACGTCCTCAACAGACTCAACGACCTGTCCAGACGGATTCCCCGCCAGGGCGACCACCACGTCGTGATGACGCGACGCAACCAGGTCCCCCGCCTCGCCGACGTGGTGGAAGCCGCGCGGCGTGAGGTGATCCTCGTCGGACCGAGCCTCGATACCGTCGTCGGCATGGCCGGACGGCTCGAGGAGGTGGCCCGGGCCGGCGTCCGCATCAAGATCATGCTCAGCGCGCCGATCCGGGAGAGCGTGCAGCGGTACGCCGACCACATGGTCTTCGACAACTGGGTGTCCCCGGACGACGGCGAGTTCCGCTTGGCGATCGACCACCTGCGCAACAACTACCGCATCCTGCACCGATCACTCGAGGCCGGGGGCGATGGCCGGGTCGAGATCCGACTGACCGAGAAGATGATCTTCTGTAGTTACGTGATCATCGATCCGACGCTGCGCTCCGGCAGCCTGGCGGCACACTTCCACATGTACAAGATGCCGGTGGACATGACGCCGTTCGTCCAACTGGAACGGACCACCGACGGCGAGTGGTTCAGCTTCTTCCTCAGCGCCTTCGAACGGGCATGGCAGGACAGCCGCCCCGTCACCGACCAGGACCGGTACGGCCCGCCACCAGTGCAGCGGGCCGCACACGACAACGGCTGACTACAGGTACTGCTGGGCCGACTCCGCCTCCAGATCGGCAACCACTTCCTTGACCTCCTGCGCCCGCGACCGGTCGCAGACGAAGAGCGCGTCCGCGGTGTCGACGACGACCACATCGCGCAGGCCCAGTGTCACCATCAGCCGGCCCGTGCGGGTCACCAGCACCGACCCGGTGGTGTCCCGGGCCATCACCCGCCCCTGCTCCACCGACTCGTCCGCCCCGATGATGACGTTGTCGGTGGCCGAGCGGCTGAGAGCGTCGCCCAGGGAGTTGAAGTCGCCGACGTCGTTCCAGGGGAAGTCGGCGGGAACGGTGGACACCAGACCCTTCTCGGCGGCGCCCTCCATGACGGCGAAGTCCACCGAGATCTTCCTCAGGCTGGGCCACACCCGGTCGAGCACCGTGGCCCGCTCTTCGGTGTCCCAGGCAGCGGCGATCTCGGTCAGCCCGGCGAACAGGGCGGGCTGCTGACGGGCGAGTTCGCCGAGGAACACGTCGACCCGCCACACGAACATCGACGCGTTCCAGTAGAAGCGGCCGGACTCCACATACTTCACGGCGAGGTCGTACTCGGGCTTCTCCTTGAAGCGCAGCACCCGGCGGGCCGGACCCGAACCGACGGGCTCACCCGCCTCGAGGTAGCCGTACCCGGTCTCCGGATAGGTCGGGGTGATTCCCACCGCCACCATCTGGCCATCCTCCGCGGCGGCGATCGCCGCGCGGAGGATCTCGAGGAAACGATCGTCATCGCCGACGACGTGATCAGCGGAGAAGGCTCCCATGACGGCGGTCGGCTCACGCCGCGCGATGATCGCCGCCGCGAGGCCGATCGCCGCGCACGACTCCCGCCGGGAGGGCTCCACGACGATGTTGTCATCCGGCAGCCGCGGGACCTGGCGGGCAACCGCCGCAGCGTGCGCGACCCCGGTCACCACATAGGTGCGGTCCGGGCCGGCCAGCGGCGCCACCCGACTGACCGTGGCCTGGAGCAGGGACTCGGACGTCCCGGTCAACGCCAGGAGGAACTTCGGACGGTCCGCGCGGGACAGCGGCCACAGACGAGTGCCACTGCCACCGGCCGGGATCACGGCGTAGAACATCGCCACATCATGCCTGAACGACCTGAGTCGGACACCACCACCGTCGTAATACGCCGATGATCAGGAGCGGGCGCGACTCCACGCGGCGATGTGCACCTCGGCGCTGGACTCCCAGGTGAACTCCTTGGCCCGGTCGAAACCGGCCTTCGCCAGCGTCAACCGGCGCTGCTCGTCGTCCAGCAGGGCGGCCAGGTCGGCGCCGATCTGCTCCGCGTCCTCCGAGGTGTACGCGACCGCGTCGCCACCCACCTCGGGCAGCGAGAGTCGGGGCGTGGTCAGCACCGGCGCGGCGCACGCCATGGCCTCGAGGATCGGCAGGCCGAACCCCTCCCCGTAGGACGGGTAGGCGGCGACCAGCGCGCCACCGAGGAAGCCGGGCAGGTCGGCGTAGCGCAGGTAGCCGGGGCGCAGCAGGCGCAGGTGCGACGGGACCTCGGCCACCGCCCGGTCGATGTCGTCGTCGTGGCCCTGCCCGCCGGCGATCACCAGCGCCGGCGGGTCGTCCCGGTCGGCCACGGCGCGCGCCCAGCCACGGATCAGGTTGGGCACGTTCTTGCGCGGCTCCTTCGCGCCGAGGAAGGCGACGTAGCTGCTGTTGCCGAGCCCCAGCCGGGCGCGTACCCGGGCCTTCTCCTCCTCGCCGGGCGCGTGGAAGGCGGCGTGGTCGACCCCGTGGTAGGCCACGTCGATGCGGGTCGGATCGGCGTCGAGCAGCCGGATCAGCTCGTCCCGGGTGGCCTTGCTGGGCACGATCACCCGGTCGGCCCGGCGCAGCGAGGTCTTGATGGCGCTGCGGAAGAACGTCCGGCGCGACTTGTCGTAGTGCTCCGGCTCGGTGAAGAACGTCGCGTCGTGCACGGTGACCGTCACCGGACAGCCGGCCCGCAGCGGACAGGTGTAGAAGGGCGAGTGCAGCACGTGCGCGCCCACCTGCTGGGCCAGCAGCGGCAGGCCGGTCTGCTCCCAGGCGAGGCGCGCCGGGCGGTGTGCCACGGCGGCCGGCGCTGGGATGATCTCCGCGCCGGGCAGCATCCGGGTGTACCGCTCCAGGTCGGTGCGGAGGCTGACCACTGCCAGCTCCACCCCCGACCCGCAGACCTTGCCGAGGGCACCGAGCAGACCGTCGACGTATCGACCGACACCACCACGGTCGGCGGGGACACTCGTGGCGTCGATGAGCACGCGGGGCGGGCGACCGGCGGTCACGGGGCGACTCCTTGCACTGGCGGGTCTGTGGGGAACAACACTCCGGGGGTAAAGCCTACGCCGGAGTACGGGGCCGACGCTGACTGCGACCCGACGGTACGCCGACTTGTCATCGTCTTCGAGTACGGCTCCCGGGGGCGTATCGTTCGCGCCGATGGCCGACAACATTGCCCGGGTCTTCGCCGACGCGATCGCTACCGACCCGACCCGACCGCTGCTGACCTGGTACGACGACGCCAGCGGCGACCGCACCGAACTCTCCGGCGCCACACTGGCGAACTGGGTGGCGAAGACCGCGAACCTGCTCGTCGACGAGGTGGGTCTCGCGCCGGGCTCACCGGCCGGGGTGCTGCTGCCGCCGCACTGGCAGACCGCCGCGGTGCTGCTGGGCTGCTGGTCGGCCAAGTTGAGCGTCACCGACACGCCGGGCGACGTGGAGGTCCTGTTCGCCGCCGCCGACCGGTTCGACGAGGCGCAGTCCTGGTCGGCCGACGAGCGGTACGCCCTCGGGCTGTCCCCGCTCGCCGCCCCGCTGCGGCAGGTGCCGCCCGGGTTCGCCGACTACGTGGTCGAGGTACGCCGCCACGGCGACCACTTCACCCCGCAGCCCCGGTCGGGTCCCGCCGACGCGCACCTGCTCGCCCACGCCGAGGCACGCGCCGTGGAACTGGGCATCGAGCCCGGCGCGCGGATCCTCGTCGACGCCGACCGCTACCCCGACCCGGTCGACTGGCTCCTCGCGCCGCTGACCCGCGCCGCAACGGTGGTCCTCTGCGCCAACCTGGACCCGGCCCGTCTGGCCACCCGCCAGGCTACCGAGAACGTCACACATTCCCTCCCGTAGCCCCGTCCGCCGTGCCCCGATGGCGTCCGACGTGGTCAAGTACCGCGGTGGGTGGGGTTGAGTCCTGCG
>NZ_VDFY01000281.1 GCF_006228125.1 Micromonospora orduensis | reverse complement strand
GGCGCGGGCGGTCGAGGTGCGGGTCGCGGGGTGCCTCGCCGCGGTGGGTGCGGCGTGCGCGCTGGCGGTGACGGCGCCGCTCGCCGGTGGGCAGCCGCTGCGCGCGGCGGCGTACCCCCTGCTGGCGGTGGCCGCGTTGGTCCTGGCTCTCGCCGCCGCGACCAGCCCGGCGCGAACGGCCGCGGCCAGCCGGAGGCCTGCGGCGCAGGCCCCGGTCGGGCGGGTGCTGGACGCCGCCGCGCAGGCGGTGGCGCTGGTGGCGGCCGTGCTCACCGTCGAGGTGGCGCGTCACCTCGCGACCGTCTGCGTGCTCTGGGGGGTCGCCGTGGCGCTGCGGCTGCTGCGCCGGGGTGAGCCGGCCGGACGCCGGTGGGCGTTAGCGGGCATCGCCGCCGGCAGCGAACTGCTCGGGGCCTGGGTGCTGCTGGCCGCCGGCGGGGTGACGGTGCTGGAGGCGTACACCCTGCCGGCCGCGGCGCTGGCCCTCGGCGCGGGCCTGCTGGCGTTGCGGACCAGGCCGGGGCTGACCAGCTGGCCGGCCCTCGGCCCGGGGCTCGTCGCGGTGCTCTTGCCGAGCCTGGCGTCGGTGCTGGCCGGGCCGGAACCGCAGCCGTGGCGGCGACTGCTGCTCGGCGCGGCCGCGCTGGGCGTGGTGCTGGCCGGCGCGGCCCGCCGCTGGCAGGCGCCCGTCGTGCTCGGCGGCGGCGTGCTGGCCCTGCTCGCGCTGCATGAGCTGGCCCGCGGGTGGGACCTGCTGCCCCGGTGGATCTACCTGGCCGTCGGTGGGCTGGCGCTGGTCGGACTGGCCGCCACCTACGAGCGGCGCCGCCGCGACCTGGCCCGTCTGCGGGCCGCCGTGACCAGGCTCGGCTGAGTCGGGGGTAGGGCCCGCCCTACCCCCGATCCGGGGGGTGCCAGGGTTACTCTGCGCGACCAATTCGGCCAGGCTCTGTGGTGAGCCCGGCCACCCGGTACGGGCCCAAGCGGAACGGGAGCAGCGATGGCGCTCGGAGCGGTGGCGGAACCGCCGGTACGACGGCGAGGAAGTGACTACGCACAGTTGTCCCGACGGATCAGCCAGGCGGGTCTGCTCGAGCGGCGCCCCGGCTGGTACGTCACCCGCATCGTGCTCACCCTCGGTGCTTTCGTGGCCGGTTGGGTCGGCGTGTTCCTGCTCGGCGACTCCTGGTGGCAGCTGCCGCTCGCGGCTCTGATGGCGGTGGCCACCACACAGGTCGCCTTCCTCGGGCACGACGCCGGGCACCGCCAGATGTTCCGGCGGCGCGGTCCCAGCGAACTGGTGGGATTGCTCGCCGGCAACGTGGCGGTGGGGATCAGCTACGGCTGGTGGGTCGACAAGCACAACCGGCACCACGCCAACCCGAACCACGAGGACGAGGACCCGGACGTCGGCGCGGGCGCCCTGGTGTGGACGCCCGAGCAGGCGATGGAGACCAGTGGCGTCAACCGCTGGCTGGCCAAGCGGCAGGCGTACTTCTTCTTCCCGATGCTGCTGCTGGAGGGTCTGAACCTGCACGTGGCGAGCATCCGGGCGATCGTCGGCCGGGAGAACGGCCGGTACACGACCCCGATGCGGCACCGGGCGGTCGAGGCGGCGCTGCTCGTCGCGCACACCGTCGGCTACGTGGTTCTGCTGCTGGCGGTCATGTCGCCGGTCAAGGCGCTGCTCTTCGCCGTCGTGCACCAGGCGCTGTGGGGTCTCTACATGGGCTGCGCGTTCGCGCCGAACCACAAGGGCATGCCGATGCCGACCGCCGAGGACGAGCTGGACTTCCTGCGTAAGCAGGTGCTGACCTCCCGCAACGTGCGGGGCAGCCGGCTGGTGGACGCCGCGCTGGGCGGGCTCAACTACCAGATCGAGCACCACCTGTTCCCGAACATGCCCCGGGCCAACCTGCGCCGGGCGCAGCCCATCGTCCGCGCCTACTGCGTCGAGCAGGGCATCTCGTACGCGGAGACCGGGCTGGTCGAGTCGTACCGGCAGGCGCTCGGTCACCTGCACGAGGTGGGCCGGCCGCTGCGCGGCTGAACGGTGGCGCGTCCGGCTCGTCGGACGCGCCACCGGTAGGGTCTGGTCATGGCAGACCTGCTCACCGCGGACGCGGTGCGAGAAGAGCTGGGCGGGTTGTCCGACTGGTCGGGTGACCCGACCGGCATCGGCCGTACCGTCCAGCTCGGCAGTTTCCCGGACGCCATCGCGGTGGTGGACCGGGTGGCGGCGGTGGCCGAGGAGCTCGACCACCATCCCGACATCGACATCCGATGGCGGACCCTGACCTTCCGCTGTGTCACGCACTCGGCCGGCGGGGTCACCCACCGCGACATCGAGCTGGCCCGGCGGATCGACGACATCGTCCGGAGTGCGGCATGAGATTCGAGATCAGCAAGGTTCTGGACGCCATCGAGGGTCGGGTCTGCACGGACCCGTCGCTGGCCCGGGCGGTCCTCGACCTGGCCGAGGTGATCCGCTACCAGGACATCGACGGCGGCCGACCGGCCAGCCTGCTGCGGCTCGGCATGGTCATCGACGCGCTCTCCCGCGAGCTGGAGGAGGACAGCGTCCAGGTGTACGCGGTCGTGCACCGGGCGTTGCTCTCCGACGCGGACCTGACGTCGAACGAGCGGATGGTGGTTCGCCGTTGGGCCGACGACGGGCTCGTCGAGGTCCTCGACAATCCGGGTGACCGGATGTTGGAGGTGGCCGACCTGCTCGGGTTGCCGGTGCTCAGCCGGGTCCGTTTCGACGGGCTGCGCGGGCGGTTCCCGTGGCTGGTCGAGCAGGCCGGTCGGGTGGTCGCTCCGGTGCCCGGCGCGGGTGGGCCGGCGTTCATCGCGCATGTCGGTGGCGGGCACGCCCCGGTCGCCGGCAAGCGTTCGCCGACCGGTGTGAAGCTGCTGGCCCGGCAGTGGCGTTGCCCGGAGTCGGGTTGCGCGCTGTTCGGCGGTGGCGGTGGGGGCGGTGCCTTCGCCGACCTCGCCGGAGGAGCGGACCGCAGCCCGGCCGGGCAGCCACCGCCCGCGCTGCGCAACGGCGTACCGACCTGCCCCCGGCACGGCGTACGTCTCGGTGACGGCGGCCCCCGGCCGCGTACGGAGGTGCTGGCGGTGCGCGTCGGCGGTCTGGTCCGGCGGCGGTTCGTGTTGAGCGAGGAGCAGCCGGTGGTGGCCGGCCGGGCGCCCGAGCAGGACGGCGGGATCATGCTCGGGCAGTGGCTCAACGACGAGGCCCGGCGGTGGATCAGTCGGGGTCACGTCCGCTTCGAGCTGCGGGTCGGCGAGGTCATCGTGACCGACGTGAGCACCAACGGCTCGGGCATCCGGCCGGCCGGTTCGATGGCCGAGGCGGACCGGATCCCCCTGGCGCCGCAGCAGTCCCGGGTGTTGGGCGAGAACGACATGGTGGAGCTGTACCCGGGTGTGCAGATCGGCCGTGCGGAGGAGTTGCCGACCGGCGCACCGTTCACGCCCACCTCGGTGATGGCCGAAGCCCCGACGATGGCCATGCGCCTGCCCCGTCCCTGACGCGAAAGGCGGGCGTCGACGCCGACGCCCGCCTTCTTCGCACGTTCCGGGTCAGCCGGCCAGCACCTCGGCGAGCTGGGCCACCGCCAGGTCGATCTCCTCCTCGGTGATGACCAGCGGAGGGGCGAGGCGGATGGTGGAGCCGTGGGTGTCCTTGGCGAGCACGCCGCGCGCGGCGAGCCGCTCGCACGCCTCCCGGCCGCTCATCAGCGCCGGGTCGATGTCCAGACCGGCCCAGAGGCCACGGACGCGTACGGCGACGAGGCCCTTGCCGACCAATCCTTCCAGGCCGGCGCGCAGGCGCTCGCCCAGCTCGGCCGAGCGGCGCTGGAACTCGCCGGTGGCCAGCAGCCGGACCACCTCGATCGCCACCGCGCACGCGAGGGGGTTTCCGCCGAAGGTGGAGCCGTGCTGGCCGGGCTTGAGCACGCCGAGCACGTCGGCGTTCGCGGCCACCGCGGAGACCGGCACGATGCCGCCGCCGAGGGCCTTGCCCAGCAGGTACATGTCGGGCACGACGCCCTCGTGGTCACAGGCGAAGGTCGCGCCGGTACGCCCCAGACCGGACTGGATCTCGTCGGCGATGAACAGCACGTTCCGGTCGGTGCAGACCTGGCGTACGCCCGGCAGGTAGCCCTCCGGCGGCACCACCACGCCCTGCTCGCCCTGGATCGGCTCCAGCAGCACGGCCACGGTGTTCTCGTCGATCGCGGCGGTCAGCGCGTCGAGGTCGCCGTACGGCACGACAGTGAAGCCGGGGGTGTACGGCCCGAAGTCGGCGCGGGCGTCCTCGTCCGTGGAGAAGCTCACGATGGTCGTGGTCCGGCCGTGGAAGTTGCCCTCGGCGACCACGATGTTGGCCTGCCCGGCGGGCACGCCCTTGACCTGGTAGCCCCACTTGCGGGCCACCTTGATCCCGGTCTCCACGGCCTCGGCGCCGGTGTTCATCGGCAGCACGAGGTCCTTGCCGCACAGCTCGGCCAGTTCCCGGCAGAAGTCGGCGAACTGGTCGTGGATGAACGCCCGGCTGGTCAGCGTCAGCCGGTCCAGTTGGGCGTGCGCGGCGGCGATCAGCTGCGGGTGCCGGTGGCCGAAGTTCAGCGCCGAGTAGCCGGCCAGGCAGTCCAGGTAGCGCTTGCCGTCCACGTCGGTGAGCCACGCGCCCTCGGCGGACGAGATCACCACCGGCAGGGGGTGGTAGTTGTGCGCCGTCCAGCGTTCGGCGTCCCGGACCGCTCCCGGCGTACGCAGGATGTCATCCACGATCACTTGCTTGCCTTTCCCTGACGGAGTCGCAGCGTGCAGCACTTCGGTCCGCCGCCGGCCTTACGCAGTTCGGACAGGTCGACACCGATGGTTTCGTAGCCCCGGTCGCGCAGCTTGGCGGCGAGGTCGGTGGCCTGCTCGGGCAGCACCACGTGCCGGCCGTCGCTCACCGCGTTGAGGCCCAGCACCTCGGCGTCGGCCATGGTGGCGTGCACGGCGTCGGGGAAGAGCCGACGCAGCACGGCCTGGCTGCCGGGGGAGAACGCCTCCGGCAGGTACGCCACGGTCTGCTCGTCGAGGACGGTCAGCGCGGTGTCCAGGTGGTAGAAGCGCGGGTCGACGAGCTGCATGGTGATCACCGGGTAGCCGAAGACCTCCTGCAGCTGGGCGTGCGAGGCGTGCGCGGTGCGGAAGCCGGTGCCGGCCAGCAGGTGGTCACCGGCCAGCAGGACGTCGCCCTCACCTTCGTTGACGTGCTTCGGGTCGTACATCTCGAAGCCGGCGGCCTCGAACCAGGCCCGGTAGGCGGGCGCCTCGTCGGCGCGCTGCGGGTCGCGGAACTGCACGGCCATCGCCTTGCCGTCGATCACGGTGCCGCCGTTGGCGGCGAAGACCATGTCGGGCAGGCCGGGCACCGGAGTGATCTCCTCGACGGTGTGGCCCAGGTCGCGGTACGTCTGGCGCAGCTGCTCCCACTGCCGGACGGCCAGCGCGGCGTCGACCGGCGCGCTCGGGTCCATCCAGGGGTTGATGGCGTAGTCGACGGCGAAGTACGTCGGCCGGCACATCAACAGGCGCTGGCTGGTGGCGTCCATCGTCATTAGTCCTGCTCCCAGGGGTCGGGCGCGCCCGGCCACCGTGGCCCACGGGCTGGCGCCGTTGCTCAACGTTATGCGGCCTCAGCGGCAGGATCCACCACCGAGAGTTGCGCAGACCGAACATTCGTTGCGTCTGAGCGACCGCCGGGAGCGATTCGTTGTGTTCGCGCGTGCCGTACCCCGGAAACACTTCAGGGGCGGCGAACCGCCGCCCCTGAAAGGGTGTCGCCCGGCCGGTGAACCACCGGGTTGTTCGGGCTGCCGGCGAACCGCCGGCGTTTCGCCGGCTCATCACCGGCGAGCGGAACAGTGCCCGCTAGAAACGATCGACAAACTGTGAGTCAAGCCACTCCCGGAAGCGCTGCACCCAGTCGCCGTCGGTGGTCGGCCAGTCGAACTGGCCGGTCATCGCCAGCACACCGAGCACCACCGCGGCCAGACCGATCAGCACACCGAACAACGCATCGGTCTTACCGGCGACGTGCCGGCGGCGGGTCGCCATCAGGCCGAGCACCGAGAGCACCGCGCCGAACGCGCCGAGCCCGATGCCGTACCCGGCCAGGGTGCCGGTCAGCACGAACAGCGCGCCGGCGACCGCGACGATCAGGCCGAGGGTGGCGAGCAGGCTGGCCCGCGGCTTCGGGCCGCGCGTCACCGGCGGCTCCGGCGTGGTCCGGTCCGGGGTCGGGTCGACCGGGCGTTCGGGGGTGACCCGGTCCGCCGTGTCGGTGGGCCGGGTGGCGCGGTCCGTCGTGTCGGTCGGGGTGACCCGGTCCCGGTCGAGGTCGACGTCCCGATCGGCGGTGCGGTCACGCGTCGGGGTCGGGGTGGCGACCGCCCGGGCGTCGCCGTCCGCCGGTCGGGCGGTGGCGGCCCGTGCCACGGCCGCGCGCTCGGCGGCCTGTCGCTCGGCCTCGCTGGCCTGGTCGCCGGTCGCCGTGGTGCTGCGGTACGTCGTCTGGTCGGCGTCCCGGTCGGTCACCACCGGGCGGCCCGCGGTCTCGTCGTCCGTCCGGCCCCCGGTCAGCGTCGTGTCGTTCCGGTCGGTGACCGGGGTGTCGGGGCCGTCCACGCGGCCGTCGAGGTTCTCGTCCCGCGTCGGTGCCGGCTCGGACCGGCGGGACAGCGAAGGAATCCTGACCACTACACACCTCCTGATGAATGCGTGGTGGCCCGACGGAGAGGGTGGCATCCACGCGGTACCGCCTCGAAGTACCCACCTGGGTGTTTCCTGACACCAATTCCGGGTACGGCTGTCGCGTCCACCCCGGACAGGCGCGGGGGCGGGCCGGGCGCTGCTGACTATCCTTGGCACCCGTGCCAGAGGGACACACGATCCACCGCCTGGCGGCCCGGCACGCCGAGCTGTTCGCCGGGGACAAGGTGCACGCCACCAGCCCGCAGGGCCGCTTCGCCGAGGGCGCCGCCCGGCTCTCCGGAAGCGTCCTGGAGGGCACCGAGGCGTACGGCAAGCACCTCCTGCACCACTACGCCGCCGACCTGACCCTGCACGTGCACCTCGGGCTGTACGGCAAGTTCACCGACGGGTCGGGCGAGCCGCCGGACCCGGTCGGCCAGATCCGGCTCCGGCTCGCCAGCGACCGCACCTGGCTGGACCTGCGCGGACCGACGGCGTGCGAGCTGCTCACCCCACCCGAGGTGGTCGCGCTGCGGGACCGCCTCGGGCCGGACCCGCTGCGCGCCGACGCCGACCCGCGGCGGGCGTACGCCCGGATCTCCCGTAGCCCGACGCCCCTCGCCGCGCTGCTGCTGGACCAGTCGGTGGTGGCCGGCACCGGTCTGATCTTCGTGACCGAGGCGCTGTTCCGGGCCGGGCTGCCGCCGACGATGCCCGGCCGGCTGCTGACCCGCGACGGGTGGGACGCGCTCTGGGTCGACCTCGTCGGGCTGATGCGGCTCGCGGCCGAGCACGGTCGGATCGACACCGTGCGCGACGCGCACCTGCCCGAGGCGATGGGCCGCCCGGCCCGCGTGGACCGGCACGGCGGCGAGGTGTACGTCTACCGCCGTCCCGGAGCGCCCTGCCACGTCTGCGGCACCGAGATCAGCCGTGGCGAGCTGGCCGGCCGCAACCTCTACTGGTGCCGTACCTGCCAGGGCGGCTGAGCTGTCAGTCCCCGTCGAGCAGCCAGCGGACCACCTCGATCTGGTGCGGGAACACGACGTCGCCGTCGATGCTCCAGGCGAGCGTCTGCCCGATCGTCCAACCGCGTACCCGCTCCCGGCCCAGCCCCAGGTCGGCGCTCAGCCGGTCGAGCCGGTGCCGGACGGCGGCCGGCGAGTGGCCCAGCTCCGGACCGCGCACCATCGGCACGACCGAGAACTCACGTTCGCCGGTCAGCGGCTTCGGGTCGATCGCCAGCCACGGTTCGCGGTCGGCGGCGAGCACGTTGCCGGCGTGCAGGTCCTGATTGACAAGCACCTGGTCGCCCTGGCTGGGCGCCAGGCCGGTGAGCAGGTCGAGCGCCGCGTCGAGCAGCCGCCGTTCGTACGGCCGGCCGGCCCGCTCCCAGGTGCGGGGCATCCGGTCGATCCAGCCGGCGGCCTCCTCGGCCAACGGGGTGAACGGCGCGCCGGCCGGTCGCCAGAGCCGGGGCAGCAGCCCGGTCACCGCGTCCAACGCCCGGTCCATCGGCAGCTCGTGCAGGGCGGTGCCGGGTTGGCAGCGTTCCACCAGCAGGGCGCGGCGTTCCCTGTCGCGCGCGAGCAGGCGGATCGCCCCGTCGCCGTCCCAGAGGGCCAGCGCGTCGGCCTCGTACCGGCTGTCGTCGTCCGGGTACTGGAGCTTCAGCACCGCCGCCGTGCCGTCCGGCGGCTCGGCGGGCAGAGCGAGGGAGGCGTACGCCTGCTCGAACGGTGGCCCGAGCCGCAGCGACCACTGCTCGGCGCACTCCGCCAGCCACCTCGGGAGGACGGCCAGCCAGTCCCGGCCGGCCGGTGACCGAAGTACCCAGTCGAGCCCCTTGGGTAGATCCATCCGGCCATCCTGGGGCATCCGCCGCGTTGGTGGGGCGCGCGGGAGCGGCCCGGTGTGACGCGAGCGGAGTTGACAGTCAGCCCGCCACCGGAGCAGGGTTGATCAGTGACAACGATGTCAACGGACATAAAGCGTGAATTAGCACCGGGCGGGCCAGCCCGGATGCGCCTTTCCGTTGACAATGTCCCGGCGCGGACGTGATCCGCCGCCGAACCTGGCCGTATGTCCCTTTCCTACCCGACGGTGACCAGCTGAGATGACCGACGTGCCCCGACCCAACGCCGACACGACCCCCGCTCCCGCCGGGTCACCCGCCCTGCCCGATCTGGACGAGTTCCTCGCCGACCAGACCCGGACCCTGCTCGACACGGCCCGCCGCTCGGTGCGGCCCGAGGGCGGCTTCTGGTGGCTGACCGACGACCGCACCCCGGACCGCGGCGAACCGGTCTTCACCTGGATCACCTGCCGGATGACCCACGTGGCCGCCCTCGCCCACCGCAACGGCGACCCGGACGCCGCCGCCCTCGTCGACCACGGGATCGCCGCGCTCACCACACTGCTGCGCGACGAGCGGTACGGCGGCTGGTTCAGCGCCGTGGACCAGCAGGGCGTACCCGTCGACGACCGCAAGGCCGGCTACGACCACGCGTTCGTCCTGCTCGCCGCATCCAGCGCCGCGCGCGCCGGCCGACCCGGCGCGGACCGGTTGCTCGCCGACGCGCAGGCAGTGGTGCGGGACCGGTTCTGGGACGCCGACACCGGCTCGGTCCGTGAGTCGTGGAACCGGGACTGGACGGTCACCGAGGACTACCGCGGCGCCAACAGCAGCATGCACATGGTCGAGGCGTTCCTCGCCGCTGCCGCCGCCACCGGCGACGCGAGCTGGACCGACCGGGCCCTGCGCATCGCCGACCACCTGGTGCACGGCGAAGCCGCCCGGCACGACTGGCGGCTGCCCGAGCACTACACCGCCGACTGGACGCCGCTGCCCGACTACAACCGGGACCAGCCCGCCGACCCGTTCCGGCCGTACGGCTCCACGATCGGCCACTGGCTCGAATGGGCTCGACTGCTGCTCGAACTGGAGGCGGTTCTGCCGCAGCCGCCCCGCTGGCTGCTGGACGACGCCCGTGCACTGTTCGCCGCCTCGGTGCGACGCGGCTGGGCGGTCGACGGCGCCGACGGGTTCGTCTACACGATCGACTGGGACGACCGGCCGGTGGTACGCGCCCGGATGCACTGGGTGCTCGCCGAGGCGGTCGGCGCGGCGGCCACCCTGCACCGGCGTACCGGCGACGAGGTCTACGCCGACTGGTACCGGGTCTTCTGGGCGTACGCTTGCCAGCACCTCGTCGACGGCACCGGATGGCGGCACGAACTGGACCCGGGGAACCGGCCCGCCGACACCGTCTGGCACGGCCGGCCGGACGTCTACCACGCGTACCAGGCCGTGCTGCTGTCCCGCTCGGCCGACGGTCTCGGCGGCCCCGGCCCGCTCGCCCCGGGCGAGGTGGCCGCGTGATCGTGGTAGCGGGGGAGGCGCTGATCGACCTGGTGGTCACTGCCGAGGGGGAGCGGGCGGTGCCCGGCGGCTCCCCGGCGAACGTGGCGGTCACCCTGGCCCGGCTCGACGAGTCGGTACGGCTGCTGGCCCGGATCGGCACCGACGAGTACGGCCTGCAGCTCACCGAGTACCTGAGCGCCAACCGGGTCGACCTGGGGTGGGCGGCCCGCGCCGAGGAGCCCACCTCGGTGGCGGTGGCCACCCTGGACGCCGTCGGCCAGGCCAGCTACGAGTTCCGGCTGGCCGGCTCGGCGGACTGGCAGTGGACGCCGCGCGAGCTGCCCGAGCTGGCCGGATCACCGGCGATCGCCCTGCACACCGGGTCGCTCGCGCTCGCGCTGGCCCCCGGCGCGCAGGTGCTGGAAGGCCTGCTCGCCAGCGAACACCGCCGGGACGGGCTGACCGTCTCCATCGACCTCAACCTGCGTCCGAGCATCGTCACGGACCGGGCGGCCGAGCAGGAGAGGGTACGGCGGCAGGTACGCCTCGCGCACCTGGTCAAGGCCAGCGACGAGGACCTGGCCTGGCTCCACCCGGACCGGACGCTCGCCGACGTGATGACCGAGTGGCGCGCGGCCGGAGTGTCCTGCGCGGTGGTGACCCGGGGTGGGGACGGTGCCGTCCTGCTCGCCCCGGACGGCTCGCTGCACGAGCAGCCGGCGGTACGCACCACTGTGGTCGACACCGTCGGCGCCGGTGACTCGTTCACCGGCGGTCTGCTGGCCGCGCTGGCCGACCTCGACGCGCTCGGTGACCGCCCGGCCGAGCGGCTGGCCGCGGTGAGCGCTCAGCAGTGGGCAGAGGTGCTCCGGCAGGCGGCGACGGTGGCGGCGCTGACCTGCGGCCGGCGGGGTGCCGACCCGCCCCGCCGCGCCGAGGTGGAGGCCCTCCTCACTCCCGCAAGCTAACCCCCTTTGCTCTGCACCCGCGGATGCGACGGCTACGGTCCGCGACCGGCGCACATCGGGGTGCAGAGCAAAGGGGAGTAGGGGTTGGCTGCCTTGCCTGCGGGGCGAAGACGCGCTGCTCAACGCTCGCGGTGACGGCACCGGGCGGGGTGGGGCGGGATCAGGACAGGCCTCGGGGGAGCAGG
>NZ_VDFY01000280.1 GCF_006228125.1 Micromonospora orduensis | reverse complement strand
ATCCGGTCCGCGTCGGCCAGGTCGCCGAGCACCTCGACCGCGCGGCCGTCGCCGCGCTCGTCGAACAGCAGGAACCGGCGTCCGTCGGCCGCCCAGTCCGCGTACGGGGGGCCGGCCGCGCGCATCGCCGCCGCCATCTGCGGGTACGCCTCGACGAACCAGGCCTCCGCGACCGGCTCGGGTCGGGTCGGCAGGACCAGGTTCACGCCGAGCAGCGCGGCCACCGCCACCCGGCTGGCACCTCGTCGTCGCATCAGTTCTCCCTCCGAAATGTCGTCCGGAGGGAGAGTGCGCGAAGGGGTGGGGCCCGGTCGTCGTTCCGCGGAGCCGTTCCCGCGCTGGCTCCACGGGGCTACTCGCCGGCGGCGACCAGACCCGTCTCGTACGCCAGCACCACGGCCTGGGCCCGGTCGCGCAGCCCCAGCTTGGCCAGGATCCGCCCGACGTGCGTCTTCACCGTCTGCTCGGCCACCACCAGGTCGCCGGCGATCTCGGCGTTGTTGCGACCCCGGGCGATCAACCGCAGCACCTCGGTCTCCCGGGGCGTGAGCCCGGCCAGGTCGGTGGGGCGGGGTCGGCGACGGTCCGGGCGGGCCGCGAACTCGGCGATCAGTCGTCGGGTGACCGCCGGGGCGAGCAGCGCGTCCCCGGCCGCCACCACCCGCACCGCGTGCACCAGGTCGGCCGCCGGGGCGTCCTTGAGCAGGAAGCCGCTCGCCCCGGCGCGCAGCGCCTCGTACACGTAGTCGTCCAGGTCGAAGGTGGTGAGGATGAGCACCCGCGGGTGCTGCGCAGACCGGTCGCCGAGCAGCCTGCGGGTGGCCTCCAGCCCGTCCATGACCGGCATCCGCACGTCCATCAGCACCACGTCCGGGTCGAGCCGGCGGGCGGCGGCGACGGCCTGCGCGCCGTCGGCGGCGTCACCCACCACCAGCAGGTCCGGTTGGGCGGCGAGCAGCGCCCCGAAGCCCTGCCGCACCATCGCCTGGTCGTCGGCGATCAGCACCCGGATCATCGGTCCCCGCCCTCCGCGTCGTACGGCAGCTCGGCCGTCACCGCGTAACCCCCGTCGGGCAGCGGCCCGGCGGTGAACGTACCGCCCAGCGAGGCCGCCCGCTCCCGCATGCCGGTCAGCCCGTGCCCGGCGCCTGCCTCGCCCGGCCGGGAGCCCGCCTCGGCGGGTCGCGCGTTCTGCACGCGTACCCCCAGGCGGGACGGACCGACGCGGACCGTGACGCGCACCGCGGCGCCGGGCGCGTGCCGGGCCGCGTTGGCCAGCCCTTCCTGCACGATGCGGTACGCGGCCAGCCCGACCGGCGCGGGCACCCGGTCGTCGTCCACCAGCTCGGCGTCCAGGGTGACCGGCAGCCCGGCCCGGCGGGCCGCGTCCACCATCGTGCCCAGGTCGGTCAGGTCCGGCTGCGGCGCGGTCTGCGGTCCGGCCGTCTCGCTGCGCAGCACCCCCAGCAGCCGCCGCATGTCGGTCAGCGCGTCACGGGCCGACGCGGCGATGGCGACGAACTCGGCGGCCGCCGGGGCCGGCACGTCGGTCAGCCGGTAGGGGGCGGTCTCCGCCTGCACGGCGATCAGCGACATGTGGTGGGCCACCACGTCGTGCAGCTCCCGGGCGATCCGGGTGCGTTCCTCCAGCACCGCCCGGCGTTCCTGCTCCCGTTCGCTCACCTCGGTCTGCGCGGCCAGCGCCCGCCGGGACAGCCGGTTGCGCCGGATCAGGTCGCCGACGATCGCCGACGCGCCGAGCAGCGCGAGAACGGCCGGCCGGTTGTCGGGGTGCACGAGGGTGAGCACCGGCACCGTGCTGATCGCCACCACCCACGCCAGCACCGGCCGGTCGACCCGTGCGACGACCCCCGCGAGCACCGCCACCGAGCCGAGCGCCAGCGGCGGAGTCCACGGCCACGGCTGGTCGGCCGGCGCGTTGAACGTGCACACCAGCAGGGCCAGCACCGTCAACCGCCAGGCCAGCAGCGGACGCCGGGGCAGCGCCAGCAGCGGCGCCACGGTCATCGCCGCGAACAGCACCGCGATCGGCGCCGGCAGGCCCCACTCGCTCTCCACGGCAAACGTGATCCAGAAGAGGCCGAGCGCGGCGAGCAGCCCGACCGGGGCTGCGTAACGGGCCACCCGGGGCCAGCGGGCCAGCAGCGGTCGGCCGACCGGCGCGTCCGGGCCCAGCAGGGTCTGCCGCAGGGCCCGCAGGGCCGCGACGAACGGTTGCCGGTTCACCACCGGGAGGCTACGGGCCGGCACCCCCGCGAGGCGTGCCACCAGGGGTTGATCCCGGTGTCGTACCCCGGTGTGACGCGGCTCCCGTTAGCGCTTACCTGTCGGTAACGCCTAGGCTCCGACGCGTCCGTGCTGACCATTCGCAAGGGGGAACAGTGGCCCGTACCGTGCTGGTGACCGGGGGCAACCGGGGAATCGGCCTGGCCATCGCGCAGGCCTTCGCCAAGCAGGGCGACCGGGTGGCGATCACCCATCGCAGCGGCGACGCGCCGGGAGGGCTGTTCGGCGTACGGGCCGACGTCACCGACGCGACCTCGATCGACGCCGCGTTCACCGCCGTGGAGGCCGAGCTGGGCCCGGTCGAGGTGCTTGTCGCCAACGCCGGCATGACCGACGACACGCTACTGCTGCGGATGTCCGAGGAACAGTTCACCGGTGTGGTGGACACCAACCTCACCGGCGCGTTCCGGGTCGCCAAGCGGGCGTCGGGCAAGATGCTGCGGGCCAAGTGGGGTCGCATGATCTTCATCTCCTCGGTGGTCGGCCTGTCCGGCGGGGCCGGCCAGGTCAACTACGCCGCCAGCAAGGCCGGCCTCGTCGGCGTGGCCCGCTCGATCACCCGGGAACTGGGCAGCCGCAACATCACCGCGAACGTGGTGGCGCCCGGCTTCATCGACACCGACATGACCGCCGGCCTGCCGGACGACCGCAAGGCGGAGATCCGCAAGTCCATCCCGGCCGGCCGGATGGCCAGCCCGGACGAGGTCGCCGCCGTGGTCACCTGGCTGGCCTCGGACAGCGCCGGGTACGTCTCCGGCGCCGTCATCCCGGTCGACGGCGGCCTCGGCATGGGCCACTGACCCTTTTCGACTACGGAGGAAACCCTGCATGTCCGGACTGCTCGCCGGTAAGCGACTGCTCGTCACCGGTGTCATCACCGACGCCTCGATCGCCTTCTCGGTGGCGAAGCTCGCCCAGGAGAACGGCGCGCAGGTCGTGCTCACCGGCTACGGCCGGCTCTCCCTGGTCGAGCGGATCGCCAAGCGGCTGCCCGAGCCGGCGCCGATCATCGAGGTGGACGTCACCAACACGGAGCACCTCGCCGGCCTCGCCGACCGGGTCCGCGAGCACGTCGACGGCCTCGACGGCGTCGTGCACTCGATCGGCTTCGCCCCGCAGAGCTGCCTGGGCGGCGGCTTCCTCGACGCGCCCTGGGAGGACGTGGCGACCGCCCTGCACGTCTCCACCTTCTCGTACAAGTCCCTCGCGATGGCGGCGCTGCCGCTGATGTCGCCCGGCGGCGCGGTCGTCGGTCTGACCTTCGACGCGACGAAGGCGTGGCCGGTCTACGACTGGATGGGCGTGGCCAAGGCCGGCCTGGAGTCCGCGTCCCGATACCTGGCGATGCACCTGGGCAAGCAGGGCATCCGCAGCAACCTGGTCGCCGCCGGGCCGCTGCGCACCATCGCCGCGAAGTCGATCCCCGGTTTCGACCAGTTCGAGGAGGCCTGGGCGCAGCGGGCGCCGCTGGGCTGGAGCCTCACCGACCAGGAGCCCGCCGCGCGGGCCTGCCTGGCGCTGCTGTCCGACTGGTTCCCGGCTACCACTGGCGAGATCGTGCACGTCGACGGCGGCTACCACGCCGTCGGCTCCTGACGCTCCCGCGACGACGCCCCCCGACCACCGGACGCGTGAGCCCACGCGTCCGGATCAGGGGGCGTCGCCGGGCCGCCCCGGCCGAGGGGACAGAATGGACCCATGTCGTACGACGCGGTGGTGCTGGTGTCCTTCGGTGGGCCGGAGCGGCCCGAGGACGTGATGCCGTTCCTGCAGAACGTGACCCGTGGCCGGGGTGTGCCGCCCGAGCGGCTGGCCGAGGTCGCCGAGCACTACCAGCACTTCGGCGGGGTGTCCCCGATCAACCAGCAGTGCCGTGACCTGCTGGCCGCCGTCCGCGCCGACTTCGCCGCGCACGGTCTCGACCTGCCCGTCTACTGGGGCAACCGCAACTGGGATCCGATGCTCGCCGACACGGTGACGCAGATGCGCGACGACGGGGTGACCCGGGCGCTGGCGTTCGTCACCAGCGCGTACGGCGGGTACTCGTCCTGCCGGCAGTACCAGGAGGACATCGCCGCCGCCCGGGCCGCGGTGGGCCCGGACGCGCCGGTGATCGAGAAGCTGCGCCAGTTCTGGGACCACCCCGGCTTCGTCGAGCCGCACGTCGACGCGGTCCGGACCGCCCTGGATCAGCTCGACCCGGCCAAGCGGGACAGCACCCGACTGGTCTTCACCGCCCACTCCATCCCCAGTTCCATGGCGGCCAACGCCGGCCCGCACGGCGGCCGGTACGAGGCGCAGCTGCGCGAGAGCGCCCGCCTGGTGGCCGCGGCCGCCGCCCCCGACCTGCCGTACGACCTCGTCTGGCAGAGCCGCTCGGGCCCGCCGCACGTGCCGTGGCTGGAACCGGACATCAACGACCACCTGACCGCGCTCGCGCAGGACGGCACCACGAGCGTGGTGGTCAGCCCGGTCGGGTTCGTCTCCGACCACCTGGAGGTGGTGTGGGATCTGGACACCGAGGCGCTGGAGACCGCCAAGCAGCTCGGTCTGGACTTCGTCCGGGCCGCCACGCCGGGCACCGACCCGCGCTTCGTGACCATGGTCCGTGAGCTGGTCACCGAGCGAACCGACCCGGACGGCGCGCAGCTGCGCCGTCGACTCGGCGACCTGCCGATGTGGGACACCTGCCCCACCGTCTGCTGCGTGCCGACCCGTCGCCCCTGACCTCTGAGGATCATCATGCATGACCGCAAGCCCGTGCAGAGCTGGCTGACCGACATGGACGGCGTGCTGGTGCACGAGGGCCAGCCGGTGCCCGGCGCGCCGGAGTTCGTCAACCGGCTGCGCGCCTCCGGCAAGCCGTTCCTGGTGCTCACCAACAACTCGATCTACACCCCTCGCGACCTGACGGCCCGGCTCAGCCGGATGGGCCTGGACGTGCCGGAGGAGTCGATCTGGTCGTCCGCGCTTGCCACCGGGCAGTTCCTCGCCGACCAGCGGCCCGGCGGCACCGCGTACGTCATCGGGGAGGCCGGGCTGACCACGGCGCTGCACGCCGTCGGGTACGTGCTCACCGACTTCGCGCCCGACTACGTGGTCCTCGGTGAGACCCGCACCTACAGCTTCGAGGCGATCACCAAGGCGGTCCGTCTGATCAACGACGGCGCCCGCTTCATCTGCACGAATCCCGATGTGACCGGCCCGTCGGTGGAGGGCGCGCTGCCCGCCGCCGGCTCCGTCGCGGCGATGATCTCCAAGGCGACCGGGGTGGAACCGTACTTCGTCGGGAAGCCGAACCCGATGATGATGCGCTCCGCGCTGAACACCATAAACGCGCACTCGGAGAGCACCGCCATGATCGGTGACCGGATGGACACCGACATCCTGTGCGGCCTGGAGGCCGGGCTGGAGACCATCCTGGTGCTCACCGGGATCAGCAGCCGTACCGAGGCGGAGCGCTACCCGTACCGCCCGTCGAGGATCATCAACTCGGTCGCGGACCTGCTCGACGAGGTCTGACCGACCGGATCGAGTGGCTACGGGTCAGGGGCGCAGGGGGGCGTTGCAGGCGGCCACCAGCGCCTGCCGGCAGGCCGCGGTGAGCGGTCGCAGCGCCGCGTCCCGCTGCTGCGCCTCGTAGTTGTTGATCGCGCCTCCCGGGGCGGCGTGCCCGGCCAGCGCCAGCACCCGGTCGAGCACCGCGGCGCGGGCGAACAGCCGGCGGGCCCGCGGGTCGAAGCCCGGTGGCAGGTCGGTGGCCCCGTCGGGGCGGCGCAGCGCGGCCAGCGCGCCGGCCAACTCGGGCCGCCACTGGGCCACGTCGAGGCGGGTCAGCGCGGCGGTCGTCTCGGCCAGCGCGGCGGCCAGCTCGGCCTCCGCCTCGGCGGCGCCGGGCAGCGCGAGTGAGGCTGTGTGCGCGTTGGCCGGAAGCGGATAAACCCGCCAGAGCACCGTCTCGAAACAGTCCCCGGAGCCGGAGGTGTGCGACCGCACCTCGGGGATCAACCCGAGCCCGCCGGCCACCACCGCCTCGCCGGTGACGAGCGCCGCGCCGGCGAAGTCGCCGGGGCCGGGCAGCCCTCGCGGGTCACCCGGCGCGGGCAGCACCAGACGGATCTCGTCCGGTGAGAGCTTGGCCAGGGTGGGCAGCGCGGCGCCCAGCGGGACGTCGGTCCAGGTGCCGGGGGCGTCCGCGACGAGGTGCTCCTCCTCGCCGGCGATGGCGTCGGCGACCTCGTCGTACGGCACCAGCCCGGCGCGCCACGCGCGCACCCAGGCAACGAACCGGCTCGACCGGCGCGGTGCGACTGTCGCCGCGCCCGTTGCGGGGGTGGACATGCCGAAAGGGTACGTGGTCATCGCCGGCCCTGTCTCGACTGCCGCTCCGGCCGCCCGCCCTGCCCCGAACTGCCCTCTTCGCCCGACCCAGCCGGCGTCGATCATGGCGTTGTGGTGGGCGGTACCTGCCGATTGTGACCCTTCTGCGGGGCGCCGCACACTCCATGATCGACCGAGCGGGACGGTGGGTGGGGTGAGGCGGCGTGTTGGTGGTGGGGTTGGTGGTGCCCGGGGCGTTAGCGTTTCCGGCATGGCGGGGCGATACGGCGAGGACGTGTTGGCGGGGGACTGGCGGCGGCGGAAGGTCACCCCCGAGGTGGACGCCGAACCCGACCTCGTGGTGGAGGACGCCGACTCCGGGTTCTGCGGAGCGGTCGTCGGCTTCGAGGCTGGCGCGGTGGTCCTCGAGGACCGGCACGGTCGACGGCGCAACTTCCCGCTGCTACCGGCGGCGTTCCTGCTCGACGGTCGCCCGGTCACCCTGCGCCGCCCCAGCCGCGCGCCGGTGCCGGCGGCCCGCCGACGTACCGCGTCCGGTTCGGTGGCCGTGGACAACGTCCGCGCCCAGGTCGCCAAGGCCAGCCGGATCTGGGTGGAGGGCATCCACGACGCCGCGCTCGTCGAACGGATCTGGGGCGACGACCTGCGGATCGAGGGCGTGGTCGTGGAGCCGCTGGACGGCATCGACGCCCTCGACGCCGACGTCCGCGACTTCGGCCCCGCACCGACCCGGCGACTCGGCGTACTCGTCGACCACCTGGTGCCGGGCAGCAAGGAGAGCCGCATCGTGGCCCGGGTCACCTCGCCGTACGTGCTGGTGACCGGCCATCCCTACGTGGACGTCTGGCAGGCGGTCAAGCCGGCGGCGCTGGGTATCGCGGCGTGGCCGGTGGTGCCGCCGGGGCGACCGTGGAAGGAGGGGGTCTGCGCGGCCCTCGGGGTGGCCGAGCCGGCCGACATGTGGCGGCACATCCTGTCCCGGGTGAACAGCTTCGCCGACGTGGAGACCCCCCTGATCAACGCCATGGAACGCCTCATCGACTTCGTCACCGAAGCCCCCTGACCGCCCGATCCGTCCGGCGGCGGGTCAGGGGACCTCGTCGGGGCTGCGCGTGAAGACGAACGTGGCGATGTCGATCGCCACCGCCCGTCCGCTGTCGTCGCGCCGCACCGTCAGGATCTCGCCGTTCTCCGGGCCGGAGCGTCCCCGCCAGCGGTCCGTTCCCTCTGCGGTGAACCGGCTCACCCGCTCACCGCGTACATGGGCCACCAGGTCACCCGCGTCCCAGCTCAGGTCCAGCGAAGTGCCCATCCACCACCAGCGGCCGGTCAACTCGGTCAGCTCGGCAGCAGGCGTGGCGGTGGCCGGTCGCCACGGCTGCGGGAACGCCGGCTCGGCGTCCAGCACGGCGGTCAGCAGCCGGCGGCCGAGCCCGGTGATCGGGAAGCCGTACGAGTTGGCGAAACCGACCACGGCGGTACGGGTCGGCCGGTGCACCGTGAGGGCGGCCACGTACCCGGGCATCGAGCCGCCGTGCCCGACGTACACGCGCTCGCCGTCCCGGTAGAGCTCCAGCCCCAGGCCGTGCCCGCCGCTCCAGGAGTCGAGATCGCTGATCACCACGGGGGCGCACATCTCGGTGAGCGTCCCGGCGGCCAGCACCGACGGGTCGGGGTCGGCGAGGAAGGCCGCCCACCTGCCCAGGTCCTCGATCGTCGACCAGAGCTGCCCGGCGGGGGCCATTGCGCCGGTGTCGGTGCGGGGCTCCTCGCGCAGCGTGCCGTGCCAGGGATGCACGACGTAGCCGCGGGCGTACGGCTCGGTGGCCGTGTACGTGGTGCGGCGCATTCCCAGCGGGCCGAGCAGCCGTTCGGTGAGCAGGTCGGCCCAGGGCATTCCGGTGAGCCGTTCGAGCACTCCGCCGAGCAGCCCGTACGCCAGGTTGGAGTAGTGGTACGTGGCGTGCGGCGGGTAGGCGATCTTGTCGGCGGTCACTCCGGCGAGCAGGGTGCCCAGGTCGATGCCCGACGCCCGTTCCCACCAGTCGCCCTCGGGTTCGCGTTGCATGCCGCTGGCGTGCCCGAGCAGTTGACGCAGGGTGAGCGAGCCGACGTCGGTGCCCGGCAGGTGTTTCTCCAACTCGTCGTCGACGCTGAGGCGGCCGGCGTCGCGCAGCTGCATGATCAGCGTCGCGGTCATCGTCTTGCTGATCGATCCGACCCGGTACTGCAGGTCGGTGTCCGGGCGGGGGTGCTCGCCGGCGGCGGCCAGGTGGACCAGCGTGCCGTCGCGGACCACGCCCAGCACCAGTGACGGGGTGTGACCGTCGATCTGCGCCTGGGCGACCTGGTTGTCGATCTGTCGGGCGGTCGCGGGCAGCAGGGTCACGGGGATCTCCTCGTTCGGCCGGCGGATTCGGTGGGCGGCGGTCGCTTCGCCGAGCCTACTGATGATCGCGGGTGGGCTGCTCGTGCATCAACGTGTCACCCTTACGGTGTGGACGCCGTGGTGTGGATCGTTTTGGGTGTGGTACTGGCGGTCGCCGAGATCTTCACGACGACCCTGTTTCTCCTCATGTTCGGGGTCGGTGCGTTCGCCGCCGCGGGCGCTGCCGCCCTGGGTGCCCCGGTGGCCGTGCAGGCGCTTGTCTTCGCGGTGGTGTCGGCGCTGAGCCTGGTGGTCGTCCGCCCGGTCATCCGACGGCACAGCCGGTCCGCGCTGGAGAGCGGCGAGCATCCGTTCGGTGTGGAGGCGATCGAGGGTTCCACGGCGCTGGTGCTGGAACGGGTGGACGCCGAGCACGGCCTGGTCAAGATTGACGGGGAGCTGTGGACGGCCCGACCGTACGACACGACGCAGACTTTCGAGCCCGGTCAACGGGTTCGGGTGATAAAGGTCCGGGGCGCGACAGCCCTGGTGTGGCAGGACGATGTTTCTTCCGCCGGCGAGCTGCCGGAAGCGAGAGGGTGAACGGATGACGGTCATCGGTGTGCTGATCATCGCGGTGGCGTTGATCGCCGTGATTACGCTGGCCAAGGCGGTGCGGATCGTGCCGCAGCAGCGCCAGGACGTGGTAGAACGGCTCGGTAAGTACAAGCGCACCCTCAGCCCCGGCCTCAACCTGCTGGTGCCGTTCATCGACGCGGTGCGTACCAAGGTCGACATGCGCGAGCAGGTGGTCAGCTTCCCGCCGCAGCCGGTGATCACCTCGGACAACCTGGTGGTCTCGATCGACACCGTTCTCTACTTCAAGGTGGTCGACTCGGTCCGGGCCACGTACGAGATCTCCAGCTTCCTGCAGGCCATCGAGCAGCTGACCGTCACCACCCTGCGTAACGTGATCGGCTCGCTGGACCTGGAGCGGGCGCTGACCAGCCGGGACGAGATCAACAGGCACCTGTCCGGCGTGCTGGACGAGACCACCGGCCGCTGGGGCATCAAGGTGACCCGGGTGGAGATCAAGGCGATCGAGCCGCCGGCCAGCATCCGCGACTCGATGGAGAAGCAGATGCGCGCCGAGCGGGACCGCCGCGCGGCGATCCTCACCGCCGAGGGGCACAAGCAGTCCCAGATCCTCACGGCCGAGGGTGAGAAGCAGTCCGCGGTGCTGCGCGCCGACGGTGACCGGCAGGCCCGGATCCTGCAGGCCGAGGGTCAGGCGAAGGCGATCCGGACGGTCTTCGACGCGATCCACCAGGCGAACCCGAGCCAGAAGGTGCTCGCCTACCAGTACCTGCAGGCTCTGCCGCAGATCGCCCAGGGCAGCGCCAACAAGGTCTGGATCGTCCCGGCCGAGCTGACCAAGGCGCTGGAGGGGATGGGTGGCGCCCTGGGTGGGCTGAGCCAGATGGTGGGGGATCTTCCCGCGCCGGAGGCGGCCGACCACGCGAGCCAGGTGGAGCGCGAGGCCGCGGAGGCCGCCCAGGCCGCGGCGGCCGCCGCCCAGCAGATCCACGACGAGGTACGCGTCGCCGAGGCGCAGGCCACCGGCGGCAACAAGCCGCAGGGGCTGCCCGCGCCGGAGCCGGTCTCGCCGGACAGCCTGGTCAACGACCCGACCGACGAGCGCGAGCGCGGCTGATCAGTACCCCCGGCCGCCCCGGCGGCTAAATACGAGAAATGCTCATGGGGCGCTCCGACGCCTGCCACGATCGGTCCTAGGACGGGTGGTGACCAGGCAATCGGGGCGCCCCGGCGCGTCTCGCACCGCTCGCGGACGAGCGAGGTGACGCATGAAGGATCCGGCGAATCGGATATGGTCCTCGGACCCCGTGCCCGGCGCGCACGACCCGGTCGCCCCGCTGGGCTCCCGGCGCAGCGGCGGCGGATTCGGCGTACTGCCGTTCGTCGGTGAGCCGACCTCGGCCGGCCCGGCCACGAACGCCAGCTGGGCCTGGTCGATACGCCGGTTCGCGCGGGCCGCGGTGTGGCTGCTGCCCGCGTACGCCGTCCTCTACGGCGCGGTGGCGATGGCCAGTGACGGCGGGGTGGGCAACGACCCCTATCCGGCCGACGGCCGCGCGGCGTACCTGATCGGCTGGGTGGCCGCGGTCTGGCTCGGCCTGCTCGCGCTGCTGGCGCTCACCGGGCTGCTGGCCGCGACCCGCAGCCGCCGGGTGGCCGCCGCCGGGCTGCTGGTGAGCATCGCCGGCACGGTACTGATGCTGCCGTTCGCCGGGCTCGCCGAGCAGACGCCGGTCTTCGGCACCACGGCGCGTTCGCTGGTGCTGGTCGGCGCGACGTTCTACAGCGCGGGCTGGTTCCTGACCGGGTGGGCGGTGGCCCGGTCCGGCGCGTTCAGCCTGGGTGACGGCGTCATGCTGATCATCGCCGCGCCGCTGCTCGGCCTCGGAGGGGCGCTGATCGGCTCACTCCAGACCTTCGGCGCGATCTTCGTGCTGGTCGCCGGAATCGGCATCGGCTACCGCTCCGGCCGCCTGATGCCCCGCGAAACCGCGAATGACGCCGCCACCGCCAGCCTGACCACCCCGACCCCCTGACCCACCC
>NZ_VDFY01000227.1 GCF_006228125.1 Micromonospora orduensis | reverse complement strand
GTGGGACGGGTGGGACACCCCACGAGATCCGGGTTGAAGTGAGATGAGCCAGAGCGGATCACGACGCACCCGCCGGCGGGCCGGTGAGCCGGTACCGGGGGTACTTGGCCTTGGTGTCCATCTCGGCCAGGCCGGCCTTGCGCAGCTCTGTGTTGTGCCGGTGGAAGGTGCTCTTCGGCGCGATGACGTCGACCAGGTCGGTCTTGCCGACCCAGATGTCCGCGTGCGTCTCCCACCAAGCGCGCGCGGTTCGCATGGCCGCGCTGGTCACCTCGTGGCCGCCCACGCCCGCAGGCTGACCGGTGTCGAGCATCAGGACGATGGAACGGGCCTTGCCCTCACCGGCCGGCACCGCGCGGAGCAGGATGTCGTCCCACTCGGCGTCATCCTTGTTCTTCGTGCACTCCAGCTTGATCCGGTGCTCGTCCTTGCTCACCTTGATGATCGTCGACAGGGCGCCGTCGAGCACCGTCGCGCCCCGGCCGGTCTCACCGTTGCGGCCGATGTGGTGCACGATCACCACGCAGGCGGCCGACGCGGCGCGCAGCTTCTCCGCCTGGTCGACGAAGTGCCCCATCTCGGTGTTGGAGTTTTCCTCCACCCCGACCGTCACCCGGGCCTGGGTGTCGATGACGATCATGGCCACCTGGAGCTCGCGGCACAGCTCGACCAGCGCGTCCCACTCGGCCCGGTTCGTCGACTGCACGGGCAGCGGCAGGAAGTAGACGTTGGTCATCTTCCGGCCCATGGCCTTCTCCCACGCCCGGACGCGCTTCTTCGTGCCTCGGGCGCCCTCGGCGACCAGGAACAGCACCGGCCCCGGCTGGACCGGGTACGTCTGCCACGGCTCGCCGCTGCCCACCGCGGCCGCCATGTCGAGCACCACGAACGACTTGCCGTGCCCCGGCTTCCCGACGACCCACACAAGCGAGTCGCGGAACAGGATGTCCTCGCCGATCAGCGGCTCCGGGTCGGGGATGGAGTCGAGGCCGGCGGAGTCGAGCAGTGCGGCGCGTAGCCGTTCGAGGTGGCTCGGCGGTTGCGCCGCGCCGCCGGCCTCGAGCGCGTCCATCGCGGCGCGGGCCTGGTCGAGCAGCGCCCGCCGGGCGATCGGGTCCGCGGTGTCGCCGGCACGCCGGGTGAGTTCGGCGGCCAGCTGCGTGCCGCGCTGGTGCGCCGCCTCGGCCACGATGCCGGCGTAGTGCGGCCCCTGCGCTGCCACCGGTACGGCTTCGAGGCAGTCGGCCAGGTACACGGCGCCGCCGACCTTGTGCAGCTCGTCGGCGGTCAGCAGCGCGTTCGCCACGGCGGCCGGGTCAGTGGGCTCGCCACGCTCGCGCAGCCGGGCGATGGCACGCCAGACGGCCCGGTGCGCTGGTGTGCCCAGCTGGTCGACGGCGACCAGGGTCAGCAGTTCGTCGGCGTGCTCGACGGTGGTCATCGCGGCGCCGATGACGATCTGTTCGGCCTGCCGGGTGGCGTCGTGGACGGCGGTGGCGGTCACGCCGCCCCCAGCGGGCCGGCGCTGTCGGCGTGCGCTGCTACCCTGAGCGGGACAGCTTCGCTGGCCGTCGTGAGGGCCGTCCCGTTCCCGTCGGGGCGGCCTTCTTTGTGGCTCATGCGGCCTCACCGACCTGGACACCGCCGGCTGGCCTCAGCAGCCCGGCGAGCCGGGCGCGCTGCTCTTCGGTCAGCGGCGGGGCAGCGTCGACCAGACGCGAGATGTGCCGGGCCAGCGCGGCCTCACGCATCTCCTGCGACGCGGCTTGGGTGGTGGGGTGGTCCGCGCCGTGATGGCGCTTGTGCGAGGCGTACGCAGCTCGCTTGGACCGGAAGGAAGCATCGACCGAGCCTCTGGGCATGGGGACCAGAGCACCTATCTCGACGTCCTAACCAGCCTAGCAGAGGAAGATCCACTACACCGGCTGCGCCCTCCGGCTCAGGCCTTCCAAGCGATTTCGACCGTGGACGGATCGAAGTACGAACTGCCCGGCGTCCACCCCCGCGGCCGGCCCTTCCGGGTCCGGTGGATCGTCACCGTCATCAGCGTGTCGACCACAGCGCGCCGACGGTGCAGGTCGAGCGCTTCCCACGCCTGCGCCGGGTTCGCGGCCCCGACCAGCCCGGCGAGCGCGTCACCGCGGCCGGCGTCCGCCAGGCTGTCCTCGACCTCTGCCAGCCGCGCCCGTAGCCGCTCGGAGCCTTCCCGCAGCTGCCGGACGTCGATCGCGCCGTCGGCGTACGCCGACGCCAGGCCGTCGAGGCGCTCCCGCAACGCTGCGGCGTCCAGCTGGAGGCTGGCCGTGTCGGGTTGCTGGTCACCAGGCAGCAAGGTCGCCAGGTCCGGGCGGGACAGCCGCTCGACGACGATCGCCGACACGTACCCGTCGACCTCGGCGGCGTTGCGGCCGACGCAGCGGGCTGCCTTGCAGGTGTAGGACGGCACCGACCTGGCTGTCGTCGACATCAAAGTGGCCCGGACCGGCGTGCCGCACACCCCGCACAGCGCCAGGCCGGAGAGCAGCCACCGTCGGGCCGACGACCACTGCGTGCGCCGTCCCGGATGGGTGAGTACCGACACCACCGCGCGCCACCGGTCCTCATCGACTAGCGGCGGCCACGCGGCCGGCCCGACGATATCGCCGCGGTGCTCCCGAAGGCCGGCGTTGCGGGCGCGCAGCAGCACCTTGCGTAGCTCGGTGGCGTTCCATCCCCGGCCGGTGGAGGTGAGCAGTCCGCGGGCGTTGAGGTCGGCGGCCTGCGCGCGCAGGCTTGCGCCGGACAGGATCGCATCGGTCACCTCGGCGACGACGCGGGCCTCATCGGCCCGTGGGGTGACGCCATCCGCCTCGTACCCGTACGGCCGGCGGCCGCCGCCCCACTTGCCGTCTGCGGCGGCCTGCATCTTCGCGCGTTGCTGCCGCTCGACCTGGTGCTCGACCTCGTACCGCGCGACGGCGCCGAGCTGGCGGGCGACCATGCGACCGCTGGGGGTGCTGAGGTCGAGCGGGCCAGCCTTGACGGTGTACGTCGGGACGCCGCGCGGCTCGCACGCCGAGATGTACTCCTCAAGCTCGGTGGGCGATCGGTGTAGCCGGTCGGTGTGCCAGGCCATAACGGCGTCGATGCGGGCAGTGGCGATGTCGTCGAGCATGCGCCGGTAGGCCGGGCGTGGCTTGCCGCTGTAGGCGGATAGGTCGTTGTCGCTGTACACCTGCGCTACGGTCAGCCCGTGCCTGGCGGCCAGCTCTCGGCAGTCCTGCTCCTGCCGGGCCACGCCCAGCCCGCCTCCCTCGCGGTCGCGACTGATCCGAACGTAGATGGCGGCTCGCGTCATGGCGCTGAGTATGGCATAGCTTGACCTTCGCTAGGTCGAAGGCCGAGCCGAACTTCGGCAGCGTGGCGGGCAGCAGGTTGAGGGTGATCCGGCGGTTCGGCCAGCGCTGGCCGGAGTTGACCACCGCGGCGCGGACCCGGTCCCGGGCTTCGTGCAGGGCGGTGTCCGGTAGCCCGGAGATCACCACGGCCGGTAGCCCGGCGGCCAGGTCGGCCTCGACCTCGACGAGGTGGCCGGTGACCCCTACCAGCCCCACGCACAGCACCTTCGCGTAGCTCATGGCGCGTCACCGACCCTGCCGGTGCGCATCTCAGAACGCGCCCTTGAGGTGGTCGACCTGAGCCGGACCGGTGTCGGGCAGCCGTACCGAGAGCACGTCGAACCGCACCTCGTCCGCGCTCGTACCGGTCTCGGCGAGCCACCGCGCGGCGAGCCCGCGCAACCGACGTGCCTTGGCCGGTACGACCGCCTCGGCCGGTGTGCCGAAGTCGTCGCCCCGGCGGGTCTTCACCTCACAGAAGGCGAGCACCGGCCCGTCCCAGGCGATGATGTCGATCTCCCCGGCCGGGCAGCGCCAGTTTCGGGCGATCGGGCGCAGCCCCGCCTCGGTGAGATGCCGGGTGGCGCACCGCTCGCCGTACGCCCCGACGGCCTGGTTCCGCTTCGTCATGTGCGGCACGCTGCCCCGCCGGGCCGGGGCGCCGCGACCCGTGGGCCCCGCACCTGTGGACAGGGGGCGACCTGTGGACGACCGGACGATCATGTCCGCGCCGTGCTATGCGTCGGTTCGAGAAGTGGTGGCGACCGGGCTGAAATGGCGCGGCCGTGGCTGGTCGCATACGGTGCCGGGCGTGGACGGACGACGGAGCTTTCCCGAAGATCAGGAGTCGCGCTGGTATCCCGACGAGCGGGGTCGCGGCTACGGCGAGGCGGAGTGGCGTGCCGCGGGTGAACCGCGGTACCGGGACGGCGAGGTCCCCGAGCAGCGTGGCGCGGACGGTAGCCGGTACGGCGAGGACACCGGCGCCGGACGCCGCCGGGAGCCCGACTCGGGTCGCTTCGGGGTGGTGGAGGCTGGTCGTTTCGGTACGCCCGAGTCGGACTCGGGACGGTTCGGGGCGGTCGACCCGCTTGGTGACGCGCGGCCGGAGGGGGAGGGTTACCGGGCGACGCGCTCGCGCAGGGCGGATCGGGATCCCTCGGAGACCTCGGGTGAGCTGCCCGGTCGTCGGGCCGCCCGGGAGGAGGTCCCGACCCCGCTGACCACCGCCGCGCCGGAGGGGGGCGCGGACACCCCACCCGCGGCCGCTGTGCTCGCCGACCAGACCCGGCCGGCCCCGCTCGGCGGGTACCCGATCATCGAACCGACCCGGGGCGGCGGCGAGACGCCGCACCCGCTGGAGATGCCGACCGGCCCGATGCCCGGTATCGGCCCCCGCGTCGACCCGCCCGGGGGCGAGTCGCCGGCGTACCCCCCGGTCGCCGACGGCGTGTACCGGACCCGGCGGCCGGTGCTGGCGGTGCTCTTCGGCCTGCTGGTGTTGATCTTTGAGGTGCCGGCGCTGCGGGTGCTGCTGGCCGGCGCGACAGGCGATCCGGTGTCCGCCGGGAACGTGGTGGCGGGCATCGCCCTGGTCGCCGGCCTGCCGATCGTCGCGACCGGGCTGTACGGGCTGCGGACCGGCGGTCTCGCGCTCTCCGACACCGGCCGTGGCTGGCTGCGGCCGCCGACGGCCTACCTGACCGTCGGCCTGGTGCTCTTCGTGGCCGCCGCGCTCGCCGCCGGCTGACCCGGGGCCGGCCTCGGTCTGAATGATCCACAGCCGCGCCCGGCCCGGCTGATGATTAACCCAACAACCAGGAGATAGTGGCCTCCGGCGACACGGAGGTCACTATCTCCGTGCAGTGGCGCGATCAAGCCGTTGCCGAGCGGCGATCAGGCGCGAGCCCGGCAAGACCCCGGGGCGGCGGGGCGGGGGAGGGGCGTACACTGGTCGACTGGCGACCGCCTTGCGCGGTCGACCTCGCGTGCCCTCTTCACGAAATCGTCGTGGAGCGACGGCCTCCCTGGTCCCGATCCTGATCGGGCCCACCATGGGCCGGCGACCAGGCACCAGGACGCCCGGCCACCGGCCGGGCGTGACAACCAGGGATCTTGAGGAGTAACCCAACCATGGCCGTCGTGACCATGCGTCAGCTGTTGGAGAGCGGTGTCCACTTCGGGCACCAGACCCGCCGCTGGAACCCGAAGATGAAGCGCTTCATCATGACCGAGCGCAACGGCATCTACATCATCGACCTGCGCCAGACTCTCGACTACATCGAGAAGGCGTACGAGTTCGTGCGTGGGACCGTCGCCGAGGGTGGCAGCATCCTGTTCGTCGGCACCAAGAAGCAGGCCCAGGAGGCCATCGCCGAGCAGGCGACCCGGGTCGGCCAGCCGTACGTCAACCACCGCTGGCTCGGTGGCATGCTCACCAACTTCCAGACCGTGTACAAGCGGCTCCAGCGGATGAAGGAGCTGGAGGGCCTGGGTGACCTCAGCGGCACCGCCGCCGGTTACACCAAGAAGGAGACGCTCCAGCTCTCCCGCGAGAAGATCAAGCTGACCCGCACCCTCGGTGGTCTGCGGGACATGCAGAAGCTCCCCGCCGCGGTCTGGATCGTCGACACCAAGAAGGAGCACATCGCCGTCGACGAGGCCCGCAAGCTGGGTATCCCGGTGATCGCGGTGCTGGACACCAACTGTGACCCGGACGAGGTCGACTTCCCGATCCCGGGTAACGACGACGCGATCCGCTCGGCCGAGCTGCTGACCAAGGTCGTCGCCGCCGCCGTCGCGGACGGTCTGATCGCGCGTTCCGGCCGTCGCCGGGGTGGGGACGAGAAGCCCGAGGGTGTCGCGAGCGACGAGCCGCTGGCCGAGTGGGAGCGCGAGCTGCTGGAGCCGAAGAAGGCCGACGAGTCGGCCGCCCCGGCCGAGCAGCCGGCCGCTGCCGCCGAGCAGCCCGCCGCCGAGCAGCCGGCGCAGGCCGCCACCGAGCAGCCGGCGACCGCCACCGCGGAGTGACCGCGCCGTCGCTGCCCCGCCGTCCGTTTTCACAGACGGCGGGCAGCGGCGGTACGCCGGGCACGATCCGCCCGGATCCGGGTAACCGGCACCTCTGACCAGCCACACGCCGTCTCAACACCGAAGAGAGAGCCATGTCCCAAATCACCGCCGCGGACGTCAAGAAGCTCCGCGACCTCACCGGCGCCGGCATGATGGACAGCAAGAAGGCGCTGACCGAGGCCGAGGGCGACTTCGACAAGGCCGTCGAGATCCTGCGCGTCAAGGGCGCCAAGGACGTCGGCAAGCGGGCCGGTCGTACGGCCGCCAACGGCCTGGTCGCCCACTCCGGCAAGGCGCTGCTCGAGCTGAACTGCGAGACGGACTTCGTCGCCAAGACCGAGTCGTTCATCGCGCTGGCCCAGCAGCTCGTCGAGCACGGTGAGCGTTCCGGCGTGAACACCGCCGAGGAGCTGCTCGCCAGCGAGCTCGACGGCAAGGTCGTCGCCGACCTGATCCAGGAGCAGTCCGCCAAGATCGGCGAGAAGCTGGTCCTCAACCGGTTCGCCAAGGTCGAGGGCACCACCGCGGTCTACCTGCACCGCAAGGCCCAGGACCTGCCGCCGGCCGTTGGCGTGCTGGTGTCGTACACCGGCAAGTCCGACGAGGCGGGCGACGCCGACGCCCGTGGCGTGGCGATGCAGATCGCCGCGATGCGGCCGAAGTACCTCACCCGGGACGAGGTTCCGGCCGAGGTCGTCGAGTCCGAGCGGCGCATCGCCGAGCAGACCGCCCGCGAGGAGAACAAGCCCGAGGCGGCCCTGCCGAAGATCGTCGAGGGTCGGGTGAACGCCTTCTTCAAGGACTACGTCCTCGTCGAGCAGGCGTCGGTGGCCGACAACAAGAAGTCGGTGAAGCAGGTGCTGGCCGAGGCCGGCATCGAGGTCACCCGCTTCGTGCGGTTCGAGGTCGGCCAGGCCTGAGCCGCCACCGGGCGCCGCGCGCGCCCGTGGGCGCAAGACGTCGACGAGGAGGCCGCTGGTGTACGTGACAGGCACCGCGGCCTCCTCGTCACATAGGGTCGGCAGCGGCAGGTTCGCGGTACGCGCCGCACGGGGCGTGCGCGTGGGGAAGGGCGGGGCGGATGACGCAGGTTGTGAGTGACCGGACGCGGGCGGTGGACGATCCGACGGCGCCGCCGCCGGGGCGTGCCCGTCGGGTGGTGCTGAAGCTCTCCGGTGAGGTGTTCGGTGGCGGCGCGATCGGCGTCGACCCGGACGTCGTCCAGGCCATCGCCCGGCAGATCGCCACAGTGGTCCGTCGCGGCGTCCAGGTTTCCGTGGTCGTCGGTGGCGGCAACTTCTTCCGCGGCGCCGAGTTGCAGAAGCGGGGGATGGACCGGGCCCGCGCCGACTACATGGGCATGCTCGGCACCGTGATGAACTGCCTCGCGTTGCAGGACTTCCTGGAGAAGGAAGGCATCGAGACCCGGGTGCAGAGCGCCATCACGATGGCCCAGGTCGCCGAACCGTACATCCCGTTGCGGGCGATCCGGCACCTGGAGAAGGGCCGCGTGGTCATCTTCGGCGCCGGCGCGGGCATGCCGTACTTCTCCACCGACACGGTGGCCGCCCAGCGGGCGCTGGAGATCCGGGCCGACGTGGTGCTGATGAGCAAGAACGGCGTGGACGGCGTCTACACCGCCGACCCGCGGATCGACCCGACCGCCAGCAAGCTCGACTCGATCACCTTCTCCGAGGTGCTGCGCCGCAACCTGCGGGTGGCCGACGCGGCGGCGTTCAGCCTGTGTATGGAGAACGGCCTGCCGATGCTGGTCTTCGGCGCGCAGGGTGACGACACCATCATCCGCGCGGTGGGTGGCGACAAGATCGGCACCCTGATCACCGCCTGACGACTTTCAGCAGAGCCCACGACGAGCACAGAAGGAGGCGAGGAGACCGGTGATCGACGACACCCTCCTCGAGGCCGAGGAGAAGATGGAGCGTGCGGTTGAGCACGCCAAGGAGGAGTTCGGCGCCATCCGCACCGGCCGCGCCAACCCCGCCATGTTTTCCAAGATCATCATCGACTACTACGGCACGCCCACGCCGCTGACCCAGATGGCGTCCGTCGCGATCCCCGAGCCGCGGATGGCCATCATCAAGCCGTACGACAACTCGCAGATCAACGCGATGGAGAAGGCGATCCGCGACTCGGACCTCGGGGTGAACCCGAACAACGAGGGCAACCAGCTGCGCATCCTGCTCCCGCAGATGACCGAGGAGCGTCGCCGCGACATGATCAAGGTGGCTCGGCACAAGGGCGAGGAGGCCAAGGTGGCGATCCGCAACGTCCGCCGCCGTGCCAAGGAGGAGCTGGACCGGATCGTCAAGGACGGCGAGGCCGGCGAGGACGACGGTCGTCGTGCCGAGAAGGAGCTGGACGACCTGACCCAGCGTTACGTCGCCAGCATCGACGACCTCGTCAAGCACAAGGAGACCGAGCTTCTCGAGGTGTGACCCCGGCATCCGTACGCTGCGACGAGGCCCGACCCGACTCCCGGGGCGGGCCTCGCCCGCGTCCGGCCCACGCCGCGGGTGCGCGCCGGGGGCCGCCTCGTCCGCCTCGCCCGGACGGCGGGTGCAGTAGGCTCGGCACGATTCCCGACCACCAGGCGGTGAACACCGGGAATCGACCGACCGTCGGGGCGGTCAATCGGAGGAACATCGCGCGTGTAGGGGATGGTTGTGGTCTTGCGTCATGTGGTCGTTCTCGCGCCACGTCGCGGTGCGTGATGTCCCACCCCGACCCCTACGTGGGAGAGCCGCGCGGCTGGGACCGGCCGGAGCGTCCGGTGGCGCTGCCCTGGCCGGAGGCCGAGATCGAGGCGGGCCAGTGGAGTCGCCGCCCGCCCGGCCCTGAGCTGTACGCCGAGCCACGCACCCGCCCGTACGCCGAGCCGGCGGACCCGTACGACGAGCGCGGCCGGACGGTCCGCCCGGACGACCGCTTCGACGAGCGCGACCGGAACCAACCCGACCGGTACGACGATCGCCGTGCCGGTCGGTACGTTGACCGGCCGTCCGCCGGCCGCGACGGCGCCCCGACCCGTCACGACGGCCCGCAGCGGTACGACGAGCCCGGCCGGTACGACGACCCGGAACCCTTCGGTGGGCCGGGCCGCTTCGACGACGACACCGACTATCCGACCGCTCAGATCGCCCCCATCGGGGCGGAACTCGCGCCGGACCTGGATCCGGTGACAGATCCCGAACCGCCGGCCGGCCGCAGGCCGAAGGGTCGACGTCGGGCCAGCGTCGACCGGCCGGCCACCCAGCAGCTGGGCACCGGGCGGGCGGGCCGCAACCTGCCCGCGGCGATCGGTGTGGGGCTGGGCCTCGGCGCGCTGATCGTGGTGCCGCTGGTCTTCTACCCGTTGGCGTTCCTTCCGGTGATCGCCGGTGCGATGGCCATCGGCATCTGGGAGATGGCCCGCGCGGTCCGCCGCAGCGGCGCGCACCCGCCGCTGGTGCCGTTGATCGCCGGTGGTGTGCTGACGGTGGGTCTGGCCTGGTTCGCCGGCCCGGACGCGCTCAGTCTGGGGTTGCTGGTCACCGTGCTGGGCACCATGATCTGGCGGTTGGGTGACGGCCCGGCCGGCTTCCAGCGGGATCTGACCGCGGCCACCCTGATCGCGGTGTACGTGCCGTTCCTGGGGGGTTTCGCGGCGCTGCTGGCGGCGGCCCCCGACGACGGCCCGCTGCGCGTTCTGGCCACGCTGGTCGCGGTGGTCCTCTCCGACACCGGCGGGTACGCGGCCGGCGTCTCGTTCGGCCGCCACCCGATGGCCCCGTCGATCAGTCCGAAGAAGTCCTGGGAGGGCTTCGCCGGTTCGGTAAGCGCGGCGGCGCTGGGCAGCGCCCTGCTGCTGTGGCTGATGTTGGACGTGGCCCCCTGGTGGGGTGCGCTGTTCGGCGTGGCCGTCTCCTGCGCGGCGGTCCTCGGCGACCTCGCCGAATCGATGATCAAGCGGGACCTCGGGGTCAAGGACATGAGCAACCTGCTGCCCGGTCACGGTGGCCTGATGGACCGCCTGGACTCGATCCTGTTCGCGGTGCCGACCGCCTACCTGTTGCTGGCGATCTTCGTGCCGGTGGTGGGGTGAGGCATGGATCACCGCGCCCCGGTCTTCCCGATCCGGCGGTCGGGACCGGTTCGGGACCTCCGGACGGGTGTGTGCCGCCCCAGGCGTGACACACTGGACCAGCCATGACGAGCCTGCCTCTGATCCCCGCCATCTCGGACGCCCCCGCCGCGCGCCGGGCCTCCATGCCCCCTCAGCACCTCGCTGACCTGGACCTGGCGGGCCGCCAGGCGTTGGTCGCCGAGTTGGGTGAGCCGGCGTTCCGCGCCAAGCAGGTCTCCAACCACTACTTCGGGCGGCTGGTCCGCGACCCGCGGGCGATGACCGACCTGCCCGCAGCGACCCGGGAGCGGCTGGCCGATCAGCTGCTGCCGAAGCTGCTCACCCCGGTACGGGAGCTGGCCTGCGACGACGGCGCCACCCGCAAGGCGCTGTGGAAGTTGCACGACGGCGCGCTTGTGGAGAGCGTGCTGATGGGTTACCCGGACCGGGTGACCGTCTGCATCTCCAGCCAGGCGGGCTGCGGCATGGCCTGCCCGTTCTGCGCGACCGGCCAGGCCGGGCTGACCCGCAACCTGTCGACCGCCGAGATCGTCGACCAGGCGGTCTACCTGGCCGGGGTGGCGGCGTCCGGCGCGGTCGCCGGCTCACCGCCGCGACTGTCGCACGTCGTCTTCATGGGCATGGGCGAGCCGCTGGCCAACTACAACCGGGTGATCGCGGCGATCCGTCGGCTGGTCAGCCCCGCTCCGGAGGGCCTCGGCCTGTCCCAGCGGCACATCACCGTTTCCACGGTGGGGCTGGTTCCGGCCATCCGCCGACTGGCCAGCGAAGACCTCTCTGTGACCCTTGCGTTGTCGTTGCACGCCCCCGATGATGATCTGCGCGACGAACTCGTGCCGGTAAACCAGCGCTGGAAGGTAGCCGAGGTGCTGGACGCAGCGTGGGACTACGCCGCCCGGACGGGCCGTCGTGTGTCGATCGAGTACGCGATGATCAAGGACGTGAACGACCAGCCGTGGCGAGCCGATCTGCTCGGGCGGCTGCTGGCCGGCAAGTTGGCGCACGTGAACCTCATCCCGCTCAATCCGACGCCGGGCAGTCGCTGGGACGCGAGCCCGAAGCCGGTGGAGCGGGAGTTCGTCCGGCGGTTGCGCGACGCCGGGGTGTCCACCACCGTACGGGACACCCGGGGTCGTGAGATCGACGGCGCGTGTGGCCAACTCGCCGCCGCCGAGGACACCGACACCAACACCGACCGCGCCGGAGAGGCACCGGCGTGACCGGGCGTGGCGAACGAGACCAGGAGACATAGTGGCGAGTCAGGGTCAGCGTTTCCGGCGCAAGGCGCTCCGCCGGGGATACAAGGTCGACGAGGTGGATGCCTTCCTCGACCGGGTCGAGGCGACGCTCGACG
>NZ_VDFY01000193.1 GCF_006228125.1 Micromonospora orduensis | reverse complement strand
GCCCACCTTTCCCGCCCGCGGGCTGCCGACGGCGGGGTGCGGGCTACGGGTACGGCCTCTCGCCGGAGCGGGTGGGACGTGTCAACCGCGGACGCTGTGGAGCTGAATCGTTTACGACATCACGGAGGCGTCGCTCCCGACCGGGCGCAGACCGACCGGGTGCGGCGCCGGAGCCGCCTCGTCGAGGCTCCGGCGCCGCGCGGCACACGTGCGGTCAGACGGACACCGGGCTGGGTTCGGCCACTGACGGCGACGGCGCTTCGCCACGACGGCGGAAGAGCAGCGCGTCGAGCGCCCACGGGCCCGAGCCGAGTGCGGCGACCAGCAGGAACGACCAGCAGAAGAGCGCTGCCAGCTCACCGCCGTTGCGCAGCGGCAGCAGACCGTCGGGCTGGTGCACGACGAAGTAGGCGTACGCCATCGAGCCGGAGGCGAGAAGCGCGGCGGGTCGGGTGAAGAGCCCGACCAGCACCAGCGCGCCGCAGATGAGCTGGATGAGGGCGGCCCACCAGCCCGGCCAGGTGCCGAGCGGTACCGCCTTGCCGGTCATCGGGTTGCCGCCGAACAACCCGAAGACCGAGGACAGGCCGTGCAACGTGAACAGCAGTCCGATCACGATGCGGAACAGGGACAGGGTCGGCCCGCCGAGCCGAGAGACGTTCATGGAGACCTCCATCGAAGGGGATAGATACCTCCCCCATGGTCGAGCATGAACGTATCGATGTTAATAAATTCCTTGCTGGTGGGAAGATCCCCGGTGAAACAAGCCCAGCGGTCAGCCGCGAACGGGGCGTAGGATCGCCGGCCGGCCGCCCCCACCTGCGCCTGAGCACGCTCCGGCCCCCGGGTTCGCACTGGCCGCCCTCCCTGTGGGAGCGCTCCCGACCACAGTACCGCCTGTCGCGCCGCCCCGAACCTGGCCGAAAAAACTATCGGTCGCTCCGCCGCCTCGCTCGCAGACCCTGCCGTCGGCCAGCGAACCCAGCGCACAGGACGGGCGCTGACCGACGAGCGATGTCGCAGACGACTCAGCTCCAGGGGCACGCCAGGAGACCACGCCGGTCCAGACCGCGACAGGCCGGCCAGCGCCGAGACGGACCGGCGGCGACAGGCCGGGCAGCGGCGGGACGCGATGATGGGCAAGGATCAGAGGATGATCTTCCGCGGCCTCGCCGGGCGGTGGCGAATCGGCGTGGCGGCCGCTCTGGTTCTCGCGCTCGGCGCCTGCGCCCCCGGCGACCACCGGGGGCAGGGCGGCGACCCCACCGGCCCGCCCAAGTTCACGACCGCGCCCAGCCCGACACCTTCGGCGTACGTCAGCCCGCCGTTCTGGTGCCCGGAGTCCGGCGTGCGGATCCGCACGAGGGGGTCGGACGCCGCCATGGGGCTGCGCGCCCTCGGCCTCGAGCTGGTCAACTGCGGCGACCGCCCCTACCGGCTCAACGGCTACCCGGTGCTGTGGGTCCTGAACGAGGAGCGCAAACCGATCATCCTGCGGGTGGTGAACGGGGCCAGGGACATCACCCCGGGCTTCGACCAGCCGCCCCAGCAGCTCACGCTTGAGAAGGGCGAGCGGGCCGTCGCGACCGTCCTCTGGCGCAACCTCGTCACCGACTCGACCGTGCGGGCCACCGACGGGGCATACCTGCTGGTCGCGCCCGTCGCCGGGCAGCCGTCCGAGGACGTCGACCCGGACGGGCCGATCGACGTGGGCAACACCGGCCGGATCGGCGTCAGCGCCTGGAAGAAGGCCCCGCTATGACGTGATGTCCTTGCGGGTGAAACGCCAGAACGCCAACCCCCAGAACAGCGTCGCGTAGCTGATCGCGGAGATGCAGCCGCGTACCACGTCGTCGGTCTGCACCGGGGTGGAGAGCAGCCCCAGCCAGGCGGTGCTGAAGTGGGTGGGCAGGAAGTCCCGCAGCGCGCCCAGGGCGGTGATCTGGTCGAGGATGCTCGACAGGATCCACAGCAGCACGGCACCGCCGACAGCGCCGAGCGCGGCGTCCGTCGTCACCGACAGCAGGAAGGCCAGCCCGGCCACCACCAGGAGTACGACCGCCAGGTAGCCCAGCACGGCCAGCAACCGGAGCAGCCCCTCGGTCGGCTCCAGCTCGGCGGCGACAGTGCTGCGCAGCGGCGACCAGCCGTAGCGCAGGGTGCCCGCCGCCAGGGCCGTGCCGGCCAGCAGCAGCAGGGCCAGACCCGAGTACGCGAGCGCGACCACCAGCTTCACCGTCAACAACCGCGCCCGGGGCACCGGGATCGCCAGCAGATACCGCAGACTCCCCCAGCTCGCCTCGCTGGCCACCGTGTCGCCGCAGAACAGCGCGACCACCACCACCAGCAGGAACGACGCCGACACGAAGATCGAGAAGAGGGTGAAGTTGAGGCCGCCCGAGGTGGCCAGCTCGACCAGGCTGGAGAACTCGTTGCGGCCGTTGTCGTCGTCCCCGCCCGAATCGAACTGGAACGCGATCAGGATGATCAGCGGCAGCAGCACCATGAAACCGAGCGCCAGCTGGGTCCGCCGCCGCGACGCCTGCCGACGGAACTCCGCCGCGAACGGCATGGTGGCCGACGGCCGGTAGCCGCGTGCCTCACCCGCGTCGACAACAGCCATCACCGGTCACCGCTTCCCCGAGAGTTGTCGCCCACCAGGGCGAGGAACGCGTCCTCCAGGCGCCGCCGAGGCACCACCCGGTCCACCCCGACGCCGGCGCGCACCAGCTCCGCCACCACCTCGCTGCGGGCCGTGCCGTTGGTGTCGACCACCAGTTGGCCGTCGCTCTCCGGCAACACCCGGACCCCGTGCAGCCGGTCCAGGACCGCCCGCGCGGCCACCGGGTCGCTGACGTCGAAGAGCACGCTCGGCGATTCGCCCACGATCTCCTCCACCGGCCCGGACGCCACGATGCGGCCCTTGTTCACCACCACCGCGTGCGTGCAGGTCTGCTCCACCTCGGCCAGCAGGTGGCTGGAGACCAGCACCGCCCGGCGGTCGGTGGCGTACCGCTGAAGCACCCGGCGCATCTCGGCGATCTGCGGCGGGTCGAGCCCGTCGGTCGGCTCGTCCAGCACCAGCAGCTCGGGAAGGCCCAGCATGGCCTGGGCGATGGCCAACCGCTGGCGCATGCCGTGGCTGTAGTTCTTGATCTTCCGGTGCACCGAGTCGCCCAGCCCGGCGATCTCCAGCGCCTCGTCGAAGTGCGCGTCCTCGGCCGGTCGCCCGGTCGCCTTCCAGTACGCCCTCAGGTTGTCCAGCCCCGACAGGTGCGGCAGGAAGCCGGGCCCCTCCACGAGCGCGCCGATCCGGGACAGCACCGGTGAACCGGGCACCAGCCGCCGACCGAAGACGTAGATCTCCCCGGCGGTCGGCTGGGTCAGTCCCATCAGCACCCGCAGCGTGGTGGTCTTGCCGGCGCCGTTCGGCCCGAGCAGACCCACCACCTGACCGGGGTGCACCTCGAAGTCCACGTTCGAGACCGCGACGAAGCCGTCCGCGTACTCCTTGCGCAGTGCGCGCACGGCCAGCGGGGTGTCCGCGTACTCCGGATGCACCGAGCGGTCCTGGCGGCGGTGCCGGCGGCGGACCACGGCGACGACCACGACGAGCCCGATCGCGATGGCCGCGAGCAGGCCGGCGAGCACCCAGCGCCAGATGGTCGCCGTGGTGGGGATGGGCTCGCCGTCGACAGTGGGCAGGCTGACGGCGCCGTCCGCCGCCACCGTGTAGACGGTGGGCTCGGCCGGCGTGGTGTACGCCTGGTCGGAGCTGGCCACCACCAGCCGCAGCCGGTGCCCGGCCTCCACCCGGCGGACGATCCCGGGCAGCGTCACGGTGACCGGCCGGGCGTCCTGCACCCGCTGCGGCAGCCCGGTGAGCCGGATCGGGGCGACCAGGCCGTTCGGCAGGGTGGCCGCGCCATCCTTGTCGACGTCGTAGAGCTTGACGAACAGCACCGCCTCGCCGGTCGGCGACGCGGCCCGCAGGGTGACGGTGGGCGAGCCGGCCACGTCCACCGCCTCGGTCAGCGGCGTCGACTCGAAGCGGGCGTGCTGGCCGGGCACGTCCCCGGCCACCCCGTCCAGCAGCGAGGCGAGCCCGCCCGCGAACGGGATCGAGGAGATGGCGGCCGGGTTGCCGTTCGGGGGGTTCGCGATCGGCTGCGCCGGACCGGCGACCGCCACCTCCCGGCGGCTGTTGCCGGCGAGGCCCGGATAGTCGGCGCGGCGGAAACCGGTGGCGACCAGCCCCCGGTCGAGCGCGTCGAAGCCGGCGATCCGTGACCAGGTGAAATCGTCGCCGGGCGCGTCGCCCTCGCCCTTGACGTAGTGGTCGAGCCACTGGACGGTCAGGAACTTCACCCGGTCCGAGTCAGAGCGGGGGCCGGTGCCCCCGTCGTGCCCGCCGGTGAACCAGGCGACCCGCACCGGGGTGCCGGCGGCGGCGATGCCCTTCGCGTTCGCGTCCGCCTCGCCGAGGGGGAAGAGCGTGTCCGCCTCGCCCTGCACCAGCAGGGTCGGCGCCTTGATCCGGTCCAGCACACCCGCCGGGCTGGAGCGGCGCAGCAGGTCCACGGCGGCCTGGTCGGCCTGGCCGCTGGTGGCGATCCGCAGGTACGCGGCGCACACGTCGGCGGCGAACCGCCCGCAGGACGGGTCGGCGGCACCCGCCGGAGCGCCACCGGGGCCGGTGCCCGGGCCGGCACCCGGGCCGGGGCTGGGCGGCCCGGCCGACGCCGGGGCACCCTCCGGCTGCGCGGCGGTCACACCGGACAGTCCGGCCGGGCCGGTGCCCACGTTGCCGCCCCCGCCGAAGAAGAGGCCGGCCCAGCCCTTCTTGAACACGCCCTCGGTCGGCGCCCCGCCGGTGCTCTCCGGCAGGAACGCCCGGGACAGGTCGTTCCAGGTGATCATGGGGACGATCGCGTCGACCCGACGGTCCTGGGCGGCCAGCAGCAACGCCAACCCGCCACCGTACGAGCCGCCGACCACGCCGACCTTCGGATCGCCGGCGGCGTCGGTGCGCACCTCCGGCCGGGCGGCAAGCCAGTCCAGCAGCCGCTCGGCGTCGCGCACCTCGTAGTCCGGGTTGTCCAGGTGGATCTCGCCGCCGCTGCGGCCGAAGCCCCGCGCGGTCCAGGTGAGCACCGCGTAGCCGCGCCCGGCGAACTCCTGCGCGTCCGAGCGCACCGACTCCTTCGTGCCGCCGAACCCGTGCGCCAGCAGGACCGCCGGCACCTTCCGCCCCGGCGACGCGTCGGCCGGAAGGTAGAAGGTGGTGTCCAGGTCCACCGGCTGGTCGCCGGCCGGCCCGGAGCGGACGGTGAGCATCGCGCTCTCGGTGCGTACGCCCGCCCCCTGCGGCCACACCGCCCAGGTCACGGCGACGGCCAGCAGGACGACGACGACTGTTGCGGCGATCGCGCGGCGGCGGGTGGGCAGTGCACGCCGGATCCACGCGGCCGGCGACGGCGATCTCATGCGGCACACGGTACGGCCCGCAGCCTGAGCGTTGGCTGAGATCCGCCGTACGTCTGTCCGGTTGCCCCGATCGGCGATCCGCACCGGTGCGACCGCGCACCGTCAGGCGCGACCCAGTGAGTTGAGTTCGGATCACGTGAATTCCGATCTTCCTCAGATATCCCCCTCGATCCCTTCATGTCACGCCCATCGACGAAACGCAGCGTGCTGTCAACCAGGACCATCCGTGATGTCGCCCGTACTGACGCAAAGCCGACTCGTCGACAACGGTCTGGACCACTGAGGTTCGATTAGTTTTCCGGTCCGGTGCACGGGACCCATCGGCGAAGCCCACCGTGCCGCCCCCAGCCCGACGCCGGAGGAGACACACCATGGCAGTCCCCGCACCACGGGTCCGTCGACGGCACTCCACATTGGGCCGACTGCTTCCGCTGCTGCTCGTCGCGGCGCTGCTGGCACCGATGGGTCTGCTCCTCGCGCAGACCTGGCAGCACACGGGCGACGACCGGGACCTGGCCGCCCGGGAACGGCTCGGCGTGCAGTACCTGCGTGCCCTCGCCCCGGTCACCGACGCGCTGGTGGACGCCCAGTCCGCCGCGGTCCGCGGCCGCCCCGCCTCCGGTGAGGCGCTCGCCCGGGCGGTCGAGGAGGCCGCGACGGTGGACGCCCGGATCGGCGTCGAACTGCGCAGCCAGGAACGCTGGGCCGGGCTGCGGGCCAAACTGGAGGCGCTGCGTGCCCGCGGCCCCGCCGACCCGGACGCCGCCTTCACCACGTACGGCGAGGCGACCGACCTGCTGCTGGCCCTGCACCGCAAGGTCCGGGACAGTTCCGGGCTGGTCCGCGACCCCGCCGCCGACTCGTTCTTCCTCCAGGACAGCGCCGGCCAGGAACTGCCCGAGGCGGTGGTCGCCGCCGGCCGGCTCGCCGACCTCGGCACCCTCGTCGCCCGCCGACCGGCCGCCGAGCAGCCCCGCGGCCTGCTGGAACTGACCGCGCTGCGGGTGTCCGCCCTGGCCCCCGCCACCGACCTGGTCGACAACCTCAGGTCCGCGGTGGACGGCTCGGAGAGCACCGACCTGGGCGCCAACGTGCTGACCCCGCTGGACAACTACCAGCGTTCGGTGGAGGCGCTGGCCGCGTACTCCCTGCCGGCCGGCGGAACCACTGCGGTGGACGCGGGTCGGCTCGGCGCCGCCGGGCTCAACACGCACACGGCCGCCCGGCAGCTCCAGCCGGTCATCCTCGCCGAGCTGGACGCCCTGCTGGCCGACCGGATCGACGACCTGGACCGGGACCGCTGGATCATCGCGGGTGCGGTGCTGGTCTTCGTGCTGCTGGCCGGCTGGCTGGCCGCGCTGCTGATCGTCGCCGACCGCCGGGCCCGCCGGCGCGCCAGCATGCCCGACGCGGGCGCCAGCCCCGACGTACCAGCGACGGCGGACGCCTGGCAGCCACCGATCGGCGCGGGACGACCGAGCGACAAGCGGGCACTGCAACCGGTCGGCGCGGCCCGCGAAGCGGAAGTCACCCCGTGGGGGCCGTTCGATGCTGCTCGCTAGGCTCCGGATCCGCGGCAAGCTCGCGCTGCTCGTGGTGATCCCGCTGCTCAGCATGGTCGGCCTCGCCGTGCCCGTGGTGCTCGAACGGGTCGCCGCCGCCCAGCGCGCCGGTGACATCACCGACCGGGTACGCCTCTCCAGCCGGGTCGGCAGCCTCGTCCAGGACCTCCAGCAGGAGCGCATTCTCTCCGTCGGCTTCCTGCTCGGCCGGGTCGAACGCGCCGAGGTGATCCGCAAGTCCGCCGACGTGGACGACCGGGTGGCCGACCTGCGGGCCGCGGGCGGTGACGCGTTGACCGATCAGGTCGACAGTGCCCTGGACCGGGTGTCCAGCCTCGTCGAGCTGCGTACGGCCGTGCTGGCCCGGGCCGTCAACCCCGGTCAGGTGATGGACGCGTTCGGCCCGGTCAACATGGGGATGATCACGTCGCTACGGCTGGTGGTCGGCGTGGACACCGACACGTTGCCCGGCCGCCAGGTGCTCGCCCTCGACGGGCTGCTGCGCGCCGACGAGGGCCTGGCCGCCTGCGCCACCCTGAGCCTGCTGGTCAAAGCGATCGGCACCCCGGACACCACCGCCGCCTACGTGGCGTGCATCGCCGCCCTCCAGGTCGACAACCAGCGCTTCCGCGGCCTGATCACTCCGGAACAGCTCAAGGTGGCCCAGCTCAACGACGCGGCGGTGGCCGCGCGTACCAGCCCCGACTTCCTGGTCACCAGCGCCCGGGACCCGGCCCGTGCCGTCCGCGACGTGCCGATGGACGTGCTCTTCCCGGCCGTCCGCACGATGATCCGGCTCGGTCAGTTCGTCGAGAAGAAGCTCGTCGCCGACGTAGTCGCCGAGGTCACCGCCGAACAGCGACGGGCGCTCACCGCCGCGTACCTGGTCGGTGCCGCGGCGGCGCTGATCCTGGCGCTTGTGGTGCTGCTCAGCGCGGCGGTCGCGCGTACGGTGGCGCGGCCGTTGACCCAACTCACCCGCTCCGCCGACCGGGTCGCCCGGGTCGCCGAGGCGGAGCTGGTGCGGGTCACCGACGACGAGACCGAGAGCTCCCAGTCGGTCCGGTTGGAGCCGGTGGACATCAGGGCCAACGACGAGATCGGCGACCTGGCCCGGGCCTTCGACCGGGTGCAGAGCACCGCCGCCCAGCTCGTCGAACGGCAGGTCGTCGGCCGGCGCAACGTGGCGCAGATGTTCGGCCACGTCGGGCGGCGTACCCAGAACCTGGTGGGCCGGCAGATCGCGCTGATCGACCGGCTGGAGCAGCAGGAGGCCGACCCGGGCCGGCTGGAACACCTGTACCGGCTCGACCACATCTCCAGCCGACTGCGGCGCAACGCCGGCAGCCTCGTGGTGCTCTCCGGGTCGGCCGGGGCGGACGCGCACACCGCGCCGGTGCCACTGGCCGACGTCGTCCGGTTGGCGCTGGGCGAGATCGAGGACTACACCCGGGTGGAGGTGCGGGTCCCGGCGGGCGTGTCGGCCGCGCCGGCCGTGGTCGGCGACCTCGTCCTGGCGCTGGCCGAGCTGATGGAGAACGCCACCGTCTTCTCCCCACCGCACACCCGGGTGCTGGTGACCGGTGAGACGTCCGGGCTCGGTGCCCGGATCACCGTCGTGGACCACGGCATCGGCATGTCCGAGCAGCGGCTGGCCGAGGAGAACGCCCGCCTCGCCCGCCGGGAACGGCTCGACCTGGCGCCGACCGAGGTGCTCGGCCTCTTCGTGGTGGGCCGGCTGGCCCGGCGTCACGGTTGGGAGGTGAGCCTGGCCGCCACCCCCGGCGGCGGGGTGACCGCCCAGGTCGACATCCCGTCGCCGTCGCTGGTGCTGCGCCGCGCGGACCCGGTCGGCGCCGTCGTGGCCCGGGTCGCGGTGCCCGCCCGGCGTACGACTGTCGACCCCGATCGCGGTACGCCGGCTCTCGCGGCGGCGGCCACCGCCGCCGTCCACGTCGACTCGGACCTGCTCAGCCGGGCGACCCGCAGCCTGGAGTCCGGCCCGTCCTGGGACGCCTTCGGCACCGGCACCGACCAGTCGGAGCCCGCCGCGCCGGCGTCGCCGCGCCCGGAGCCCTCGGGCGCGCCGACCAACCCCCGGATCCGCCAGCGGGTCCCCGGGGCCAGCCTGACCGCCACCGCCGCCCCGACCGGGCCGGTGGACGCCACCACCGCCGACCCGGCAGCGGCCCGCGCGCTCGTCGAGGCCTTCCAGTCGGGCGTACGCCGGGCCCAGCGGAACGGGCCGACGGCTCCCGACCGGCCCCTGCTCAATCGCCGGGTCCCCGGGGCGAACCTGACAGTCACCCCGCCCTGCCCGCCGGCCAGCACACACCTCGGCGACCCGGCCGAGGTGCGCCAGCTCATCACCGAGTTCGAGGCGGGCGTCGCCCGCGCTCTCCGCGAAGTCAGCCCAGACCGCCGGAACGAAGAAGGATCATCACGGTGACCAGCCCCTTTGTGCACGACAACGTCGACCACCAGAACCCGACCGGCACCGCCGGTGATCTCAGTCCGGAGGCGCGCACCTTCAACTGGCTGCTGGACTCCTTCACCTCCAGCACGGCCGGGGTGCTGGAGGCGATCGCGGTCTCCTCGGACGGGCTGCTGATGGCCATGTCGGCGATCAAGGACCGGTCCAACGCGGAGCGACTGGCCGCCGTGGTCTCCGGCATGACCAGCCTCGCCGGCGGCGCGGCCAGCTGGTACGCGCTCGGCGGCCTGAACCGGGTCATCGTCGACATGGCCGACGGCTACCTGTTGATCAGCGCGATCAGCAGCGGTTCCGTGCTCGGCGTGGTCGCCGACCGGTCGGCCAACCTGGGCACCGTCGCGTACGAGATGACCCTCTTCGCCGGGCGGGCCGGGAACGCCCTCACCCCGCGGCTGATCGTCGAACTGAAGAACGCCGTCCAGCAGTGACCCCCGACGTCGCTGACGAGGAACCGGACCCGGAACCCGGGGTACGGATCCGCCCCTACCTGCGTACGCCCCCGCCCGGGGACGCCGCGCCGGCGGCGACGCAGTCCGAGGCGGGCGGTGGTCGGCCGGCCGCCCCCCGGCCGTTCGTGCTCACCTCCGGGCGGGTCACCGGCGCCGATCCGGCGATCGGTCTGGAGACGCAGGTGACAGTCCGCTCCGAGAGCGGCTGGTGGACCGGCGCGCAGGACGCGCTGTTGGCACCGGAACACCACGCGATCATCGCGCTCTGCGCCGAGCCGATCTCGGTGGCGGAGTTGTCGGCCCGGACCCGGCTGCACTTCGGTGTGACCCGGGTCCTGGTCGGCGACCTGCGCGCCGCCGGTCACCTGGACGTGCACGTCAGCGACTCCGACGAAGCGTACGACCCCGACCTCATCCTGCGAGTGATTGATGGACTCCGTGCGATCTCCTGAATGGCCGGTCGCCCCGTTGGGGGGTCCCGCCGGCAACAGCGCCACCGCCCGCTACGGCACGCAGCCGGGAACCGGCCCCCTGCTCGGACGCACCGGCCCACCGGCGGCCGCACCGCCGCCGTACCGACCGCCGGCCGTCAGCGGGGCGACGTCACAGGCGGGTGACCGGCCGGCCGCACCACCGGTCCCGGTCAAGATCCTGGTCGCCGGCGGGTTCGGGGTCGGCAAGACCACCACGGTCGGGGCGATCTCCGAGATCGCGCCGCTCACCACCGAGGCCGAGATGACCACTGCCGGGATCGGCGTGGACGACCCGGGCGCCCGGTCGACCAAGACCACCACCACCGTGGCGATGGACTTCGGTTGCGTGACCATCGACCGCAGCCTGAAGCTGTACCTGTTCGGCACGCCCGGGCAGACCAGGTTCGGCTTCATGTGGGACGACCTGGCCCGCGGCGCGCTCGGCGCGCTGGTGGTCGTGGACAGCGCCCGGTTGGACGACTGCTTCCCGGCGGTCGACTTCTTCGAACAGGCCGGACTGCCGTTCGTGGTCGGGGTCAACGCCTTCGACGGGCGGTTGGCCCTGCAACTGGACGAGATCCGGTGGGCGCTCGCGATCGGCGATCATGTACCTCTGGTGCAGTTCGACGCCCGGGACCGGCTCTCGGTGCGGGACGCCCTGCTGGTCGTCCTGGACCGTGCGCTGGACCGGGCCACCCGGGACAGGAGGGCCTGAGCCGACCGGCTCCGGCCGTGGCGGGAAGGGGTGATCTGGTGAGGGGCGACCTGGACGAGACGCTGGCCCGACTGGCTCGGCGCGAGGAGGCGCTGCGCCGGCGGGCCAACGACCGCGACAGCACACCACCACCGGGGGCGGTCGGCGGCCCGGTCCACCACCCCAGCGGCCCCGCCGACCCCCGCAACGCCGGGCCGGGCCGGCACGGACGGGACGTCCCCGACGAGCCGGCCGGCTGGGGTCCGGTCGAGGAGGTGGCCGAGGCGGTCCGTCAGATCGTCGGCGCCCACCCGGGGCTGGCGGTGAGCGTCCGGGTGGAGCACGCCGGGCGGACGTACCCGCTGCGGGTGTCCTGGGACGGCCCGCACGTCACGGTCGGCCCGGAGCCGCCGGCGGCGCCTGTGGAACCTCCGCCGGCCTGGCCGTTGTCCGGGCGGACGGTGCCGGCGTGGGCGCCCGGCCCGGACGGGTTGACCCCGGATCCGGCGGCCCGCCTGGCCGAGTTGATCCGGCGGGACCCGTCGCTGCTCGACGAGTTGGACCCGCGGCGCTGACCCGACGCGGGATTCGCCGCGGGCGGCTACGGTCGGGCGGTGGCGCAACCCGACCTGACCCTGCTGGCGAGCCTGCGGCCGGCCGCCCTGGACGCTCGACGTGGCATCGTGCGGCTGCACCCGGAGGCGCTGACCGCGCTGGGCCTGCGTCCCGGTGATCCGGTGCGGCTGAGCGGTCGCCGGGAGACGGCCGGGATCGTGGCGGCCGCCGACCCGGGCGCCAGCGCCGCGATGCTGTACGCCGACGACCTGACGCTGGGCAACCTCGGCC
>NZ_VDFY01000211.1 GCF_006228125.1 Micromonospora orduensis | reverse complement strand
GAGGGCGGGCTCGTCGTCCGGCAGAATCGTCGAGTGTCCGTCCACGAGATCACCGACCCCGACGACGACCGGATCGCCGACTACCGCGCGCTGACCGACGTCGAGCTGCGCACCCGCTGGGAACCACCGCACGGCCTGTTCATCGCCGAGGGGGAGCTGGTGCTGCGCCGGGCGCTGCGCGCGGGCTACCCCGCCCGGTCGTACCTGGTCGACGCCAAGCGCGTCGACCAGCTCGCCGACCTGGACACCGGCGACGCGCCGGTCTACGCCGCGACACCTGATGTGCTGCAACGGGCCACCGGTTTCCACGTACACCGGGGGGTGCTGGCGTCGTTCCACCGCCGGCCGCTGCCGACGGCGGCCGAGGTGCTCGACGCCGCGCGCCGGGTCCTGATCCTTGAGGACGTCAACAACCACACAAACCTCGGGGCGATCTTCCGGGGGGCCGCCGCGCTCGGCATCGACGGGGTGCTGCTGTCGCCGTCCTGTGCCGATCCGCTGTACCGCCGCAGCGTGCGGGTGAGCATGGGTGAGGTCTTCGCGATGCCGTACGCCAAGCTCGAACCCTGGCCGGCCGGTCTGGACCAGGTACGACAGGCGGGTTTCACCGTGCTCGCCATGACCCCGGCGCCGGACGCCGTGCCGATCCAGCGGGTGACCGCGGAGCAGCGTGAGCGGGCGGCGCTGCTGCTCGGGGCCGAGGGGCCTGGTCTCACGGCGGCGGCCCAGTCCGCCAGCGACGTGCGGGTGGTCATTCCGATGCGGCGCGGAGTGGACTCGTTGAACGTCGCCGCCGCCGCTGCCGTGGCGTTCTGGGAACTGGGTCGCGACGATCAGCTTGCATGACCATGCGTCTTGTTGAATAATCTTCCCCGTGTCCAAGGTTCTCACCTCCCTGCCCATCGGCGAACGTGTCGGCATCGCCTTCTCCGGCGGCCTCGACACCTCGGTCGCGGTCGCGTGGATGCGCGACAAGGGCGCGGTCCCCTGCGCCTACACGGCCGACATCGGCCAGTACGACGAGCCCGACATCGCCTCGGTGCCCGGTCGTGCGCTCAGCTACGGCGCCGAGGTCGCCCGACTGGTCGACTGCCGCGCCGCCCTGGTCGAGGAGGGCCTGGCGGCGTTGACCTGCGGCGCCTTCCACATCCGTTCGGGCGGGCGGGCGTACTTCAACACCACTCCGCTGGGCCGGGCCGTCACCGGGACCCTGCTGGTCCGGGCGATGATCTCCGACGACGTCCAGATCTGGGGCGACGGGTCGACCTTCAAGGGCAACGACATCGAGCGGTTCTACCGGTACGGCCTGCTGGCCAACCCGCAGCTGCGCATCTACAAGCCGTGGCTCGACACCGCCTTCGTCACCGAGCTCGGTGGGCGCAAGGAGATGTCCGAGTGGCTGCTCGACCGCGACCTGCCGTACCGGGACAGCACCGAGAAGGCGTACTCCACCGACGCCAACATCTGGGGCGCCACGCACGAGGCGAAGACCCTGGAGCACCTCGACACCGGCATCGAGACGGTCAACCCGATCATGGGCGTCCGTTTCTGGGACCTGTCGGTGGAGATCCCCACCGAGGACGTCACGATCGGCTTCGACCAGGGCCGCCCGGTGACGATCAACGGCAAGGAGTTCGGCAGCCCCGTCGACCTGGTGCTGGAGGCCAACGCCATCGGCGGCCGGCACGGCCTGGGCATGTCCGACCAGATCGAGAACCGGATCATCGAGGCCAAGAGCCGGGGGATCTACGAGGCGCCCGGCATGGCGCTGCTGCACGCCGCGTACGAACGGCTCGTCAACGCCATCCACAACGAGGACACCCTGGCGAACTACCACAACGAGGGTCGCCGCCTCGGTCGCCTCATGTACGAGGGCCGCTGGCTGGACCCGCAGGCGCTGATGCTGCGTGAGTCGTTGCAGCGGTGGGTCGGCACGGCGGTCACCGGCGAGGTGACGTTGCGGCTGCGCCGGGGCGAGGACTACTCGATCCTGGACACCACCGGCCCGTCGTTCAGCTACCACCCGGACAAGCTGTCGATGGAGCGTACCGAGGACTCGGCGTTCGGTCCGTCGGACCGGATCGGCCAGCTCACCATGCGCAACCTGGACATCGCCGACTCGCGGGCGAAGCTGGAGCAGTACGCCTCGCTCGGCATGGTCGGCGGCGCGGCCCCGCAGCGGATGATCGGTGCCGCGCAGGCCGCCTCGACGGGGCTGATCGGCGCGATGCCCGAGGGCGGGGCGGAAGCGATCGCCTCGCGTGGCGTCGCCTCCGCCGACGACGAGGCGCTCGACCGGGCCGCCATGGAGTTCGGCGTGGACTGAGCACCCCGCCAGGTCGAGATCGCGCGTCACGGACGGTAGCGTTGCGGCCGTGTTCCCTACCGTCCGTGAGGTCCTCGCCCTGGACCCGGTCCGCCACGGCGCCCCGCGCGTCGTCGCCGGAGACGCGGGGCTGGACCGACCCGTCCGCTGGGTGCACGTCGCCGAGGTGCCGGACATCGCCACCCTGCTCGGCGGCGGAGAGCTGGTCCTCACCACCGGCATCGGGCTGCCGGGCGACGACGCGGGACTGCGCGCGTTCATCGGCGACCTCGCCGACGTCGGAGTCTCCGGGCTCGTCGTCGAACTGGGCCGCCGCTACGTCAGCGGAGTCCCCCGAGTGATGGCCGCCTCCGCCGAGCGGCGCGGCCTGCCCCTGGTGGAGCTGCGCCGGGCCACCCCGTTCGTCCGGATCACCGAGGCGGTGCACGCGCTGATCGTCGACGCGCAGCTCACCGAACTGCGCGCCACCGAGGAGATCCACCAGCGGTTCAACGACCTCTCCGTCGAGGGCGCCGACGCCGCCGAGGTCATCCGGCAGGCCGCCGAGCTGTCCGGCTGCCCTGTGGTGCTGGAGAACCTGTCCCGGCAGGTCCTCGGGTACGACCACGCGGGCGAGAGCGCCGAGCTGCTGCTGGACGGCTGGGAGCAGCACTCGCGGCGGATCCGGCCGGCCGGGCGCACCGCGTACGACCCGGACAGCGGCTGGCTGGTGACCGCCGTCGGCGCCCGGGGCCAGGACTGGGGTCGGCTGCTGCTGCGCTGGCCGGCCAACGGCGACGTGCCCAGCGGCCAGGCCGGCGAGCCGGCCGCCGGCCCGCCCACCCGGCTCAGCATCCTGATCGAGCGGGCCGCGTCCACCCTCGCGCTGGGCCGGCTGATCCGCCGCGACGCCGAGGGCCTCGAACGACAGATCCACCGCACCCTGCTCACCGCGCTGCTCGACCACTCCCGGCCGGTGGACGAGGTGGCGCTTCGGGCCAAGGCGCTCGGCGTGGTGCTCGACCGGCGGCACCTCGTCGGCGTGATGGTCCGCCATCGCGCGGACGACCCCGCCGGGGAGGCCGGCCCCGAGGCCGGTCAGGCCCGACTGCGCGACCTGTCCGAGGCGGTCGGCCAGGCCCTGCGGGAGGCGAAGCTGACCGCGCTCACCAGCGCCGTCGACGACAACTCGGTGGGCGCCCTGCTGGCCCTGCCGGACCCGGCCGCCGAGGACCGCGCGCTGTCCGCGTTCGCCAGCGCACTTCGTCGGGTACGCCTCGACGCCGGCACCGGCCGCGCGCCCGCCGCCGGCGACGCGTTCCGGTCGGCGGCCGGCGCCGATGTGCCGCGCTCGGCGCTCGGTGCCGAGCCCGCTCGGGCGGTCGCCGGTGTCGACCCGTCCAGAAGTGGTGGCCCGGGCGGGGTGATCGTGGCCGCCGGATCCGGCGTGAGCAGTCTGCGGGAGGCCCGCCGGTCGCTGGTCGAGGCGCGGCAGATCGCCGAGGCCGCCCGCCGGGACCGGCGTGACCTGCCGATCTTCCGGCTGCCCCACGTCGGCCTGGCCGGGCTGCTGCACCTGCTGCGCGACGAGCCCCGGTTGCAGACCTTCGTCGAGCGCGAACTCGGGGCGCTGCTGGAGTACGACGCCCGGCACCCCCGGGAGCAGCTGCTCGGCACCCTGCGCGCCTACCTGGAGCAGGGCCGCAACAAGTCCGCCGGCGCGGCTGCGGCCCACCTGTCCCGCCCGGCCTTCTACGAACGCCTGGCCCGCATCGCCCGAATCCTCGACGCAGACCTGGATTCGGTAGAAACCAGCCTCTCCCTACACGTAGCCCTCCTGGCCCTGGAAGCAGTCCGCACCCCCTGACCACCGTCCCGGCCTCCGCGGGCGGGTTGGTTCGGGGTTCAGGCGGTTAGGGCGGTTAGGGCTTTGGCGTAGGTGGGGGGGATGTGGTTCGGGCCTCCGGGGGTGAAGACGTCCGAATCGGCCACCGCGGACCAGGCCGTTGCCGGTACGGCGTCGACCAGGGCCCGGATCACCGGGGCGTCGCGCCACTGGTCCTGTTCGGCCAGCAGGCCGAGGGCCACCACCGACTCCTCGACCTCGCCGACGCACTCGAACGGCTTGTGCCCGTCCACGCCGAGCAGCTCCCGGTAGCCGGGGATCTGCTCCGGGTCGGCCAGCAGGTCACCGCCGAAGATGCCCACCACCCGCTCCCGCGCCATGAACGGCGCCATGGCGAGGAAGACGAACCGGCACTTCGGGCAGTCCCGGCACCAGCGCTCCGACGCGTCCCGCAGCTTGAACGCCCGGTTGCAGCTGGTCACCACGTCGTCGTACCGGGTGAACTCCGCGAAGAGTCGGGCGATGTGCAGCTCGGACAGCGAGCGCAGCAGCGAGAAGTACGGTTCGGTCAGGCCGGCGTGCTCGGCCAGCGACGCCCGCAGCAGCCCCTCGGCCTCGACACCCTTGGACCACTGGTGGTTGATCTCGTGGCCGTCCCAGACGAGGTTCGGGTCGGACGCCGAGCGCTCGTTGGACATCACCACCGGGCCCAGTCCGTGCAGGACGGCGGTGGCCACCGCGATCAGGGAGTTGATGGCGGTGACCGGGATGTGCCCGTTCAGCGCGCCCGACGCGTTCAGGTCGAACAGCACCGGGTCGATCCGCCGCCGGGCCGCGAGCGGGGTCAGCCCGGACGCCTCGTTGACCGAGACGATCACGTGGTTCGGGTTGACCGAGAACGGCACCGGGTCCAGGTCGGCGCGGCGCAGCGCCTCCAGGCTGACGATCGAGTCCTTGCCGCCGCCGACCGCCGAGAGGGGGCGGCGGTCCGAATCGTCGTACACCCGTGGTGGCCCCGGCGAGCCGGCCGGCACCTCCGGGCGCAGCTGGAGCACGTGCGGCAGCTGGTTGCGGTACGCGTACTCGGCGAGGCCCTTGGTGTAGACGGCCGTCACGTAGTCGACGGTGGCCGAGCCCAGCGGCGCCGGCAGCACCAGCCGGGGCGGCGCGGCGGCCTTGTAGTAGCTGACCCCGGCGACCAGGTGCAGCACCTCAAGCACCCGGTTGAGGGTGGCCACCGTCTCGTCCGACGGCGGCTGCGCCGGCAGCGGAAGGGTGATCACCTCGGTGAACCGCTGCTCGCCGGCCGGGCCGGTCAGCGCGTAGTCGAACAACACCTCGCCGGTGGCGAAGTCGATCGAGTAGGACGGGAAGGTGAAGGCGTCCATCCGCCGGAGCTGCTCGTTGGGCACACGCCATACTAGGCCCTGGTTCGTCCGGCCGTGTCCGGACCGGGCCCGCCCAACCGCCGCCGTGATCCCCGAGGAGAGTCCCGTGCGCCTGTCTGACCTGCGCGGACGTACCGTCGCCGTCTGGGGGACCGGCCGGGAGGGCCGGGCCGCTGTGACCGCGATCGCCGCGCACGGCCCCGCCGACCTGGTCGCCGTCGACGACAGCGCCAACTTCCTGTCGCTGCCCTGGGACGGCCCGCTGGCCGAGGCGGCGCCGCTGGTCACCGGCGAGGCGGGTTTCGAACGGCTCGCCGCCGCCGACGTGGTGGTCCGCTCGCCTGGTGTGCCGCAGACCCACCCGTGGCTGGTCGAGCTGCGCCGGCGCGGCGTGCCGGTCACCCAGGGCACGGCGCTCTGGATGGCCGACCACGCCGCGCGCACCGTCGGGGTCACCGGCAGCAAGGGCAAGAGCACCACCTCCAGCCTGATCAGCCACCTGCTCACCGCGACGGGCCGGCCGAACGTCTTCGGCGGCAACATCGGCGTGCCCACCCTCGACCTGCCCGAGTCCGAGCTGTACGTGCTGGAGCTGTCCAGCTACCAGTGCAGCGACCTCACCGACTCGCCCCGGGTGGCGGTGGTCACCGCGTTGTTCCCCGAGCACCTGGACGCGCACGGCGGGGAACGCGAGTACTACCGGGACAAGCTCAACCTGCTCGCCCACGACCCGCAGACGGTCGTGGTGAACGGCGCGGACCCACGGCTCGCCGCCGAGCTGGGGGAGCTGCCGGCGGTGCGGGCCGGCCGCCCCGACACCACCCACGTCGCCACCGGCGGCGACGGCACGCCCTGGTTCCATTTCGGCGACCAGCCGCTGTTCCCGCGCGCCGTGCTGCCGCTGGTGGGCCGGCACAACGAGGGCAACCTGTGCGTCGCCCTCGCCGTGCTCGACGCGCTCGGCATCGACGTGGTGGCCGCCAAGGACCACCTCGCCGTCGCCGTCGCCGAGTTCCAGGGGTTGGCCCACCGGCTCACCGAGATCACCGACCCGTCCGGGTTGACGTTCGTCGACGACACCCTGGCCACCAGCCCGTACGCGGCCATGCACGCCATCGACGCGTACGACGGGCGGCCGTTGACGGTGATCGTCGGGGGCAACGACCGGGGCCTGGACTACACGCCGCTGGCCGAGCACCTGGCGGAGAGGGAGATCACGGTCATCGGCATCCCGGACAGCGGCCCCCGGATCATCGAGGCGCTGGCCGGGCTGCCGATGGTGCGTACCGAGCTCGCCGAGGATCTGGTGGCCGCGGTTGGGCTGGCGCGCAAGCTGACCCCGGCGGGCGGCGTCGTGCTGCTCTCCCCGGCGGCCCCGAGCTACGGGCGGTTCCGCAACTTCGAGCACCGCTCCGAGGTGTTCGCGCAGGCGGTCGCCGAGACTGCCCGCTGACTCAGCCCCGGTCGACCGTTCTGGGGTCCGGTGACTGCATCCCGGGCAGCAGCACGGTGTCGGCCTCGTCTTCGTCGTCGGGCGACGCGGGTGCCGCGGGTTTCGTCGCGGCGCCGGTGGGGCGGTGGTCCTTGTCCGGGGTCCAGGCGAAGGCGAGTGCCCCGCCGGTCAGGGCCAGCAGCATCCCGACCACGAAGCCGCCCAGGTTCGAGGTCAACCAGGAGACCAGCCCGAGCACCAGCGAGACCACGGCGTAGAAGACCCGCTGCTGCGGGGTGGTGATCAGCAGCACCCCGCAGATCACGAGGATGGTGGGTACCAGGTACGCGGCGAGCCCCTGCGGTCCGATGTGCAGCAGCACCCCGAGCGGCGCGCGCAGGGTCGCCAGCATCTCCACGCCCCCGAGGGCGATCAGCACGGCGGCGGTGAATGGGCGGGCACGCCGCCAGCGGCGCCACCGCCCGCGTGGTCCGCGGACGGCCGGCGCTGCCTGGTGTCGTTCGGCGCTCACGTCAGCACCCGTCGGAGGTGAACGCCATGCGCAGGTTGGGCAGGTTGAAGACGGCCGCCGTGGTGGCGTAGTTGTTCTGCCGCAGGTTTTCGATGACGACCGAGTCGGCCTGCTGCGAGAAGACGCCGGGGTTGCCCGTCACGCCGGGCACCTGGTCCAGGGTGCTGGCGTCCTGCCCGACGTCGATGTTGCGGAAGGCGGCGTCGCCGGCGACCTCGTCACCGTCGACCACCAGGGTCCGGGCGGTGACCGGTCGGTCGCCACCGCCGGCGGTGATCTTCAGGAAGATGCCGCCGAGGTTGATGCTCTGGCAGAGGTTGGTCAGCTCCGCCTTGTCGATCGCCGAGACCATCACCAGGACCTGTCCGCCGGTGTCGCCCTGGTTGGGGCTGTCCGGGATCATCTGGTCGAGGGTGGCGAACTGTTCGAACCCGGTGCCGGTGAGCCTGTCGGCCGTGACGGTGAACGGCATGCCCGAGATGGCGAACTGCGCGCCCAGCACGCCCTGGGCGGTGAGCATGATCATGCCGGCGGCGCCCGCCACGACGATGCCGAACGTGGCGGCGAACCGGCGCCAGCGCACGCCACTGCGCGGCGGGCCGGGTGCGATTGGTGTGGTTTCCTCCGACATGGCGCTCCCTTGAGATCAATTCATCGGCGACAATGGGAATTGCATCCCTAACCTGCGCTTTGTGGGTGCAGAGCCGAAGTTACCGCCGAGTAAAGGGCAGGTCAACGGCGCGTGGCGGTCATTTGGGCGGTATTTGTTAAATGCGGCCAAAGTGAAAAACCGCTGCGGTTTCCGACCGTGTGATCAGGAGTGGTGGGTCGGTGCGCATGGCGCCGTCTTGCTCGGGCCGTCGTCCGGCCGTATCGGACGGGTCGCCTGAATCGCACCCTCGGTGCCCAGGAACGGCGCCATGGCCGCGTAGGTGAGCACCGGCAGCAGCTGCGGCAACTCCGAGGCCCGACCCCGAGCCACACGGCCGCGGACGGTGGCGTAGATACCACCGACCACTGTGGACACCAGATCGTCGCGGTCCGCGTCCGCGAGCGTCGGCCCCGGGCCGGCGTCGGCGAAGAACCGGCGGAAGCTGTTGAGCAGCGCGTCGCGCTCGCGGCGGGCGTCGGGGCCGGCCGCGTCCACCTCGACGAGCGCCATCCGGGCGAACGCGGGCACGCTCGCCAGCACCTCCAGCAGGGTGCGCAGCGCGGCGCGTGCCGCGTCCGGCCAGGCCGGGCCGGCCTCGCGGTAGGCGCTCTCCATCAGCTGTGACACCACGGCGATCCCGTGCCGGTACGCGGCGAGAAAGGCGTCCTCCTTGCCGGTGAACAGGGCGTAGAAGGCCGGTCGGGTCACGCCGGCGGCGTGGCAGATGTCGCTGACCCGGGCGTTGTCGTAGCCCTTCGTCGCCACCTCGTGCACGAGCCCGTCGAAGAGGCGGTCACGCTGGGTGGCGGCCACGGCCTCTGCGGAGACCCGTCGCGGGCCGCGCTTGATCGCGCGGTCCGGGTCGCGGCCCGGGCGTGCGCCCGGTAGGGGCGCCGGCGCCGGCTGCGGGTGGCTCTGCGTGGTCAACTCATTGACCTCCTTTGATGCGTTGACTTTGCGACCCTCCGGGGTTTATAACTTTCCTCACGCTCAGTTCGCTCCCCGTTACCTTTGGTGATCTCACCGGATGGTCACCCTGACTCGTCGAAGGAGGGCTCGATGGCTGTCATTATCGCCGAACACGAAGGCTCTCCCAATGCCGGAAAGGCGCAGGTGACGCGGCTACGCCGCAGTGCACCACGCCGACCCGCCCGCTGATCCGCGGCACCTCCGTCACCCGCGCCCGACCGATGGTCGCCCGGCGCCTCCACCACCACCGCCGTCCACGTCGGACGGCCACAATCGCCGCCCGGCGTGCCCGCCTGTGCGGTCCGCTCGTTCCCGTCCCACCACCGGAAGGAAGCACCATGCTCAGGTACCGAAAAATCGGCGGGGGCCTCGTCGCCCTCGCGCTGCTGACCGGTCTCGTAGCCGCCACGCCAGCCTCCGCCGACCCGTCGGCCGCGCTCGCCAGCAACGTCCTGACCTACCCCACGGCCGGCGGCACCGCCGTCGCCGCCAACGACGTCATCCAGGCCAGCCTCAAGACCGGCACCAACGCCACCTTCTACAACTCCACCTCGGGCACCACCGGCATCAAGTGCGCCGCGTCCAGCTTCAGCGCCAAGGTGCTCACCAACCCGACCGCCCCGGGCACCGCCACCGAGAGCCTCACCGCCCAGAGCTTCGGCACCTGCACCACAAATGTGTTCGGCACCACCGGGGTGCAGAGCATCGCCCTCAACAACCTGCCGTACGCCACCTCCGTCACCAGCGCCGGCGTGGTCACGATCTCCGGCACCACGGCGGCGCCGGTCCAGAGCACAGTCGTGCTGAACTCGCTGCTCGGCGCGATCACCTGCGTCTACCGGACCAGCACCAACAGCCTCACCGGCACGGCGGCCAACGCCACCAACTCGATCACCTTCACCAACCAGCCGTTCACCAAGTTCTCCGGCCCGTCCCTCTGCTTCGGCACCGCGTACTTCTCGGCGACGTACTCGCCGGTGCGCGACAGCACCAAGGGCAACGCCGCCGTCTACGTGAACTGACCACGTCCCACCGGGGCCGGTGCGCGGCGATCCGCCGTGCGCCGGCCCTCGACCCTGCGCGGGTCAGCCGGCGACCAGCGCCGCGTGCAGGGCGCGCATCGACCGGACGGCCGAGCGGATCTCCTGAAGGTAGCGGCCGGGACTGAGCGTCGGCTCCGGCAGCCGGGCCAGGTCGGGCAGGGCGGGGTCCACCCCGACGGTGTCGATCCCGCAGCCGTACGGCAGGGCCAGGGTGCGCAGCGCGTCGCAGTGCTGGAACGGCACGTAGATCGGCGCGGTCACCAACAGCACCGCGTCGTCGGGGGCGAGCTGGACGTGCCCGGCCCAGAACCGCTGCGTGTCCGCGGTGTGCGCGCGCCGCCGATGCGGCTCGCTCGACGGCGCCGCCAGCACCCGCACCGGCGGCAGACCGGCCGGCAGATAGGTGCGCGACGACCAGGAGTGGTGCGGGTGACCCGCGTCGACCCCGTCCTGCAGGGCCGGGGCGCTCACCCCCAACGCCAACCGGACCGCGGCGTCCAGGGCGTCCACCTCCGTCGCGCAGTCGAGCACCCCTGCCTCGGCCAACGTCCGGTGTTCCAGCTCGGAGAGTGGCCGGAAGCTGCCCAGCACCGCCACCTCGCCGGTCACCCGCAGCCCGCCGCGCAGCAGGTGCACGGCGTGCGCGACGCGGCGCAGGCAGGCGTGCGCCAGACCGCCCAGCACCACCAGGTGGGCGTACGCGGGCCGGGCCGGCGGCACGGGCCGGACGAGCCCGAGCGCGGCGGCGGTGACGCGTACCAGCTCGGCGGTGTCCGGGTCGAGGTCCGGCTCCCGGGCGTCGGGCCTCTCGCGGCCGCCCCGGAAGTCCCAGTGGGCGCCGGAGAAGTCGTCGAGGAACCGGAGCGTGTCGGCAAGGTCGCAGGCCGGCCATGTGCCGCCGAAGCGGGCGACCAGCCGGCGCAGCGGGGCGGCGCCGACCCAGCCGGCGATCCCGTCGACCATCGCCGGCGCGCCCGGGGTTCCGGCGGGCAGCGGCACGTCCGGCCCGACGGGCACCGGCTCGGTGCGCACCGGCCCGGACGCTGGCGGGGCGGGTAGTTCGGGCACCGCCGGATCGTACCGATCGGAGCGCACGGCCCGGGCTGGCGTGGGCCGGGTTCCGCTGGACGCGATCGTCCTGCTCGGCGCGGTCGGTTGCGGTTGGCAGGGCGGCCTACCCTGGCGGCAGCCGACGCCCGGGAGGTACGTCGATGGCCCATCTGCTTCACCGACCCCGCGCCGACCGGGTCGGGCCGGCGGGCGGGTTCGTCCGGCTGCTGGCGCACACCGACCCGGTCGCGCTGGTGGGCATCCTGTTGTCGATCTCGCTCTCCATCACGTTGGATCTGACAAACGCGGCGACCGGGGTGGAGTCGCTGCTCGCCGGCCTGATGGGCACCACCATCTCGCTGCTGGTCGACTCGCTGGCCCGCGCGGAGCGCCGCTTCCACCTGCGGACGCTGCTGGAGGGGCCGTCCTGGCTGGTGCACGCGGTGCCCGAGGTGGTCACGGGTACCCGCGAGGCGGTCGAGCGGCATCCGGGCACGCGGGTGGCCGAGGAGGCCCGGCGCCGCTTCGAGCGGTTCCGGGCGGAGACCGAACATCTGCGCGCCGGGCGGATCATCCGGCCGGGCCACGACTACCAGGACCTGCTCGGCGCCACCCGGGACTGCGTCCGGCGGCTGGACGCGGTGACCAACGTGATGCCGCGGGCCAGTGGTGAGCTGAGCTGGTGGCGCGGCGACATCGGCCGGCACTACTGGGCGGCCAACGTCGAGGCGCTGGCCCGGGGCGTACGGATCACCCGGGTCTTCCTGCACGCCGGGCTGACCGACGAGCTGACCGAGCT
>NZ_VDFY01000278.1 GCF_006228125.1 Micromonospora orduensis | reverse complement strand
AGCCGGTGGGGCGTGGGCGGCCGGGGCGCGAGCCGGACGGCCGGGTGCCGGCCCAGCGGTGTCGTGGGTGGCTGCGCCGGGGCGGCTCGGTGCCGCCGGGATGAGACGCTCTGTCGTCCGTGGACATCGTTCCCCCGTTCGTGGCGCTCGTTCGCGCCGTCCCCCTGTCAACGAGGACCGGCGCCCCGGCGACGCTGTCGGCCACCGGATCGATCGGTGGCCCCGGTGGCGTCACATGCCGCGCCGGGGCAGCGGCAGGTGACCGGGGAACAGGTCGGGTGCGAGCGTCACGCCTTTGGCCCGCAACGCCTCGATCAGCGTGTTCTGCACCAGGTACGAGTCCGGAAGCTGCCAGCGGGCCTGCTCCGGGGCGACCGCCCAGCGGACCGTCCCCTCGGGCAGCCGGGTGGGCGGCGCGGGAATCCACGAGCCCGGTCCGTGCCGGACCACGTGGAAGCAGTGCTCCAGCTCCGGCCGCAGCGGATCGCCGGGGCGGACCAGGAACATCCACCGCCCGGTGGGGGTGACCAGCACCGGGCCGCGGACGCCGGTGCCGGCCGGATGGATCTGCACCGCGTCGAGCACCTGCCGGCCGAGGTCGGCGGGCACCTCCAGCACGTCGAAGGCGCGACCGGTGGGCAGCAGCACGCCGTGGGGGCGGTTACGCCACCAGGTCGCCACCCGGGCCGGGTCGGCGCTGGCGGCCAGCTCCCAGTTCTCCAGGGCCGGGTGGCAACCCACTGTGGGACAGCCGGCCCGGCCGCACACGAAGCGGCTGCGGGCCAGACAGGCGCCGGGCGTGACCTCCCACCCGTGTGCCGCGTACCGGATGGCGACCCGGCGCAGCCGGACGCGTTCCAACGGCGACAGTTCGGCGACGCGCGGTCCGACGTTCCCCCACATGTGTGCCATCTCCCCTCGTCGGGCCCGGCGATCGCCAGGTCGCAGTTCGAGCACCGTCACTGCCGTAACCCACGATCGTTGAGGTTGACGAAACGGCTCATGCAACTTGCACGAAAAGTACGAGGACTGGCTGTACGGCTGACGCACACTCTGTGCGACCAGCGAAAACCTGAAGACGTACGACGGATCGCCGCACCCGCGGACATCGCCGCCGGCCCCCCGGGCCGGCGGCGGCAGGGGAGGGATGGGGAGATGGACGAGCTACCCATAGGGCGGCGAGTGGCGTACTGGCGGGGCCGGCGCAAGATGTCGCAGCAGGTCTTCGCCGACCGGCTGGGCAAGTCGAAGAGCTGGGTGGACAAGGTCGAGCGGGGCGTCCGCCGGCTGGACAAGTTCTCCGTCCTCTACGAGATCGCCGACATCCTCCAGATGGACGTCCAACTGCTCCTGGGCAAGGATCCGGAGCGCCGCGCCGACGCGCTGAACTGCATCGACCAGGTCGAGGTGCAGGAGATCCGGGCGGCGCTGGAACGCTACGACTCGATGAGCGCCTACTTCGACGCGGCGCCGTACCCGCCGCCGCTGGACGACATGCGCAAGGCCGTCAACCACGCCTGGCTCACCTACCAGTACGGCCGCTACGGGATGCTCACCCGGGCGCTGCCCAAGCTGCTGCGCGACGCCCAGGCGGCCGACGCCGCGTACGGCGGTGAACACGCCGCGGAGGCGGCCCACCTGCTCGGGCAGGTCTACCAGATCGCGTCGTCGGTGCTGCGCAAGCTCGGCGAGTGCGAGCTGGCCTGGCTGGCCGCCGACCGGTCGATGGCGGTGGCCCAGCGGGCCGACGATCCGCTGCTGGCCGGCATCGCCACCACCCGGGTCTGCAACGCGCTCGTCGCGATGGGTCGGGCCCGCCCGGCGCTGGAGCTGAACGTCCAGATCGCCAACCGGCTGGCGCCCACCGGCAGCGGCATGGTGTCCCCGGCGCAGCTCTCCGTCTACGGGATGCTGCTGCTCCAGGGCGCGATGGCGGCCTCGCGCATCGGTGACTCGGCGAGCGTCGACGACCTGATCAACGGCGCCGCGGAGGCCGCCGCCCGGCTCGGCGGCGACCACAACCACTACTGGACCTCGTTCGGCCCGACGAACGTGGAGCTGCACCGGGCCGCCGCCGCGGTGGAGCTGGGCGACGGGGGCCGGGCGGTGGAGGTGCACCAGCTGCGCATCCCGGAGCCCGCCTTCAACGCGTTGCTCCCCGAACGCCGCGCACACCACCTGCTCGACATCGCCCGCGGGTACGCCCAGATCGGCGACGTGGCGAACGCGGGCGAGGCGCTGCTTCGCGGTGACCGGCTCGCCGCGTCGGAGATCCGCTGCCGGCCGATCGCGCACGAGGTGATGTCGGACATCCTGCGTCGCACACGTGGTGCGCCGCCTTCTCCGATTGCGGAGTTGGCTGAGCACATGGGAGTAGGGGTATGAGCGCGGAGCCGGTTTGATGGCCGGTTCACCGCACACCAGCGGGCACCGCGAGGTGCTCTACGTCATCGCCTGCGGTTCGCCGCTGGCCAGCAAGGTCGGGCACCTGGTCGACCTGGCTCAGCAGGACGGCTGGGACGTCTGTGTGGTCGTCACACCGGACGGGGCCAAGTTCGTCGACCAGGCCGCCCTGGTCCGGCAGACCGGCCACCCGGTGCGGACGCACTACAAGAATCCCGGAGACCCGGACGTCCTGCCGCCCGCCGACGCCATGATCGTCTGCCCGGCCACCGTCAACACGGTCAACAAGTGGGCGGCCGGGATCGCCGACACGCTCGCCCTCGGGTTGCTGGTCGAGGCGCAGGGCAAGGGGCTCCCCATCGTCGCGGTGCCGTACACCAACGCCGCGATGGCCGCCCATCCGGCGTTCCGGGCCGGCGTGGCCCGGCTGGCCGACTGGGGCGTCACGGTGCTCTTCGGTGACCACATCGTCGCCCTGCACCCGCCGGGGACGGGCGAGCAGCACCTGCACGGGTTCCCCTGGCAGTTGCCGTTGACCGCGCTGCGCAGCGTCTCCTGCCGCGTCGCCTGACCGCCCCGGCGGCGTGCCCCGCGCGTCGCCCACCCGGCGCGGCCGGGCCGGGCGTCGCCGCCCGCAGGCCCGTACGCCGGTAAGCTGGCCCGCCGTGAGCACAATCGGAACCACCCCCACGGTGGCCGACGTGGTGGCCGAGCTGGAACGGCGCTACCCGCCCGCCTGGGCGGAGGACTGGGACCGCGTGGGCCTGGTGCTCGGCGAGCCGGCCGCCCCGGTCCGCCGGGTGCTCTGCGTGGTCGACGTGGTGCCCGAGACGGTCGCCGAGGCCCTGGCCGCCGGCGCCGACATGATCGTCGCGCACCACCCGCTGCTGCTGCGCGGGGTCTCCTCGGTGGCGCCGACGACGTTCAAGGGGCGCATCGTCCACCAGCTGATCCGCGCCGGGGTGGCGCTGCACGTGGCGCACACCAACGCCGACGTGGCGTCCCCGGGGGTCTCCGACGCCCTCGCCGCCCGGTTCGGCCTGACCGGGTCGCGTCCGCTGCTGCGGCCCGCGCCCGGCTCGCCCGCGGCCGGCGACGACCGGGGGTTCGGCCGGATCGGTGAGCTGCCCCGCCCGATGACCCTCGCCGAGCTGACCCGGCACGCCGCCGCCGTGCTCCCCGTCACGTCCTGGGGAGTTCGCGCTGCGGGGGATCCCGGGCGTATGGTTCGTACCCTCGCCGTCAGCGGCGGGTCGGGGGACAGCTTCCTCGGCGCCGCGACCGCCGCCGGGGTGGACGCGTTCCTCACCGCCGACCTGCGGCACCATCCGGCCGGCGAGCACCTCGCCGCCGATGGTCCCGCCCTGATCGACGCCGCCCACTGGGCGACCGAACGACCGTGGCTGGACGACCTGGCCGCTCTCCTGCGGGAAGCGCTGGACGTCGAGACGCTGGTGTCCGACCTGGACACCGACCCGTGGACCGTGCACGCCGCCGCACCCGTTGTGGACGACAAGGAGCCCGACCGTGAAGGCTGACCCTCAGGTGCAGCGCCGCCTGCTCGACCTCCAGGCGATCGACACCAACCTCGCCCAGCTCGCCCACCGCCGGCGTTCGCTGCCGGAGCGGGCCGAGCTGGAGGCGCTGGCCCGGGAGCTGTCGTCGCTGGAGGACGACCGGGTCCGCGCCCAGGTGGCGGTCGACGACCTGGACCGGGACATCGCCCGGCTGGAGAAGGACGTCGAGCAGGTCCGTGCCCGCAAGGAGAAGGACCAGAACCGGCTCGCCGCCGGCACCGGGCCGGCCCGGGAGCTGGAGGCGCTCCAGCACGAGCTGGTCTCGCTGAACCGGCGCCAGGGCGACCTGGAGGACGCCGAGCTGGAGCTGATGGAGCAGCGGGAAACCGCCCAGGGCGTACTGGACGGCGTGGAGCAGCGACTGGCCGACACCCGGGACAAGCGGGCCGCCACCGAGCAGCGCCGCGACGACGCGCTGGCCGAGATCGCCAAGGAGGAGGAGTTCAAGCGGGGCGCCCGTCAGCCGCTCGCCGCCGACCTCCCGGCCGATCTGGTCGCCCTCTACGACAAGATCCGCGAGGACACCGGGCTGGGCGCCGCGCTGCTCACCGCGGGACGCTGCGGCGGCTGCCGGTTGGAGCTGTCCGGCGCCGACCTGGCCCGGATCCGCAAGGCCGCCCCCGACGACGTGGTCCGCTGCGAGGACTGCCGACGGATCATGGTCCGCACCAACGAGTCGGGTCTGTAGGTCGTGGCGCCGCGCGTGGTCGTGGTGGAGGCCGACGGCGGGTCCCGGGGCAATCCTGGGCCGGCCGGCTACGGCGCGGTGGTGCGCGACCCGGAGACCGGCGAGGTGCTGGCCGAGCGCTCCGAGTCGCTCGGCACGGCCACCAACAACGTGGCCGAGTACCAGGGCCTGATCGCCGGGTTGACGGCCGCCGCCGAGCTGGGTGCCGCCGAGGTGGACGTCCGGATGGACTCCAAGCTGGTGGTCGAGCAGATGTGCGGCCGGTGGCAGATCAAGCACCCCGGCCTGCGTCCGCTCGCCGCCCAGGCGGCCGGGCTGGTGGGCCGGTTCACGGCGGTGCGGTTCGCGTGGATTCCCCGCGAGCAGAACCGGCACGCCGACGCGCTCGCGAACGCCGCCATGGACGCCGCCGCCGGCCGACCCGCGTCGACCCGGGCCTCCGCCACCGCCCCGGCCGGCGGTGCCTCGACGGGCAGCGACCCGGCCACCGTGCCGGCGTCCTGGGAACCGCGACCGAGCTTCACGGCCACCCGGCTGATCCTGGTCCGGCACGGCGAGACCGAGTACACCGAGCAGCGGCGGTACTCCGGCCGCGGCGACGTGCCGCTCTCCGAGCGCGGCCGGGCCCAGGCCGCGGCGACCGGCGCCCGGGTGGCCGCGCTGGCCCCGTCCGTCGCGGCCGTGCTCAGCTCACCGCTGTCCCGGTGTACGGCCACCGCCGCGGCGATCGCCGGCGCGCTCGGCGACGTGCCGGTGCGTACGGAGGATGACCTGATCGAGTGCGACTTCGGTGAGTGGGAGGGGCGCACCTTCGCCGAGGTACGCGAGCGGTGGTCGGGGGAGATGGACGCCTGGCTCGCCTCTCCTCGGATCGCCCCGCCCGGGGGTGAGTCGTTCACCCACGTCGCCGAACGCGCGCACCGCGTGGTCGCCGGGCTCGTCACGTCGTACCCCGGGGAGACCGTGGTGGTCGTCTCGCACGTGTCGCCGATCAAGCTGGTGCTGCGCGACGCCCTCGCGGCCGGCGACGGCTTCCTGCACCGGCTCTTCCTGGACGCGGCAGGCATCTCCGTGCTCGACATGTGGCCCGACGGTGGCATCGCGGTACGCACCGTCAACGACACCGCCCACCTCCCGGCCGGCTGAGCCCGCCCACCTCCCAATCGCCCGGCCGGTCGGTCGCGCCGTTCGGCGCAGCCGGCCGGCCGTTCGGCGCAGCACCTCCCGAGTGATTCACGTGACGACGGTCACAGAGTCGTAGCCTCCGGCCGTTACATCGAGAGCCTCGACTCCCCGGAGGTGTGTCAGATGGCTGCACCGGAACCGGAGGCGCCCACCACGGCGCCGGCCAGGGCGAAGGACCACAGCCCCTGGAACTGGTTGCTCTTCATCCCCATCGTGGTGCCGCTGATCCCGGCGTTCTTCAATGGCGACTCGCCCCGGGTGTTCGGCTTCCCGCGCTTCTACTGGCTGCAACTGGCCTTCATCCTGCTCGGCGTCGGCACCACCACGTTGGTCTACCAGATGACGAAGAAGCGGGGAGGCCGCTGATGTGGCGCGACCATCTCACCGAGATCATCGTCTTTTCGTTCCTCTTCCTGCTGGTGAGCGCGATGGGCTTCGTGGCCGCCCGCTGGCGGGCACCCAAGGACATGGCGCACCTGGACGAGTGGGGGCTGGGCGGGCGCAGCTTCGGCGGCTGGATCACCTGGTTCCTGGTCGGCGGTGACCTCTACACCGCGTACACCTTCGTGGCGGTGCCGGCGCTGATGTTCGGCGCGGGCGCGGCCGGGTTCTTCGCCGTGCCGTACACAATCGTCATCTACCCGCTGGTCTTCCTGGTGCTGGTCCGGCTCTGGTCGGTGTCGCACCGGCACGGGTTCGTCACGCCTGCGGACTTCGTCCGCAACCGGTTCGACTCGCCGGTGCTGGCGCTGCTGATCGCGATCACCGGAATCGTCGCCACCATGCCGTACATCGCGTTGCAGTTGGTCGGCATCGAGGCGGTGCTCAAGACGATGGGCGTCACCGGCGACAACGCGCTGGCCCGGCACCTGCCGATCATCATCGCGTTCGCGATCCTGGCCGCGTACACCTACCAGTCGGGGCTGCGCGCGCCGGCGCTTATCGCGTTCGTCAAGGACAGCCTGATCTACATCGTCATCCTGGTGGCGGTGGTCTACCTGCCGTACAAGCTGGGCGGCTGGGGGGACATCTTCGCCGCCGCGGACGCGAAGTTCGACGCGTCACCCAACCCGAACGACGGCATCCTGCTCAACGGCAACAACCAGCTCCAGTACGTGACGCTGGCGCTCGGTTCGGCGTTGGCGCTCTTCCTCTACCCGCACAGCATCACCGGTGTGCTGGCCAGCCGGAACCGCGACGTGATCAAGCGGAACATGTCGGCGCTGCCCGCGTACAGCCTGCTGCTCGGGCTGATCGCGCTGCTCGGCTACATGGCCATCGCGGCCGGGGTCAAGCCGCTGCCCGGCAACTCGGCCGGCTCGGTGGACAACAACACGATCGTCCCGCTGCTGTTCGACCAGCAGTTCCCGGACTGGTTCGCCGGTGTGGCGTACGCGGCGATCGGCATCGGCGCGCTGGTGCCGGCGGCGATCATGTCGATCGCGGCGGCGAACCTGTTCACCCGCAACATCTACAAGGAGTACCTGAAGCGGGACGCCTCCCCGGCGCAGGAGGCCAACGTCTCGAAGATCACCTCGCTGGTGGTGAAGGTCGGCGCGGTGGCCTGCATCGTCTTCCTCGACCCGCAGTTCTCCATCGACCTCCAGCTGATCGGTGGCGTGATCATCCTGCAGACGCTGCCGGCGGTGGCGCTGGGCCTCTACACCCGCTGGTTCCACCGCACCGGGCTGATCGTCGGCTGGGCGGTCGGCATGGGGCTGGGCATGTGGATGCTCTACCAGGTGGCCAGCCCGACGAAGAAGCACTTCGGTGGGTCGGCGTTCCCGCTGTCGGAGTTCGGCTTCGACACCACCAGGACGATCTACGTCGGCATCGTGGCGGTGCTGGTGAACCTGGCCGTCGCGGCGCTGGTCACCCTGGCGCTGCGGGCCGCGAAGGTGGCCGAGGGGGTCGACGGCACCGAGCCGGACGACTACTTCGCCGACGAGGGCGATCCCCGCGTCACCCCGGGCACCGATCGCGACGCCGAATCGGCCCGCGAGCCGGTCGCCTGACCTCGGGTACGCGCCCGGGCACCGAGGTTGTCGGTGCCCGGGCGTCCCTGTTCAGCGGCGGCGGTTACGGGAGACCAGGGCCTGGTTGAGGCGGCCCAGCAGGGCGGCCAGGGCTGCCCGGTCCTCGCCGCTCCAGTCGGCCAGCATGTCGCCGTAGAGCCGGGTGCGGGCGGCCTGCACGGCGGCCATCCGTTGCAGGCCGGCCGGGGTGGGGGAGATGACCGTGCCGCGGCCGTCCGTGGGGTCGGGGGCGCGGACGATGAGGCCGTCGCGTTGCAGGGCGGAGACCTGCCGGGTCACCGTCGAGCCGTCCAGGTTGAGCCGGGTGGCGAGCGCGGAGACGTTCTGCGGACCGGCGTCGGCCAGGTGGCGCAGGATGACGTACGCCGCGCGGTCGAGCACCCGGTGCTCGGCGGTGCCGGTGGCCCGCCGGGTGGCCTCGCCGAAGCGCATCAGCAGGGCCACCTCGGTCTCGATCCGACCGAGGGTGGTCTCGTCGTCGTCATCGCTCATAGCTGTATGATACAGGGTAAGTGTCTGTATCATACAGCTAATTGGGGAGTCGGAGTGGATCGGCGTTCCGAACCGAACCGCAGTGCCATCTACGCCACCACACTGGTGGCCTTCCTCGCCATCGCCGGCATCGCCGTCGTCGACCCGATCCTGCCCGCCATCGGCGACGCGATCGGGGTCACCGCCTGGCAGGTCGAGCTGCTGTTCACCGCGTACATCGCGGTCATGGCCCTCGGCATGATCCCGGCGACGCTCGCCAGCGGCCGGTTCGGCTTCAAGCCGGTGCTGGTCACCGGCGTCTCCGTGGTAGGCCTCGCCGCGATCCTCGCCTCGTTCAGCGACAACATCGTCCAACTGTCGGTGCTGCGCGGCGTCTGGGGCCTGGGCAACGCGATGTTCTTCGCCACCGCCATGGTGGTGCTCGTCAACCTGGCCGTCGACCGGGAATGGGTGGTCGGCCTCTTCGAGACCGCCCTCGGACTCGGCTTCGCCGTCGGCCCGCTCATCGGCGGCCTGCTCGGCGAGATCAGCTGGCGGCTGCCGTTCTTCGTCTGCGGCGTGTTCATGGTCCTCGCCCTCGGCGTGGCCGCCAGCAAGCTCCGCGAGCCCACCAACCGGCAGGCCCCCGTACGCGTCGGGCAGATCTTCGCCACCTACCGCCGCCCGGCGTTCATCGCGCTCTGCGCGGTCACCGCCGCGTACAACTTCGTGTTCTTCGTGGTGCTCGGCTACACGCCCCTCTTCCTCGGCCTCGACGTCATCCCGCTGGGGTTGGCGTTCACCGGGTGGGGGCTCGGCCTGGCCGCCGGCATCCTGGTGATCGGACACCGCCTGGCCCACCGGATCGGCGCCGTGCAGACCGTCGGCGTGGCGATCGCCGGCCTGCTGGTCTGCATGGTCCTCTTCGCCACCTCCACCAGCACCGCCGAGGCGCTCGTCGTGCTCGTGCTCGCCGGTCTCTGCATGGGGCTCGCCAACGCCAACCTCACCGACCTGGCGCTCGGCCTCGGGTCCAGCGACCGCAGGCTCGCCACCGGCGCGTTCAACCTGGTCCGCTGGGGTGCCGCCGCGCCGGCGCCGATCATCTCCGGCAAGCTCGCCGAGCAGTCCCTGTCCCTGCCGTTCTGGGTCGGCTTCGGGGTGCTCGCCGTCGGCGTGCTGGTCTACCTGGCCTTCGCGCACGTGATTGCCGCCGGCTACGGCGAGCGGGTCCTCTGGTCCCGCTGGAACCGCGCCGCCGCCGACACCGAACACGAGCCTGTCGGCGAGACGTACTGATCCCCGGCTCCCGCTTCAAGATCCGCGCACCTTCACTGATACTGCTGCCCCGACGCGCGCTGAGGCAGCAGTATCCCGGAAGTTGCGCGGATCTTGGCGTGCGGCGGGTCAGGTGAGGGCGCGCCAGAGCAGGTACAGCCCGATCGTCGTGCCGAACACCACGATCATGGTCTTGAGCACCACCGGCGGCAGCCGACGGACCAGCCGGGCGCCCGCGTACCCCCCGATCAGCGTGGCCGGCGCGACCACCGCGACGGCCGCCCAGTTCAGCGGGCCGAACAGGGCGAACACCACGAGCGTGGTCAACCCCACAAGCGCGGAGAGCAGATTCTTGATCGCGCTGACCCGCGCCAGGGTCGCGTCCAGCACCAGGGCCAGCCCGGCGACAAGCATCACCCCGAGCGCCGCGCCGAAGTACCCGCCGTACACCGCGCCGAGCCCGACCATCGTCTGCACCGCGACCGTCCGCTGCCGGGGCGACAGATCCCGGGGATGCCCGACCAGCCGGCGCAGCGGATCCTGGAAGGCCAGCACCGCCGTCGCGCCGAGCACCAGAAACGGTACGACCAGCTCGAACGCGCGGGCCGGAGTCGCCAACAGCAGCAGCGCCCCGAGGATCGTGCCGACGATTGTGGTGGGCACCAGCGTGGCCAGAGCCCGAGGGCGCGGCAGGTCCGTCCGGCTGCCCGCCACGCTGGCCACGTACCCGGGGAACACGGCGACGGAGTTGCTCACGTTCGCCGGCACCGGCGGCAGACCAGCCGCGATCATCGCCGGAAAGGTGATCAGCGAACCGCCACCGGCCACCGCGTTGATCGTGCCAGCGGCGAGACCAGCGGCGAGCAGCAGCGCGGCGTGGGAGAGATCCATAGCCCCACGAGGCTAGCCGGCCGCCGCCTCGGGGGACGAATCCGCCGGACCACCCATGAGCTGCGCGATCTTGTTCGGGCGGGGTGGCAATACCGGTGGCACGCTCGTCGTTAGGATGAGAGCGCGACGGACGAGTCGACCGGGCGGTCGCGTCGGCGGGTTTCGACCCGCCGCCGAGGAACGTCCGGACTCCACAGGGCAGGGTGGTTGTTAACGGCAACCCGGGGCGACCCGCGGGACAGTGCCACAGAAAACAGACCGCCGACCCCAACGGGGACGGTAAGGGTGAAACGGTGGGGTAAGAGCCCACCAGCACCCCGGGTGACCGGGGTGGCTCGGTAAACCCCACCCGGAGCAAGGCCAAGCAAGGGCCGTCACCGCAAGATGACGACCCGGCGCAGACGCTTGAGGGCTGCCCGCCCGATGTCTGCGGGTAGGCCGCTAGAGCCTGTCGGCAACGGCAGGCCGAGATGGATGGCCGCCGCCGGCGCAAACCCCTTTGGGGTACGCGCCGCGCACAGAATCCGGCGTACAGGTCGACTCGTCCGTCGCCCACCAGTTCGCAGCCTAGATCAAGGCTGCGAACTGGTTGTATATCCGGCTACCTATGGGTGTTGGTGGTCATCGTTGGTCCGCGTTCGATGCCCTGGAGGCGCCCCGACGCCCTGGGGACGCCCTGATCTTGAACGTCGAGCGTCAGCTTGGAAGGACGAAGATCACCGCTCCGAGGTGCCCGGGTTGGAAGTCGGAGTCGCCGTAGGCTCATGTCGGCTGCCGGGTCTTGTCGTAACTACTCCGTAGGCTTGGAGCTCAGCATGGGATCTTTCAACCCGGAGGAGACGGCGCGGGTGACCGAGCATGAAGCTGCGACGAATGGCGCGCCGAAGCGGACGCGTCCGGGAGCCGACATGATGGCGCCGATTCGGGAGATGTCCGCACGGCAGCCGCTCGACACGATGGCGCCGATCCGCGAGGTGCTTTCCCGGCAGGCGTCTACCATCGTCGGTCCGCTGTTGCCCCAACTGGCCAAGTTGACGGCTGACGCAGCGGGTCAACTGTCGAAAGATTTGTTCCTGCTTTCAGCCGAGTCCAGTGCAGCCGCCCTGGAACGGATCAGCAGCACCTCTGGGCAGATCTCCCTTGACGACTTGGCGACGAAGTCGCGGGAGTCCCCGGTTACGCCGAACTGTGGCGATCGGTTGAGGACGAGGTCGAGGCACTCCTTGAAGCCGGTAGTGAGGACGTTTCCGCTGAATCAGCGGGGGCTGTGTGTGACGAGGAAGCCGCGGGCTGGCACGTCTCCTGGTTGCTCTTCTCCTTGCGGGCCTCGCTGCCGTCCACCAAGTCCGTCGATGCGTTCATGACGGCTGCCTCCATCACCACGACCGCCATCGTGATGTGCGCTGTGTTGCGAACGGCGTATCCCGCTGCATGGAGCGAACTCGAAAAGCTACACATGACCCGTTCGAACTCGCGGGGTGGCTGTTCGGTCTGGTGGGCTACGTCCGAGAAGAGGGCGAGAAGTAGTCGCCTCACCGGGGGCCTCCAGCACATCCCCATGTCGGCTCCGCCTGAAAACTGACCACGTGGTTCCGGCTGAATCGGGACCACCTCCTGAAGCATCGGGAGGTGCTGAGCGTGGAGGACTGGGCGGAGATCCGGCGGCTGCGGCGGTCGGAGGGCATG
>NZ_VDFY01000277.1 GCF_006228125.1 Micromonospora orduensis | reverse complement strand
ACCCGGCGGCCCCGCCGCCCCGCACATCGCCGAAGCCGACGAAGGCGCCGCGCCCGTCGCCCACCACGACGCGCGATCCGCGCTGCGGCGCGCCGGTCAATCCGCTGGGGTACGACTTCTGCGGCGGCACCCGCATCCGCCGGCCGGCCGTCGAGGTGTGCGACTGGTTCGACTGCGTACCGCAGTTCTGGGCGGGACGCGGTTACCTTGTGCAGTGCCGAGATGGCTCGGTCAGCCTGGCCGGCGGCCGATCCAACGCCTGCGCCGACCACGAGGGCGTACGGCGGACCATCACCAAGTGACCGATTTGGGACCACAAGTCCGCTTCGCTCCGCCAGAATGATCGAGTGGAGATCCGGTCTGACGATGGCGCTCGGGTGCGGATCCGCCCCGTCGGCTACCAGCCCGGCATCGACCCGCCCGACGACCCCGACGGGGCCACGCCCGGCTGGCACGACTGGCTGCTCATCGAGGTGGACGCCCGCACCCCCGACGGTCAGACCTGGTCGCACCACTACCCGAGCCTCATGGTCGAGGAGGCCCGCGCGCTCGGCGGCTGGCTGCACGGGCAGGCGTCGGCGGCGCTCGGGCCCGACTCACCGCCGGCGACGGTCCGCTTCACCGAACCCAACCTGGCCCTACGGACCCGGGTGATCCGCCGCCGGCGGCTGGAGTTGACTGTCGAGTTCTCCGCCGAGTCGCTGCCGCCGTGGATGCGCCGCCCGGTCACCGCCGTCTACCCGCTGGTCCTCACCGTCTCGGCGGATCACCTCGCTGTCGCCGCCGAGCAGTGGGCCGCGCACTGCGAGGCGTACCCGCCGAGGATCCAGTCGCGGTTCCCGGCCGAGGGGCCGCTGCCGTACCGGCGGCGGGCCGGCTGACCCCGGCGACTACCGGGCGAGCGACGCCTTGGCGGCGTCGATGGCGTCGAGCAACTTCTCGTTGTACTCGAAACCGTCCTCGACGGCGGTCATGTCCACGCCGCATTCGCGCTGCCGCGCCCGCAGCAGCGTCTCCTCGATCGGGGCCACCGGAAAGGCCAGCGGGTCGAGGCCGGGCGCGAGGCCCGGCTCCTCGACCACGAGCCACCCGCTGCTCCCGTCGTAGGTGATCGCCCCGGTGGTGATGCCCCTGGTCCACTGGTCGAAGAGCGTGGCCAGGCTGGGCGCGGCACGGACCGAGTCCCATGCGTCCGGGGAGATCTCGTAGCGCCAGACCTCGCCCTCGTGCTCGCCCGCGAGGACGAACGTGAAGAGCGCGAAATCGAAGTGGAACAGCGGAAGCTGCTGCCGCCAGGGGAACGGCGTGGCGATCGACAGCCCCAGGTAGTCGAGCGCGTCCGCGTCCTCCGGCCAGGGCATCCGCCATCCGGCGTTCGGCAGCAACCGCCGGTGGGGCCAGCGCTGCGACTGCAACCAGCACAGTTGCTCCGCGACATGATCCACGTCGAAGATCCGGCGGACCTGCTCGGGTGGCTGCTCGGTCGGTGACTCGATCTCGCCGGGCCAGTCGAGGCCGGCGGCTGTCGCCGCGACACGGTACCCGCGTACCGCGTCACGCAGCACGCGCATGTCATCGAGCATCACGAAACTCCTCGGCCGCCGGAGACCCGCGCAGACTAACCGCGCGGCGCCGGCCATGGTGTCCGTCAAATCTCTCCTTACGGACCAAAGGGGAGTATCGATCGCGTCCGCGTTGCCTGTCACGTACATGAGCGGTTGTACCGCGTGTGACCGTGACCTCACTGGCATCGTCCCCGTGGCGGATCGCCTGGGCCGAGCGCGAGAACGACAGGCGTCGGCGCGCGTACCGCGACGCCACCGACGCCTGGCTGCGCCGCAACGACCACCTGGTCCGGCTCCGCATCGAAGCCGCCGGCTTCCTCGGGTGTACGCAGCCACGCACCGGCCTCCCGGTGGACCTCGACCACGACGAGCTCGTCTTCCGCGTCGTCCCCGCCGCCGAGCTGGTCGAGGCCGAGGCGCGACACATTCCCGGGCTGCCCACGCCCGGCCCGTGCGCCTTCACCGAGACGCCCGGCGGCTCCCTGCCGGTGGGCCTGCGAGTCGTCGACGCCGGCATGGCCGTCGTGACCAGCCGCCGGGTGGCCTTCGCCGGCCGCGAGCACCGGCGCGAGTGGCGGTACGCCGACCTGGTCGGCGCAGCCCACCACCCCGACGTGCCGGTCACCCTGCTGCCCGGCCACAGTCGACTGTCCGGGCTGTTGGTGCCGGCCAGCGCGGTGGTGAACTTCCGCTTCTACCTCACCCTCGCGGCCACCAGCGACCGCGCCGCCCTCACCGCCCACGTCGACGCGCTGATGTCGGCCCACCAGGATGCCCGGCCCACACCGCTGCCGCTGGTCGGGCCGGACGAGACACCGCCGACGGCGGTACGCCCGGACCGCCGGGTCACCGTCGTCGCCGCCGTCACGGCGGCGGTCATCGCGACCCTGGGACCCGGTGCCTTCGGGGCGGAACGGGACGGGCATCCGGTGGAGGCGATTCCGGTGGTGGACGTGGCGGCGGCCGTGCGGGTCCAGATGCCGGCGCGCCCCACCGGCCCGGTTCTGCCTGGCGGGCCCGTTCTGCCTGGCGGTCCGGCCTACCCGATCGGGCCGGCCGTGGCAGCGGTGCCGGTACGGCCTTCGGCCGGGGTGGTGGAGCGTCCGACGCCGAGTGCGCCGGCCCGGCCGTTCGTCCGGGCGGCCCGCCCGGCGACTCCGGCTCCATCCGCCGTACCGTCGCCCCCGTCGGTGCCGATCCCCGGCCCGACGCCCACCGTCTCGCCCACGCCAGCGTCCCCAACGCCCAGCCCATCGGTCACGCCGAGCTCGACGCCGTCCCCGTCCGACTCCACGCTGTTGACGGTGTGCCTGGACCCCCGTCAGCTCCCGCTGGTGGGTGGGCTGCTGTGCCCGCCCGCCGCGGCGTGAGTCTGCTTGGTCCGCTGTGTTCCCGTCAGCTGGTGGCGTTGAAGTCGGGGACGGTCAGGGTGCCGTCCGGGCCAAGCTGGAAGCCCGGATTCCAGGCGATCTCCCACAGGTGGCCGTCCGGGTCGGTGAAGTAGCCGGCGTAGCCGCCGTAGAACGTCTCCCGCGCCCGTTGGGTCACCTCGGCCCCGGCCCTGCTCGCGGTGGCGATCACCTCGTCGACCTCCTCCCGCGAACGGACATTCTGGGCCAGGCTGATCGCGCCCGTACCCGTGCCCTGAATGCCGGCGTCGTCGGCCAGCTTGTCCCGGCCCCACAACACCAAGGCCAGCCCTCCGGCCTGGAAGAAGACCGTCTCCTCGACCTCCTGACCCCGCCAGCCGAGCTGCTCATAGAACGCCTTCGCCCGTGCCACGTCCGTGACGCCCAGGGTGACCAGACTGATTCGCTGCTCCATGGTGGCAACCTAACGCGGGATCACTCGGGGGACGTGGCAGACGGCCTCGACGTTGTTGCCGTCGAGGTCTGACCGGCCGAGGCTAGGCGGCGATCGTCCGGGCGGTGGCGTAGACGTCGGCGGGTAGGGCGTGCTGGAGCTGCCACAGAATGCGCATGGGCCGGTCGCCGGTGTGCGACTCGTACGTCATGGTGCCGGCGTAGAGGTACGGGGGCGCGCCCAGGTCGCGGTCGGCGATCCGGGTCTCCCGGACGAAGAGGTGCACGGTCGAGCCGCCCGACGTGTAGCGCCGCCCGGTAGCCGACGCCGCCGAGGTGGTGCTCTGCGACTCCCACTGGAACAGCGTGTCGGTGATGGCGCGGTCGGCGTACATGGTGGTGGGGGAGTAGTGCGCCTCGGACTTGACGAGGGTGACGAAGAACAGGTCCGCACCGGCGTCGGGCAGCCACTTCACCCCCTCGCGCAGCGAGCCCGGGTTGGTCATCCCGAAGGCGCCGCACGCCTCGTTGCGGCTGTACCGGGCGTGCACCCGCAACGGCACCGCACCCGCTGCCACGGGCGGCGTGACCCGATGGATGCGGTCCCGCAACACGTCGGCGATCTGCCGCAACTCGGCGCAGCGCGCCGGCTCCTTCCACAGCCGCGCCAGCCGCTCGTCACGTGTCGTCAGGGGTGCGTTCGGCCCCCAGAGGCTGAAGTGCAGCATGTCCAGCAGCCGGCTGTTGCCCGCGTACATCTGCTGGCCTGGCGCGGGCGGTCCGGCCGCGACCCGGGTCAGCAGTTCCAGCCGGTCGATGTCGTCGGTGTGCAGCATCCGCCCGATGGCCCGACCCAGCTCCCGGTCATCCGGGCCGGGCGTGGACGTCTCGATGCCGGCGAGCCGACGCAGTCCCGCCCAGCCGCCGACGCTGGCGGATCGGTACACATCCTCGATCTCCAGACCGGTCTCGCGCAGGAACGTCGCCAGGCTGACGTCGCCGAGCTGCCGCAGCTCGGAGACCAGACCGGTCTTCGAGGTGGGCAGCGCCGACTTCAGGTTGGCGAGCACCACCTCCTTCGCCACCCGGTCCAGCTCGACGTGGCAACCGCTCGGCAGGCTCGGAAAGTCGTCCCGGACCGCCTCGGTGATGGCCCGCCGGCTCACCCCGGTCAGGGCACGCCAGCGCAGGTCGAAGCGGAAGTTGGCGTGCTGCCCGCCGATGAAGTCGAGCACCGTGAGGCAGGGTTTGTCGTCGTCCAGGCGCAGACCACGGCCGAGCTGTTGCAGGAAGATCGTGGCGCTCTCGGTGGGCCGCAGCATCAGGATCGTGTCGACCATCGGCAGGTCGACGCCCTCGTTGAACAGGTCCACGGTGAAGAGCACCCGCAGCTTGCCGGCCTTGAAGTCCCGCAACAACCCGGCCCGGTCGGTGCCGGCCCGCGAGGTCACCGCCGCCGCCTCGACGCCGTGCGTCCTGAACCAGTCGGCCATGAACTCGGCGTGCCCGATGCTCACGCAGAACCCCAGCGCCCGCATCCGCCCGACGTCCACCTTGTCGCTGACCGCGCGCAGCACCGACCGCGCCCGCGCGTGGTTGCCTGTGTAGACGACGTCCAGCTCCGCCGGGTCGTAGCCCTGGCCGCGCCTCCAGGCGAGGTGCGACAGATCGACGTCGTCGTGCAGCCCGAAATACTGGAACGGCGCCAACAACTGCCGCTCCAACGCGTCCCACAGGTGCAGCTCAACGGCCGCCCGGCCGTCGAACCACCGGCGCACGTCGCCGCCGTCGGCCCGGTCGGGGGTCGCCGTCAGCCCCAGGAGTACGCGGGGACGCAGCCGCTCCAACAGCCGCGTGTACGTCGGCGCTTCCGCGTGGTGGAACTCGTCCACGATCACCATGTCGTACGCCTCGGGGTCGACCTCCCGGCGGTGCAGCGACTGGATGGAGGCGAAGACATGCTTCCAGCCGTTCGGCTTCTCGCCCGCGACAAGCGTCTCGCCGAAGCTGCCGTCGCCCATGACCTGCCGGAACGTCGACAGGCTCTGCCGGAGGATTTGCTCCTGGTGGGCCACGAAGAGCAGCGAGTCCGCCCTGCCCGCGCGATGCAGCCGGCGATAGTCGAGAGCGGCGACGACGGTCTTGCCGGTGCCGGTCGCCATCACCACCAGATTGCGCCAGCGCCCGTGCACCAGGCGCTCCGCGTCCAGGTCGGCCAGGATCTCCGCCTGATACGGGTACGGGCGCACGTCCAGGTTCGATATCTCGGTCGGGGCCTGGTCGCGTCGCTCCCCGGTGAGCGCGTGCCGCAGCCGCTCGGCGTCTCGGTCCGCGTCGTAGTCCTCGAACGCCGGGTCGTTCCAGTAATCCTCGAACGTCGCCGTGAACGTGTCGATGACGTGCGGCTGCTCGATGTTCGAGATGCGGACGTTCCACTCGACGCCGTCCACCAGCGCGGTCTTCGACAAATTCGACGAGCCAACGTACGCGGTGGTGGTGCCGTTGGACCGACGGAACAGCCATGCCTTGGCGTGCAGCCGGGTGGTCCTCGTCTCGTACGACACCTTGATCTCGGCGCCCAGTTCATTGAGCCGGTCGAGCGCTCGCTGATCCGTCGCGCCCAGGTAGGTGGTGGTGATGACGCGGACCCTGCCGCCTCTGGCGATCAGCTCACGGATGGCCGGTTCGACGACGCGCAGGCCGTACCACTTGATAAACGCGCAGAGCAGGTCGACGCTCTCGGCGGAGGCCATCTCGTGGTTGACCTCGTGGCCGATCCGGGGCTGGTGACGGCCGTTGACCAGCAGCGCGCCGGTGGAGAGGGGAGTGGTCGGGCGCTGCGGGAAGGCTGGTAGCGCCGGCGGGGTTGGTGGGGCGGCGATGGCGTGGAGCAGGTGCTTGGCGTCGGTCACCTGGTCTTGTTCTGTCGCTGCCTTTGGGCTCAGGGTGGCGATGGCGTCGGCGATCTGGTTCGCCATCTCGACCTGGTGGTGGAGCTTGTCGTAGCTGCTCGGGACGGCTTGCAGGGCTCTCGCTGCCAGGGTGGCGATGTGGCGGGCGAGCGTGAGGTGCGCGTCGGCCGGGTCGAGCTTGTGGTGCTGGATCAGGGCGGGGTCAACGTGCTGGAGGCGGGTGGCTAGCTCACCGGTGATCAGGTGCTCGTAGACGCCCCGCTCAAGATCCGTCATCCTGGCACCGTAGCCGTGATCCCGTTCCGGGGTAGTACTGCGACAGGCCTTGATTCTCGATGTGTCTGGTCCGCGACAGCGACCCGCTACTTGTGACTCCGTCTAATCGACATCCACAGAAGTGCGAACCAGGACATCGAAGATTGGTGCCCCTTCCCAGTGCGGCTGAAGCTTCGTCACTTTGCTCCACCCCCAGGCTTCGTACGCCCTTTGAGCGACATCATTGTCGGAGCGAACCAAGAGTGTCGTTCGGCGCTCGGGCCGGCTCAGAACTAGCGCGTCATGCAGCGCTGCTGCGATGCCCTGACGCCGCCAGGCGGGGTGGACCAACAGCTCACTGAGCGCGAACGTGCGCGTCCCGTTCTCATCGGTGAACCCGGGCGGTGCAGGCTCGTGGATGCCTTCCCACCACCGTGTCTGCGGAGGAAGTGGGAAGCCATAGATGTAGCCGACCAAGGCCTCGTTGATCGTGGCGGTGACCATCTCCCACCCAGCTCGCTGCATATGCAGGTCGAGTTGACGTCGGTAGCGGTCCTCGCTGTGGAACTCGCCGTCATCCGGGTAGACCTCCAGGTAGAGGTCCACCAGTTGATCGAGAACCCGCTTGGCCTCGTCAGCGCTGTGGTGGCGAAGGTGCAGGTCCTCAATCACACAGCCACCGCCCGGTCGTAGGCCTCGACGAACTGACGGGTTGTCGTGGTCGCCTGCGGGGACACCGCCAGGTCCCGGCGCACCTGTGCGAGATGCTGAGTTACTCGCTTCGAGTTGATCTGGCGCACGGCAGGCAAGACGTCCAGCGCGACACCTGCCGCCTCGTTGACGTCGCCTTGCCGGTAGGCCGCCTCCGCGAGCCGCACCGTGTAGTAGACCTCGTTCCGTCGATGACCAGGCGACGGGTTGGCGGTGATCACGCGCAACGACTGCACGGCTCGCTCGGGTCTGCCGAGGGCCAGGTACGAGAGCCCTTCGATCCCGACAACCTCCTGCGCTTTCACGAAGTGCACGAAACCCTGGTCATCATCGTGAGGGCCATGGTCCAACTCGCGTCGGGCCTTGGTCATCTCTCGGTTGAATCCGCTCACATCCCTGAGCACGGCGTAAGCGTGTGCCCGGCGCAGATGCAGCAATGTGGTGAGTCGAGGCGTAGCCCAACCCGCGGAGACACGTAGGGCCGCTTCGGCGCAGTGTAGCGACTCACCGGGTTGACTCTCGCGGATCAGCAGGGACAGATGCGTGAGGGCACGCACCTCGACGCGCGGGTCGTCCGCGATTCGAGCACGGGTGATTGCCTCGTTCAGGTACGGCCCTGCCTCCGACCTACGCTCGGCGTCTATGGCGAGCCAAGCCGCCTCTATGGAGAGATCAGCCAGTGCGCTTTGGAGCGCATCGCCGACCTCTCTGCTGTAGCTCGCCTGTGCGGCCCAGGCTGACAGCCTGGTGTGAGCGTGGATCGCGACGTCGCAGAGCAGGTCGGCGCCGGCTAGGGCATCTGCTCGCCGGAGATCGTCAATCAGATTGCCCGCTAGCTGCACCTGTTCCATGCCGATGTACCTGGGCACCTCATCGGGCCCTGCGAGCAGGTACGTGTGACCGCCTGCGGCGAGGCCTGCCAGTGCGGCCAGTACGTTGAAGCGACGACGGTCCGTAGCGCCACCCCCTTGGTTTGGTGCCCGCTCCACGTTAGCCGCCACGGCTGTCCGCACGCCTTGCTCGGCCACTCGATCAGGCAGACGAAACCACAGACTCTCCGCTGGCACGCGAAGAAGCTGCGCCCAGTGCGACAGCCGGTCCAGGTGCACGAGCGGGGGGCCGTTCTCCACCCGACTCAACTGCGCCTGCGTGATGCCCAGCCACCCTGCCACCACGGTCTGCGGCAAAGCGACCCGCCCGTGGTACGGATGACAGCGGTACGCCCGGATCACTCGCCCCAGATGCCGCTCTGCCAGGGCTCGCCGCACCGGCTCGTGGTCCCAGAAGCTTGCCGGCACCACCGGTGGTGCGCTCAACCGGTCGCGTTCGGCGGCCTGGCACGGCGTACACCGGCCGGTGTCGTTGTCGCGGGCGAGCCGTCCGCCGCACCGGGGGCAGTTTACGTGGGTCACCGGCGGCTCCGTCCCGATCGCTCCATCGAACCCATCCATTGAACCCGTTGGGTGGGGATGCGGTATACGTAGCGCGTATATCGATGATGCTTCTGTGTCAGCAGGGCTTAGGACGGTCGGGCCGAGCGCAACGCCTCAATGACCACGTCCCAACGCCCCGGCCCGTGCGTTGGGTTCAGCGGCTTCCCGTCAGCGACGACAACGCCAGCGGCGCGCAGAAGCGCCACGTGACCCTCATGTGCGGGGTGAGCCGCCAGCTCCGCCTTGACGTGCGGAAAGGCGAGGATCGGTAGGCCAGCGCCCAGCGACTCGTTGAGCACGCCGAGTGCCAGGGTGTCGTTGATGCCCAGCGCCCACTTCGTCACCGTGTTGAACGTGACCGGTGCGGCCACCACCACATCGGCCGGCGGGTGCGGCTCGGGGTCGCCGGGCATGCGCCACTCGACGCGTACGAGATAGCCGGTCTTGTCCTGCAACGCCGCCCGGTCGAGCCACACTGCCGCGGTCGGGCTGACGATCATGCACACCCGCCACCCGTCGGCGATCAGGAGGTCGACCAGCTCGTGAATGTGTTCCGCCGGACCTGCGGCGCAGACGACCAGATACAGCACCGGGCGCTCCGTCATGCCCGCAGTCTGCCCGACTCGATATCGACGTGATCGGCCGCATGCGGGCCGCGCATGGCGTCAACGATCACCGTGGCATGCCGTCCTACCTGGTCAACCGCGATGGTCGACGCATGGCCCGGGGCGGGTGCCGGCTCCGGAACTGTGCCGGCCCTCAACGGCGCAGCTCCGTCCCCGCCCGCCCCGGTGCCACTCGATCCGTCAACGTCCTGGAGCCGGTATGCCCACCCCGACCGACGACGCCTGTCCCGCTCGCGTGAACCTCGCTGCCGCCTGGGCGACGGTCGACGAGAGGGCGGCCGGCGACTTCTGGTGCACCCTCGAAGACCGCCGGCCCGGTCTGCTCCCGCAGCGCGACGCGGCCCTGTTCTTCACGGCGCTGGGTCGCCTCGTGGTCGACGATGACGACGCGGCAAACCGGGCGGCGCTGCTCGTGGTGCTCGGCCGCGCGTACCGTCGCTTCAACCTGCTCCCGCACGCCACCGCCATCGGCGACGCGCTGGTCGCGACGGTCGCCCGCCACCGGCCGGAAGCACTGCGGACAGTGGCCGTAGAAAGCGCCACGAACGCCATCCGTCGCGCCGCCGCGCGGGTCGGCGACGGCCCGGCCTGGTGGCACGTCCAGGTGATCGGCCACGACCGGCCGTCGCCCGACATCGCCATCCTGACGGTACGTCCCTGGCGTCGCCTGCCCTACCAGCCAGGCCAGGCGGTCCCGGTCTGCACACCCCGCCTGCCGGGAAGCTGGCGCTGGCTTTCGCCGGCCAACGCCCCGCGCGCGGACGGCACCGTCGAGCTGCACGTCCGCGCCGTGCCCGCCGGGTCCGTCTCCCACCGCCTGGTCCATGAGGTACGCCCCGGAGAGCTGCTCTGGCTCGGCCCACCCGCGAACACCGGCCTCAGCCTCGACGCGGCGCGCGCCGATGATCTGCTGCTCGTCGCCGGTGGCACCGGGCTGGCGCCGCTGCGCGCCCTCGTCGAACAGGTCGCCGCGGCACCGGACGGCCGGCGGGTGACGCTGGTGGTCGGCGCGCGCAGGTTTACCGACCTGTACGACTCGATCAGTCTCGACAAGCTGCAGTGCGCCCACGACTGGCTGACGATCGTGCCGGCGTTCTCCGACGACGCCGGTGCCGCCCCGGCCGAGCGGGGCGACGCCCTGACCATCGCTCTTGACCTTCACCAACCCGGCCAGGACGTGTATGTCTGCGGCCCGCCCGCGATGCTGGCCGGTGCCCGGCGACGGATGCGCGCTGCCGGTATCCCGGCCGCGCGAATCCACCTGCCCGAGGGCTTCGACTGAGGGTGTTAGTCGCCGAGGGGCGGCTCGACGGTGCGCAGCCGGAGGTACGTGCCGACGAAGTACTGCTGGACATCGGTGAGCGTGTTGCCGCTGATCACCGCGCGGTACATCCGGTTGCCGCGCAGGCAGGCGGTGTAGAGCACGTCCCGCACGATCGCGATGCCGCTGCACGAGCCCTCGGCGACCGGGTACGTGTGGATCGGGGCAGGAGGGGGAGACGTCCCTTTCCGAAAGTCCTGATCAGTACGGGTAGCCGGGGACGTTCAGTCGCACGCTGTACAGGCCGGAGTCGTTCCTCGGGCCCGAGGTGACGAAGAGCGTCTGCCGATCGGAGCCGCCGAACGCCACGTTCGTCGTACCCGTGCTGCCGGATCGGATCGTGCCGAGCTGGGTGCCCGCGGGAGAGTAGACGTGGACCAGGGAGTCCGAGCCGGACGCCCAGTACACGTTTCCGGCGCAGTCGATCGTGCCGCCGTCCGGGCCGCCCACGTAGTTCACGAAGACGCTGCGGGCGCCGGTGCTGCCGTCGGGCTGGACGGCGTACTTGTAGATCTTGTTCTCGGAGTAGGCGCCCACGTACAGGGTGGTGCCGTCCGGCGACAGCGCGATGCCGTTGGGCTGGCGCAGCCGGTCGTCCACAAGCGACACCTGGCCGCCGGAGACGCGGAAGACGCTGGTACGTCCGCTCATCTGGTCCGGGCGGTTGCCGCGCTGGAAGTTGGGGTCGGTGAAGTAGACGACCCCGTCCGACCGGACGGCGACGTCGTTGGGCGAGTTGAACGCCCGGCCCTGGTAGTTCGCCGCGACGGTGCTGCGCGCCCGGTCGCTGAGCCGGTACGCGGACACCGTGCGCTGGTCGTGGGTGGCCGCGATGAGCTGCTGGGCGTCGGCGCTGAGCGCCAGACCGTTGCTGCCGGCGTTGGCGAGGAACGTGTCGAAGGTCGCCGGCGGGGTGAAGCGGCGGATCGTGGACGGCTGCACGTTGTACGGCCCGGTGCCGGCGGCCATGTCGGAGAAGAGCAGATAGCCGCCGTCGGCGATCCAGACCGGCCCTTCGAGGAACGAGAATCCACCCTGGATCTTCGTGGCCGTCACGGAACTGGCCGGCAGCGGCTGGCCGTATCCGGTCCCCGTCGGGCAGGCGCCGGGCGGTGTGCCGGGCGGATTGGCCAGCGCGACGTGAGCGCTAACATCCGCAGCGCGCGGGGACGCGGCGGCAGCGGCGGGCAGGGGTGCGGCGCTGAGCGCGAGGCAGAGACCGGCCAGGGTGGCGGTGGTGGGACGCCAGGTCATCGAATGCTCCAATCGGCGTCGGCGGTTGCGAGGGCCGTCGGTCGCGCGTGGTCGCGGGGGCCGGCACGGCGTAGAGGCGGCCGTCGATGTGGTCGTTCGGCAGCCTAAGTGACGCACTGGCGCGACGCATTGTTTTCCGGAACATTTCGCAGAGACGCTGCTCAATGCGTAACAGTGCGGCGGAATGTGTTTTCAGGGTGCCCGGTGGCGTCAGGCGTTCGTGTCGCCGAACTCGCGTACCCCGTCGACGTCAAGCGTGATCCGCCCGTTCTCGGTCCACTGCCCGGTGGCGGGCAGCCAGCTCGGGTCGTCGCGTTCGTCGAGGTCACTCCAACTGTGCCGGTGGTACCGGAGGGGTCTGCTGCACCGATAGGTGACAGTTTCAGTCACGCGGCCTGACTGGCCGGTGGGGTCATGATGGTCTCGTACTCGATAGGGGTCAACCGGGACAGGGATCGTTGGCGTCGACGGCGGTGGTAGG
>NZ_VDFY01000276.1 GCF_006228125.1 Micromonospora orduensis | reverse complement strand
GCGTCAGATGTTTATAAGAGACAGGGGCAGGTGTGGGGCGGGCACGACATGATTGGTCAAGCGGGGGACCGGCCGTAGCCCGCATCATGGAGGTCGGCCGACGAACGACAGGAGTGAGGTACCGGTGGACCCGCTCGATCGCATCGACGAACTGATCGCCATGGTGGAGCAGGCCCGCTCCGTCCCGATGTCGCGCAACAACTGCATGGTCGACCGGGGCGAGATGATCGCGGCCCTGGACGAGATGCGCGCCGAACTCCCCGCCGACCTGCGCCGGGCCGCCGCGCTCCTGGACGAGCGGGACAAGATCATGGAGGCCGGCAAGCGCGAGGCGGACCGGATCATCAGCGAGGGTGAGGCAGAACACGCCCGCCTCGTGTCGGTGAACGAGATCACCGTGTCGGCCGAGCACGAGGGCGCCCGGATCATCGCCGAGGCCCGCGCCGAGGCGCAGCGCCTGCGTGAGGAGGTCGACGACTACGTCGACACCGCGCTCGCCAACTTCGAGCAGTTCCTCACCAGGGCCCTGGCCTCGATAGAGCGTGGCCGCGACAAGATGCACGCGCTGCGGGAGATCGGCACCTTCGGTGGGGATGAGGCCGAACGCCCGCTACCCTTCTGAGCGGCACCTCACCAGCCGACATTCTCGGGCGGGCGTCGCCCCCGGTTCGACGGTCCGGCGGTCGCCCAGGTAACCTTTTTTGTCGGCCTCTCACCGGCCGGAGTCTGACTATGCCCAAGCACTCGCCATCGACACTCGACCCCAGGTCGCCGCTGGTCCTCGACACGAGGGACCTGCCGCGCCGCCCTGGTGCGTTGCGTGAGGTCCAGCGGGTCGTGCCGGCACCGACGGACCTCGGTGTGGAGTTGATCGGCGTGCCGGAGGGCGCGGACCTCGACCTCGATCTGAGGTTGCAGTCGGTGTCCGAGGGTGTGCTCGTCTCCGGGACCATCACCGGTCCCATCCGGGGCGAGTGCGGGCGCTGCCTACGCGAGATCAACGAATCGATGGCCGTGACGATCCAGGAGCTGTACGCGTACGAGAACAGCACCACGGACGCCACGACCGACGAGGACGAGGTGGGCCGGATGCAGGGCGATCTGATCGACCTGGAGCCGGCGCTGCGGGACGCGTTGGTGCTCACGCTGCCGACCAACCCGCTCTGCCGGGAGGACTGCCCAGGACTGTGCCCCGAATGCGGGGCGCACTGGGACGATCTGCCGGCCGACCACAGTCACCAGCAGATCGACCCGCGTTGGGCGGGCCTGTCGCAACTGACCCGTACAGAGGAGTAAGAACCGTGGCCGTCCCGAAGCGCAAGATGTCGCGCAGCAACACCCGGTCCCGCCGGGCGAACTGGAAGGCGACAGTGGTCGCGACCGTCGCGTGCCCGCAGTGCAAGTCCCCGAAGCTGCCGCACGCCGCCTGCTCCGTCTGCGGCACCTACAACGGCCGCCAGGTCATCGAGGTCTGACCTGGACGCCGAGTGACGCCCCCGACCCCAGGTCGGGCGGCGCGCGCACCCTGGCATTCGCCCGGTGCCCCGGCTCCCTCCGACGCCGGCCGGCCCAACCCGGTCGACGTTCCGGTGGAGCCGGGCACCGCGCGGATCGCCGTTGACCTCCTCGGCGGGGACGATGCTCCCGCCGTCGTGGTTGACGGCGCTCTGCGGGCTGTGCGCGCCGACCCTGACCTGCACCTGCTGCTCGTCGGTCCGACCGAGGTCGCCGACGAGCTGATCGCCGCGCTCGACCCGGCCCAACGGTCCCGGATCGCCGTGCGGCCGGTCCGTGCCGTCGTCGGCATGGCCGACCATCCCAGCGCCGCCCGCGCCGAGAGCACCGTGCGGGCCGCGGTCACCGCCGTCCGCGACGGGACCGCCGACGCCCTGGTCTCGGCCGGCGCCACCGGCGCGACAGTCACCGCCGCCGTGCTCGGTCTCGGCCGCTGGCCGGAGATCCGTCAGCCCGCCCTGGCCGCCACCCTGCCCGCGCTCACCGGGCCGGTCGTGCTGCTCGACGTCGGCGGCTCGCTGGAGCCCCGCCCCGCCACCCTCGCCCGACACGCCGTGCTCGGCGCCGCGTACGCCGAGGTGGCGCACTCGATCGCCGCGCCCCGCGTCGGCCTGCTCTCGGTCGGCACGGAGGCGGGCAAGGGCGACCGGGTCCGCCGCGCCACCGACCCGCTGCTGGCCGTCGAGCCGCTGCCCGGTGGGGCACGCTACGTCGGCCTGGTCGAGGGGTACGACGTGACGCTCGGCGCGCGCGCCGATGTCGTGGTCACCGACGGCTTCACCGGTAACGTGCTGCTCAAGGCCATCGAGGGCGCGTACGCCATGGCCGGCGGCCCGCCCGCCGGGGGCGGCGCCCCCCGCGCCGCCGCACTGCTGGGCGTGGCGGGAACGGTGGTCGTCTGCCACGGTTCCGCTCGCCCCGACGATGTCGCCTCCGGCATCGCCCTCGCCGCCCACCTGTGGCGGCGGCACGCCACCGACCTGGTCTCCGCCCTGCTCGACGGCGACGTCGCGACGGAGAACACCGACCGTTCCACCGACACCGAGGTACGCACATGAGCAACGACAAGCGGCGGCGGGCGTCCGTCGGTCACCTGGAAGCCGCGTTCGGCGTGAGCCTGGAACCGGAGCTGCTGCAACGCGCGTTGACCCATCGCTCGTACGCGTACGAGAACGGTGGTCTGCCCACCAACGAGCGGCTGGAGTTCCTCGGCGACTCGGTGCTCGGCGTGGTGATCACCACGGCGCTCTTCCACAACCACCCGGACCTGCCCGAGGGGCAGTTGGCGAAGTTGCGCGCCAGCGTGGTCAACATGCGGGCGCTCGCCGACGTGGCCCGTGGGCTGGGCCCGGACGGCCTCGGCGCGTACCTGCTGCTCGGCAAGGGTGAGGAGACCACCGGGGGCCGGGACAAGGCGAGCATCCTCGCCGACACCCTGGAGGCGCTGCTCGGCGCGATCTACCTCCAGTACGGGCTGGACACCGCCGGGATCGTCATCCACCGGCTCTTCGACCCGCTGATGGCCGAGTCGGCCGGTCGGGGCGCCGCGCTGGACTGGAAGACCAGCCTCCAGGAGCTGACGGCGGCGCTCGGGCTGGGGGTGCCGGAGTACCGGATCGAGGGCACCGGCCCGGACCACCTCAAGACGTTCACCGCGTGGGTGGTGGTGGCCGGCAACCGGTACGGCGGTGCCGAGGGGCGCAGCAAGAAGGAGGCCGAGCAGCGGGCGGCGGAGGCGGCCTGGCGGACGCTCGCCGACCAGAACGGCCAGGACGGTTCGGCCGGCCGGGACGGGTCGGCCGACCGGGAGTCGGTCGGTCCGCTGGAGCGGGCCGAGCGGGCGGCCCGGACGGAGGAGGCCGACCACCTGGCGCAGGTGATGCCGGCCGACGTCGCGGCTCAGCAGTCGTCGGGCGGTGGCGCGCAGGACCGGGTCGGCGTGGCCGTCGACCGTGACGCGGGGGCGGGGCGTGCCTGAGCTGCCCGAGGTGGAGACCGTCCGGCAGGGGCTGGCCCAGTGGGTCATCGGCCGCCGGATCGGCTCGGTGGAGGTCCGCCACCCGCGCGCCGTCCGCCGGCACGTCCCCGGTGGCGCGCACTTCGCCGACGTGCTCGCCGGCAGGACGGTGCTGGACGTCCGGCGGCGCGGCAAGTATCTGTGGCTCCCCCTGGACAGCGGTGACGCGGTGATCGGTCACCTGGGCATGTCCGGTCAGCTGCTCCTGCAACCACCCGGCACGCCGGACGAGACGCACCTGCGGGTGCGGTTCCGGTTCGCCGACGACGGACCGGAGCTGCGCTTCGTCGACCAGCGTACGTTCGGCGGACTGTCGGTCAGCGAGGGCGGCGCCGAGCTGCCCACGGAGATCGCGCACATCGCCCGCGATCCGATGGACCCGGAGTTCTCCGACACGGCGTTCGTCGCGGCGCTGCGCCGACGGCGGACCGAGGTGAAACGGGCCCTGCTCGACCAGAGCCTGATCTCCGGGGTGGGCAACATCTACGCCGACGAGGCGCTCTGGCGTGCCCAGCTGCACGGGGCGCGCCCCACCGACGCGTTGACCGGCCCGGCGACGCTGCGGCTGCTCGGTCACGTCCGGGACGTGCTCGCCGAGGCGATCAGGGAGGGCGGCACCAGCTTCGACGCCCTCTACGTCAACGTCAACGGTGAGAGCGGCTACTTCGACCGGGAGCTGAACGTCTACGGGCGCGAGGGCGAGCCGTGCCGGCGGTGCGGCACGCCGATCCGCCGTGAGGCGTTCATGAACCGTTCGTCGTACAGCTGCCCGCGTTGCCAGCCGCGACCTCGGGGTGCCGTTCGGGGATGACCCGGAGCCGGCTCCGGGTCGGCATCGGCGGGTCGCGGTCGGACGCTCCGGGCCGCACCCCGGCGGGCGCCCGAATCGTGGGGGATGCCCGCCGGACGGGCCCGCCTCTCCTTGTGTACGGGTTCCGGGGCGGGCCAGGGCCGATCCCCGATGTGACCGCCTCGTCACGCCCCTAGCGTCAGCACCGTTGACAGGGGGTTGACGTGACAGGGGGACCCGAGATGGCTGGCAGACCGGTGACGGTGCGGATGGCGCGGTGGAGCGCCGAGCACCCGTGGCGGGCAATCGCCCTGTGGGCGGTGTTCGTGGCGGTGTGCTTCGTCGGTGGCAACGCCGCCGGTCTCAACGAGGCCACAAGCGGCGACCAGGCGATCGGCGAGGCGGGACGGGCAAGCCTCATCGTGGACGCCGGCGACTTCGACGACCCGGCCGTGGAGAACGTCCTCATCACCTCGCGGGGCGGCGCGCTGGACGCGACGGCGGCGAAGGCCGCGGCCGACGACGCGGCCGCCCGCCTGCGGACGGTCACCGGCGTCGCCGAGGTCGGCCAGCCCGTCCCGGCCCGGGACGGGTCCGCGCTGCTGCTGCCGATCACCATGTCCGGTGATCCGGAGACGGCGTCGGACCGGGTGCAGCCGCTGCGCGACGCCACCGCCACCGTGCAGACCGCGTATCCGCAGGTACGCGTCGAGCAGGTCGGCGGGCCGTCGATCGGTCAGGCCCTCGACGACACCCTGGGCAAGGACTTCAAGCGTGCCGAGCTGCTCAGCCTGCCGGTCACCCTCGCCATCCTGATCATCGCGTTCGGCGCGCTGATCGCGGCGAGCGTCCCGGTGCTGCTGGCGCTCTCCTCGGTCGCCGCCGCGATGGGTCTGTCCACCCTCGCCTCGCACCTGGTGCCGGCCACCGACACCACGTCCCCGGTGATCCTGCTGATCGGCATGGCCGTCGGGGTGGACTACTCGCTGTTCTACATCCGCCGGGAACGTGAGGAACGCGCCAAGGGTCGGTCGGGTCTGGACGCCGTGGAGATCGCCGCGGAGACCTCCGGGCACGCCGTCGTGGTCTCCGGCTTCGCCGTGATCATCGCGATGGCCGGGCTGCTGCTCGCCGGCGACGTGGTCTTCTCGTCCCTCGCCGTCGGCTCGATCCTGGTGGTCGCCGTCGCGGTCACCGGTTCGCTGACCGTGCTGCCCGCCCTGCTGGCCAAGCTCGGCCGTTGGGTCGACCGGCCGCGGGTGCCGCTGCTCTGGCGGTTGACCGCGCCGCGTACCGGCCGGCACGGCACGCCCCGCCCGCCGCGGCTCTGGCCGGCGCTGCTCCGGCCCGCGCTGCGCGCCCCGGTGGTGACCCTGGTGATCTCGGTCGGGCTGCTGCTCGCCCTCGCCGCGCCGGCGCTGGGCATGAAGCTGAAGTTCCCCGGCATGGAGGACCTGCCCCGCACCACCCCGGCCATGCAGGCGTACGACAGGCTCACCGCCGCCTTCCCGAGCACCGGCACCAACCACGTGGTGGCCGTCCGGGCGCCGGCCGAGCAGGCCGACCGGGTCCGCGCCGCCCTCACCGACCTGGCCACCCGAGCCGCCGGTGACCCGCTGTTCGCCCCGACCGAGGCGGACGGCCCGAAGATCCAGGTGTCGGACGACCGGCGGGTGTCGGTGCTGGACGTCGCCACCCCGTACGCCAGCCGGGACGACCGGTCGGTGCGGTCGCTGGAGACGTTGCGCGAGGACCTGGTCCCGGCCGAGCTGCGGGGCATCCCCGGCATCGAGTACGCGGTGGGTGGCAGCGTGGCCGACAGCGAGGACTACGCGCAGCACGTCCGCGACAAGCTGCCGTTGGTGATGGGCTTCGTGCTGGTGCTCACCTTCCTGGTCATGGTGCTCACCTTCCGGTCGGTGGTGGTCGCGGCCAGCTCGATCCTGCTGAACCTGCTCTCCGCCGGCGCCGCGTACGGGCTGCTGGTGCTGGTCTTCCAGGGCGACTGGGCCGAGGGGCTGCTCGGCTTCACCTCGATGGGCGCCATCGTGTCCTGGCTGCCGTTGTTCCTCTTCGTGGTGCTGTTCGGCCTCTCGATGGACTACCACGTGTTCGTGGTCAGTCGGATCCGCGAGGGGATCCGGGCGGGCATGCCCAACCGCGACGCCGTCTCGTACGGGATCACCTCGTCGGCCGGGGTGGTCACCAGCGCGGCGATCGTGATGGTGGGCGTGTTCTCGATCTTCGCCACGTTGAGCACGATCGACATGAAGCAGCTCGGCATCGGTCTCGCGGCGGCGATCCTGCTGGACGCCACGATCATCCGCGGAGTGGTGTTGCCGTCGCTGATGACCATGCTGGGCGACGCGAACTGGTGGGCTCCCCGCTTCCTGCGTCAGCGTCCGGCGTCCGCTCCCGCCGACCCGCCGGCCCCCGCGCCGGAGCTGGTGCCGGTGCCCTGAGACCGGACGGTGTGGCCGGGCCGCGACCGCGGCCCGGCCAGCCCGTCTCAGGGCCGCGGGCAGGCGTCCCGCGAGGCGTCAAGCGTGCGGTCCTTGCGAATCGAGGCGAAGCCGTAGCCGACGGTCGTGACGCAGAAGTCGCCGGTCGAGCCGGTGTACTCGACGTGGAAGACGGGTTTGCCCGCATCGGCGAACGGCAGCAGTTTGGCGCACTGGCCCAGGCGGACGCACTCCTCGTTGACCGCGAAGTCGAAGTCGGGTGCGAGCGCGGCGACCTGCGGCACGTCGTTGACCAGGCCGGGGGAGAGGCTCAACGACCGGGCCAGGCGGGCCAGCCGGCGGTTGAACAGCAACTGGTCGTCGAAGTCGAGCGGGAACCCGGTGCGGGACGCGTACCCGTCGGCGTCGGCGAGGGCCACCGCGCCGAAGCCCTTGCCCCGGCACAGCCGGAACCGGTCGGCGAGCACCGGTTCGAGGGCGTCCCATCCCCGGACGTCCAGCCACCGGCTGCCGGGTCGCCGCCCGACCGAGCCCCGCACGGTCTCGGGGAAGCGGCTGGCGTCCGGGTCGGCCGGACGGACCGACCCGACGTGCACCTGGCAGATCAGTCGACGGTTCTCCGAGCGCAGCTCGGCGGTCTGCGCGGCAGTGGTGTCCACCGGGTCCAGTAGGAAGACATCGGCGTCCACTGTCGGGTCGAGCGGGCCGGTCAGCTGCCACTGCCACTGCCAGTGGCGGGACTGGCCGGCCGGCCACGCGGTGGGTGCGCCGGGCGGGGTCAGCTCGGCGCGGCAGCCGTACGCCGGCACCACCAGGACCGCCGCGAGGCCGGCGGCCAGGAGGCGGCGCAGTGAACGCGTCGCGGCAGGTCGCCGCGGCCGGATCCGCATCGGCAGCTCCCGGGTCCCGGGCGGTCCGTCGCCGCCCTCGGCCGGTACGCCGGCCCCGCGCTCGGCCCGACGTACCTCACCGGGTCAAACGAACGCGGGGGCGCGGACGACGCGCGGTCAGCGCGGCGCCGCGAAGACCTGCGTCCAGTACGGGCCGTTGCTGCTGGCGATGCCGACGCCGATCTCGGTGAACGCGCAGTTCAGGATGTTGGCCCGGTGGCCGGAGCTGTTCATCCAGGCGTCCATCACCGAGGCCGGGGTCTTCTGGTTCCAGGCCACGTTCTCGCCGTAGGTGCGCCACGCGTAGCCGACGCGGTCCAGCCGTACGCCGGCGTTGCTGCCGTCGCTGCCGGTGTGCGACATGTTCTGGTGGTCGGCCTGGTCCTGGCTGTGCTTCTGCGCGGCGGTCATCAGCTTGTCGTCGATGCTCAGCGCCTTGCAGCCGGCCTTGGCCCGTTCGGCGTTGACCAGGTTCACCACCTCGCGCGCCTGGCTGCTCACCGTGCCGCTGGCGCTGCCGGAGCCGTTTGTGGTGATCGGCGCTGTGCTGCGCGGTGCGACGCGTCGCGACGGGGCGGTGGTCCGCGACGGCGCCGGGGTGGGCTTGACGACCCTGCTCGGCGACGGACTCGGCGGGGCGGCAGTGGGTGTGCCGCTCGGGGAGGGCGCGGCGAGGGTGTCGAGGGCCGGCTGGTCGGTCGGCGCTGCCGACGCGGCGTACGTGTCGTCGACGGCCGTCGGCTCGCTGCCCCTGTCGTCGCCACCGGGGAGCGCGAGCGCTCCGACGCCGAAGCTCACCACGAGGGTGGCCGCGGCGGCGGCGCCGCCGATCATCAGCGGCCGGCGCCAGCGGCGCGGGGAGCGGTGCCGCCCCTCGCCGGGCCGCGCGGTGGGTTCGTCGTCGGCGGTGCTCCAGTCGTCGGCGGACTCCGGGCCGGCGTCGGCGTGCCAACCGCCTGTGGTGTCCGCGCGACCGCGCCAGTTGGTCGGGTCGTCGTCGACCGGCTGGTGGGCCGGCCAGGCGGCGGTGTACGCGTCGGCGGGGGCGGCGGGCTCCGGCTGCCAGCGGGCGGTGGGCTGCTCGCGCTGCCACTCGTCGCCGGGCCGGTCCGGGTCGTCGCCGAACAGGTAGGCCGAGCGGGGCTCCGGGCGGTCGCGCAGCCAGTCCGGCTCGTCTGTCTGCCGCTCGGCGCGCCGGGGGGCGCCGTTCGGGTCCATCGGGTCGGTCCAGCCGTACACGCCTCTGCCTCCACGGGGTCGGTTGATGGCCGGGGTGACGCTACGACCCGCCCACAAGCTGCGGCAACGTGGCTAAGGAAGAGTTAAGGGGAAGTCGGACGCCAGGGGGCGGACTTCCGGGAATCGGGGCGTACAGTAAAGGTGTCCGGACAGAGCGTGTCCGTGCCTTGAGGCAGCCCCCCGACAAGTGGACAGGTCGACGTGGAGATGATCTACGGCCTGCGAGAACTTGACGAAGGAGGGGTTTGCGGCTCAATATATAGGTGTCGCCAGTCGCGCCCGGTCATGCCCAGATACAGCCTGGAATGACAGCCGCGTACAAATGGGCGCGCGTTGGCCGGCCTTTCCGGCAGCGCATATCAAGGAGTCAGCATGGCGAAGGCCCTCTACGGCCACGTAGGTGCAGCGCCCGACCGGCGTCTGCTCGACGAGGTCACCCGGCTGCGTGCCAGGGTTCAGGCACTGGAGTTCGAGATCACGCGTCTGCGTGCCGACAATGATCGGCTCGCGGCGGCTGCGGCGGAGGCGGACGATCTGCTCCGTCTGGCCGAGCCGGCGCTGACCTGACCTTCGGGTCGGAAAACTGAATCGCACCATCGCAGAAAAGCGCGCCGACACGTCACGTGCCGGCGCGCAACGCTGTCCGGCTCCCTTTCGCGTTCGACGATTCCTGATCTTGAAGTGGGTTGACCCGGAAAGGGTCGACACTCCCGGGAAAGCCTCGACGGATAAGCCGATCATGAAAGGCGTTTGTCTTTCCGCGCGGCCCTTCCGAACGCGTCCCGCACCCTTCGCCGGCGCCGTCCGGGGCGGGTCGCGTGCCGGCCCGCTCGCGTCACCGGGTTAGTCTGCGGGTTCACCCAGGTCCGCGCAGCCGGCGACGGTACGGCGGCCACCGGACGAGGATCGAGAAGGTGTATCTCAAGAGCCTGACGGTGAAGGGCTTCAAATCCTTCGCCTCCGCCACGACGTTGAAGCTGGAGCCCGGGATCACCTGCGTGGTGGGCCCGAACGGCTCCGGCAAGTCCAACGTCGTCGACGCCATCGCCTGGGTGCTCGGCGAGCAGGGCGCCAAGGCGCTGCGCGGCGGCAAGATGGAGGACGTCATCTTCGCCGGCACCGCCGGTCGCGCGCCCCTGGGTCGCGCCGAGGTCACCCTCACCATCGACAACACCGACGGCGCGCTGCCGATCGAGTACACCGAGGTCTCCATCACCCGCCGGATGTTCCGCTCCGGCGAGAGCGAGTACGAGATCAACGGCAACTCCTGCCGGCTGCTCGACATCCAGGAGCTGCTCTCCGACTCCGGCATCGGCCGGGAGATGCACATCATCGTCGGCCAGGGCCGGCTCGATGGGATGCTGCACGCCAAGCCGGAGGACCGCCGCGCGTTCATCGAGGAGGCGGCCGGCGTCCTCAAGCATCGCAAGCGCAAGGAAAAGGCGCTGCGCAAGCTCGACGCCATGCAGGTGAACCTCAACCGCCTGACCGACCTCACCGCCGAGCTGCGCCGCCAGCTCAAGCCGCTGGGCCGGCAGGCGGAGGTGGCCCGCCGCGCCGCCGCCATCCAGGCCAACCTGCGCGACGCCCGCCTGCGGCTGCTCGCCGACGACCTGGCCACCCTGCGCACCACCCTGGACCGGGAGATCGCCGACGAGACCGCGCTGCGGGAGCGCCGCGAGCAGATCGAGGGCGAGCACGCCGAGGTGCAGGGCCGGCTCGGCGAGCTGGAGGCCGCCCTCGCGGAGGACGCTCCGCTGCTCGCCGCCGCCCAGGACACCTGGTACAAGCTGTCCGCCCTGCAGGAACGCTTCCGCTCGATCGAGCAGCTCGCCCGGGAACGGCTCCGGCACCTCAGCGCCACCGGCGACGACGAGCGGCCTGGCCGCGACCCGGACCAGCTGGAGGCCGAGGCGGAGCGGGTCCGCGAGCAGGAGGAGGAGCTCCGCGCGGCGCTCACCGACGACCAGATCCGGCTGGCCGAGGCGGTGGAGCACCGCCAGGAGCTGGAACGGCAGCTCGCCGCCGCCGAGCGGGAGCTGGTCGCCGCCGCCAAGGCCATCGCCGACCGCCGCGAGGGCATGGCCCGACTCACCGGCCAGGTCAACTCGGCCCGCGCTCGGACCACAAGCGCCGGCGAGGAGATCGAACGGCTCGCCGTCGCGCACGCCGACGCGCTGGCCCGCGCCGAACAGGCACAGGCCGACCTGGACGCGGTGGCGGCGCAGTCCACCGAGGCGGACCGGGACAACGCCGACCTGGACGCCCGGCACGCCGAGGCGGTCGCCGAGCAGGAGCGTGCGCAGGCAGGCGTCCGGTCGCTGGCCGACGCGGAGCGGGCCGCCGAGAAGGACGCCGCCACCTGGAAGGCCCGCGAGGAGGCGCTCGCCCTGGGCCTGCGGCGCAAGGACGGGGCCGGCGCGCTGCTCGCCCGCGCCGACGACGTACCCGGCCTGCTCGGCAGCCTCGCCGGGCTGCTCACCGTCGCCCCCGGGAACGAGGCCGCGCTGGCCGCCGCGCTCGGTGGGCTCGCCGACGCGGTCGCCGTCAGCGGCGTCGACGAGGCCGTCGAGGCGATGCGGCTGTTGAAGATCTCCGACGCCGGCCGGGCCGGCCTGCTGGTCGGCAGCCCGGGCGGACCGGGCATGACCGGCTCCGCCGACGCGCTGCGCCCGAAGCTGCCCGACGGCGCCCGCTGGGCGCCCGACCTGGTGGAGTGCGCGGCCGAGCTGCGTCCGGCGGTGCACCGGGCGCTGCGGGACGTGGCGCTCGTCGACGACCTGGCCGCCGCGGCGGAACTGGTCGCCGGCAACCCGGAGTTGCGCGCCGTCACCCCCGACGGCGACGTGGTCGGCGCGTACGCGGCCGCCGGCGGGTCGGCCAAGGCGCCCAGCTACATCGAGGTGCAGGCGGCCGTCGAGGAGGCCCGCGCCAACCGGCTCACCGCCGAGCGGGCCGGCGCGGAGCTGCGCGACCAGCTCGTCGAGGCGCGCGCCGAGGTGGCCGCCGCCAAGGAGAGGGTGCAGCACGCCGCCGCCGAGAAGCGCGAGGCGGAGAGCCACCGCAACGCCGCCGCCCGCCGGCTCGCCGAGCTGGGCGCCGCGGCCCGCTCGGCGAAGGCGGAGACCGACCGGCTCGGGGACTCCCGCTCCCGCGCCGAGGCGGCCCGGCAACGGGACCTCACCGCGCTCGCCGAGCTGGAGGAGCGGCTGCGGCTGGCCGAGGAGACCCCGGTCGACGCGGAGCCGTCCAGCGAGGAACGGGACCAGCTCGCCGCGATGGTGCCGCAGGCCCGGCAGAACGAGATGGAGGTCCGGCTCGCGGTCCGTACCGCCGAGGAGCGGGTCTCCTCGATCGCGGGCCGGGCCGACTCGCTGGCCCGGCAGGCCACCGCGGAGCGCGCCGCGCGGGAACGCGCCGCCGCCCGCCGCGCCGCGCGCACCCGGGG
>NZ_VDFY01000093.1 GCF_006228125.1 Micromonospora orduensis | reverse complement strand
CAATAACCCCGACCCACACCCACACCACCGACAAACAGCTCCCCCCGCACGCCGACCGGCACAGGCTGGAGTTCGTCGTCGAGGACCCGCAGGGTGAGGTTCGGGAAGGGGCGCCCGAGCGGCACCCGGGACACGCCGGCCAGGTCGTCGGTGGTGCAACGCCAACTCGTGACGTCGACTGTGGTTTCCGCCGGCCCGTAGGTGTTGTACAGCTCGCAGTCCGGCAGCGCCGCGAGGAACGCCCGCGCCACGTCGACGGGCAGCTCCTCACCGCCGACCGCCACGGACCGCAGTGAGGTGCAGCCGGTGATGCCCTCGGCGAGCAGCGCCGACAACATGCTGGGCACGAGCTCGATCGAGGTGACCGACTCGGCGATGATCAGGTCGCGCAGGTACGCGGGGTCGCGGTGCCCGCCGGCCCGGGCCACGACGATCCGCGCCCCCGTCGACAGCGCGGCGTAGACCTCGGCGGGTGAGACGTCGAACCCGATCTCGGTCTTCTGCAGGAGCACGCCGTCGGAACCGAGCCGGTTGATGGTGGGTGCGACGTGGGCGGTCCGGTTGACCAGGCCGGCGTGGGTGACGACCGCGCCCTTCGGACGACCCGTCGAACCCGACGTGTAAATCACATAACACGCGTTCTCCGGACCCACCACCGCCGGCAGATCCTCACCAGCCTCGCCAGCCCACAACCCCGGCCGATCAACCAACACCACCTCAGCCGCCACCTCCGGCAACACCGACACCACACCCGACGACGCCACCACCACCGACACCCCCGCGTCGGCAACCATCAAACCCAAACGCTCCGACGGATAACCCGGATCCAACGGCACATACACACCACCCGCCTTATGCACCGCCAGCATCGCCACCACCTGCTCCACCGAACGATGCACACACACACCCACCAACACCTCGGCACCCACACCCACCGACCGCAAATACCGAGCCAACCTGTTCGCCGCCACATTCAACTCCGAATACGACAACGACACCCCACCACCACAAACCGCAACCGCCGCACCATCAGAAGCAGCCCGCGCCTCGAACGCCGAAAACGCGACTCCCGGCACCGGCACCACAGAACCCACACCCACCCGCGACAACCATTCCGCCTCACCAGACGGCACACACACCACCCGCGAATCCCCACCCGGATCCGCCACCATCGACTCCAACACCACCCGGAACATCCCCGCCAAACGCGCCAGACCCGCCCCACCAAACACCCGCCCATCAGCGACGAGGTCGAGGAACCCGCTGGCCGCGGTGACCTGGAGGGCGAACTCGGTGCCACCTTCACCGGCGACGGCCTCGAAGCCGACCTGCTCCTCGCTGTCGGTGTTGGCGCGACGGAACTCGGTGTAGTCGAAGACGACGTCGATGGGGTGCGTGTCGGCGCCGGTCAGCCGCCGTACCGCCGGCAACGGGAAACGCCGATGCGGCCACAACTCCACCTCACCGTCGAACACCGACCGCACCAGATCACGCCACGAACCCACACCCCACTCAAAACCAAACGGCAACACATTGATGTACATCCCATGCACACGCTCCGCACCCCGCACCTCCGGCCGCGCATCACACACCAACCCCGTGTAAAAACGCCGCTCACCAGACAACTGACTCATCACCTTCAAATGAGCCGCGTGCAGAACAGCCTTGGGTGACACCTCCAGCGCCGAGGCCAGGGCGCGGATCCGTGGGTCGAGGTCCTGATAGCTGATCCGGTGCCGCAGCACCGTCCCGGGAGTCGCGGACTCGTCGCCCCAGCCCGTCGGCGGGGTGAATCTCGCGTACTCGGAAGTGATCTTCCGCCAGTACGCCTCGTCGCCGTCCGAGGCGAGCGCCGCCCGCTCGCCCGCGACGAAGTCGGCGTACCGGACCGCGGTCGGCTCCGGCGCTTCCGGCGCCATGCCCACGCAACGCCGCTCGTAGCAGCTGAGCAGCTCGGCCAGCAGGGTGTTCAGGTCCCAGCCTCCGGTCACCAGGTGGCTTATCGCCACGGTGAGCCACCATCCACCGTCGGCGCCGACATGGGCGCTGACCCGCAGTAGCGGGGCGGGGTGCTCCGGGTCGAACGGCCGCGCCCGCTCGGCGTCGACGTAACCGCGCAGGTGCGCCTCGGCCCGCTCCTCATCGAGGCGCAGGATCCGTACGTCGACGGGGGCATGGGCGTGCACGAGTTGCAGCGGCACCGAGAAGGTGTGCGGGTCGAACGACGTACGCAGGGTCTCGTGCCGGGAGACGATGTCATGCACGGCCGCCGTGAGCGCGTCGCCCGAGAAGGACTGGCGGCTGTGCACCCGGAAGCAGCGGACAATGTGGTACAGCGACCGCGTCGGGTCCTTCTGGATCTCCACGAGCATGCCGAGTTGGACCTGGGCGATGGGGTAGGCGTCAGCGAGGCCGGCGGGCAGGGCGGCCCGGTCGGCGTCGTCGAGCAGGGCGAACGGGGCCACCGGCTGGAACTCCGGTGCGACCTCGGCGGCGTCCTTGGCCGTCAGGTGCGCAGCGAGCGCGGCGACGGTGCGGTGCACGAAGACGTCTCGGACGCTGACCGGGAAGCCGGCGCCCCGGAGCGCGCCGACCAGGGCCACCGCTCGCAGTGAGTCGCCGCCGAGGTCGAAGAAGCTGTCCGTGACGCTTACCGTGTCCAGGCTCAGCACGCGAGCCCAGATCTCCGCGAGCTGCCGCTCCAGGTCGGTGCGGGGAGGCACATGCGCCCGGCCGGACTCCCCGACGGACGCGGCCAGGGCAGCCCTGTCGACCTTGCCGTTGGCGTTCAGCGGAATCGACTCCACCACCACGAGGTCCGCCGGAATCATGTACTCCGGCAGTCGACTGGCACATTCCTGCCGCACCCGGGCGGCCAGACCGGCGTCCGGCCCTTCCGGCACGTAGAACGCCACCAGCCGCGACTCGTCGCCATCAATCAACGCCACCACATCGCGGACCCCGGCCACGGCGCCGATCACCGACTCGATCTCACCCAACTCGATCCGGTAACCACGCACCTTCACCTGATGATCAACCCGGCCCACGAACTCGACAGCGCCATCGGCCAACCGGCGAACCAGATCCCCGGTCCGATACAACCGCGACCCCGCCGACCCGAACGGATCCGGCACAAACCGATCCGCCGTCAACCCGGACTGCCCCACATAACCCCGAGCAACCCCCACACCACCGACGAACAACTCACCAACCACACCCACCGGCACCAGACTCATGAACGAATCAAGCACAAACATCCGCACACCCGGCAACGCCCGACCAATCGGCACCACCGGCAAGGTCTGCTCCACCCGCACCGGAAAAACACACGTCCCCACCGACGCCTCCGTCGGCCCATACTCATTAATCACATTCCCCGGACCCAGAAGACCCAACCACCGGTTCGCCAACGCCGCCGGAAAACCCTCCCCCGCAACCACCACCACCGGCGCCAAACCAGCCAACAACTCATCCGACAACTGCCGACCCAAAACCTCCAAATGACCAGGCGTCACCTTCAAGAAACTAAACGGACCCGCCGCCGACAACGCCGACCCCAACTCCGCCAAATCCAGATCCTGATCCACCATGAACACCCGCTGACCCACCACCAACGGCGCCCACAAATTCGGCACCTGCAAATCAAAAGCCACCGACGAGAAAACAGCACACCCACCAGAACCACGACCAGCCAACTCCACCGACGCCCAACGAACATGATTCGCCAAACCCCGATGCGTAACCTGCACACCCTTCGGCCGACCCGTCGAACCCGACGTGAAAATCACATACGCCAAATCATCCAAATCCACCACACCCGGCAACACCACCGACTGCTGCGACACCGCCGGAACGTGGTCCACCACCAGAACCTCGACCCCGGACGCGAACCGATCCGCATAGCGGGCCGACGTCACCACATGAGACACACCGGCGTCCGCCACCATCGCCTCGACGCGACCCACCGGATAGGACGGGTCCACCGGCACGAACGCCGCCCCCGCCTTCCACCCCCCCAGCATCGCGGCCACCAGATCGACACCCCGATCCAGCAACACCCCCACCACCGAGCCACGGGAAACACCACACGAGGCCAGCCACGACCCCAGCACCACCGCCCGCGCGTCCAGCTCCGCGAAGGTCACACCGTTCACGGCCTGCGCCGACGGCACCCGACCGACCTGCTCCTCGAACCAGCTCAGCACCGACCCCGACAGCGGCTCCACCGCACCATCGCCATCGGCCAGCACCACCGACACCTCACCCGCCGGCAGACACACCGCCCTCGCGTCCCCAGCCGAATCCGCGACCATCGCCTCCAACACCGCCCGGTACATCGCGCCCAGGCGCAGCACGTTGGGGTAGCTGACGACGTGGGGGTCGCTGAGGATGCTGAGCGTCCCGTCCAGAGTGGAGACGTGCAGGTCGAACTCACTGGACGCCTCGTAGACGGCGTCGTCGAAGCCGACCCGGTCGGTGTCGACCTGCGCGAAGTCGAGGTAGTTGAAGAGGATCTCGATGGGCCGGGCGCCGTCGGTGAACCGCTGCACCGAGGGCAGCGGGTAGTGCCGGTGCGGCCACAGCTCCAACTCCGCGTCGAAGGTCTGCCGGATCAGCTCCGCCCAGGTGGCAGCCGGACCACGGTGCACGATCGGCAACGTGTTCAGGTGCATGCCGTACACCCGGTCCGCACCGGTCACCTCTGGCCGCCCGTGGCAGACCAGGCCGCTGGTGAAGACGGGTTCGACGGTGAGCTGGCTCATCACCTTCAGGTGGGCGGCCAGCAGCACGCTCTTCAGCGCGGTGCCGGTGCTGCTGGCCAGGTCCCTGAGCCCGTCGAGCAGGTCGTGCAGCGGCACCCGGGTGCCGCACTGGAACTGGGGGTCGGATTCGGGGGCGCCCCACCCGGTCGGCAACGCGAAGCGCGGGTACTCGACGACTCCCCGCCAGTACGCCTCGTCCTCGGCGGACGTCAGCGAGGCCAGTTCCGCGGCGACGAAATCGGCGTAGCGCACCGGCAACGCGTCGACGGGCACCGGAGCACCGGTGTCCCGCAGCCGCCGGTAGTTGTCCAGGATCTCCATCAGCAGGGAGTGGTGGCTCCAGCCTTCGAGGATGCCGTGCGACATGGTCAGCACGAACCACCAGGCGTTACCCTCGCCGGTCGCGCCGGCGACGCGCATCTGCGGGACCTGGTCCGGCGCGAACGGGTTGGCGCGTTCGGCGGCCATGAAGGTGCTCATCCGGGCCTCGGTGTCCGGGCCACGCAGGTCGAGCTCGGTCACCTCGATCGGCACCTCGGCGTGCACGAGTTGCAGCGGCACCGAGTAGCCGTTGAGGTCGAACGACGTACGCAGGATCTCGTGCCTGTCGACGACGGTCTGTACGGCGCGGCGCAACGCGTCGAGGACCAGCGGCTGCTCGTCGTGGATCGGGAAGGCGGACACGTTGTGGTAGGTGTGCCGCTCGGTGTCGGTCATCGTCTTGACGAGCATGCCGAGTTGCACCTGGGCGATGGGGTAGGCGTCAGCGAGGCCGGCGGGCAGGGCGGCCCGGGCGGCGTCGTCGAGCAGGGCGAACGGGGCCACGGGCTGGAACTCGGGCTCGACGGGGGTCTGCTCCGCTTCGAGGTTCGCGGCGAGCGCGGCGACTGTCCGGTGCAGGAAGATGTCGCGCACCGACGCGGGGATGCCGGCCGTCCGTAGCGCGCCGACGAGGGCGATGGCGCTTATCGAGTGACCGCCGAGGTCGAAGAAGCTGTCCACCACGCTTACCGTGTCCTGGTTCAATACGCGTGCCCAGATCTCGGCGAGCTGCCGCTCCAGATCGGTACGCGGGGCCACGTGCACCCGCTCGCCACCGGTCACCGACGCCGCGAGAGCAGCCCTGTCGACCTTGCCGTTGGCGTTCAGCGGGATCGACTCCACCACGACCAGGTCCGCCGGAATCATGTACTCGGGCAGCCGGCTCGCACACTCCTGCCGCACCCGGGCGGCCAGACCGGCGTCCGGCCCTTCCGGCACGTAGAAGGCGAGCAACCGCGCCTCTTCCGGGTGGACCAGGGCCACCGTGTCACGGACCCCGGCCACCGCAGCGATCACCGACTCGATCTCACCCAACTCGATCCGGTAACCACGCACCTTCACCTGATGATCAACCCGGCCCACGAACTCGACAGCGCCATCGGCCAACCGGCGAACCAGATCCCCGGTCCGATACAACCGCGACCCCGCCGACCCGAACGGATCCGGCACAAACCGATCCGCCGTCAACCCGGACTGCCCCACATAACCCCGAGCAACCCCCACACCACCGACGAACAACTCACCAACCACACCCACCGGCACCAGACTCATGAACGAATCAAGCACAAACATCCGCACACCCGGCAACGCCCGACCAATCGGCACCACCGGCAAGGTCTGCTCCACCCGCACCGGAAAAACACACGTCCCCACCGACGCCTCCGTCGGCCCATACTCATTAATCACATTCCCCGTACCCAGAAGACCCAACCACCGGTTCGCCAACGCCGCCGGAAAACCCTCCCCCGCAACCACCACCACCGGCGCCAAACCAGCCAACAACTCATCCGACAACTGCCGACCCAAAACCTCCAAATGACCAGGCGTCACCTTCAAGAAACTAAACGGACCCGCCGCCGACAACGCCGACCCCAACTCCGCCAAATCCAGATCCTGATCCACCATGAACACCCGCTGACCCACCACCAACGGCGCCCACAAATTCGGCACCTGCAAATCAAAAGCCACCGACGAGAAAACAGCACACCCACCAGAACCACGACCAGCCAACTCCACCGACGCCCAACGAACATGATTCGCCAAACCCCGATGCGTAACCTGCACACCCTTCGGCCGACCCGTCGAACCCGACGTGAAAATCACATACGCCAAATCATCCAAATCCACCACACCCGGCAACACCACCGACTGCTGCGACACCGCCGGAACGTGGTCCACCACCAGAACCTCGACCCCGGACGCGAACCGATCCGCATAGCGGGCCGACGTCACCACATGAGACACACCGGCGTCCGCCACCATCGCCTCGACGCGACCCACCGGATAGGACGGGTCCACCGGCACGAACGCCGCCCCCGCCTTCCACGCCCCCAGCATCGCGGCCACCAGATCGTCACCCCGATCCAGCAACACCCCCACCACCGAGCCACGGGAAACACCACACGAGGCCAGCCACGACCCCAGCACCACCGCCCGCGCGTCCAGCTCCGCGAAGGTCACACCGTTCACGGCCTGCGCCGACGGCACCCGACCGACCTGCTCCTCGAACCAGCTCAGCACCGACCCCGACAGCGGCTCCACCGCACCATCGCCATCGGCCAGCACCACCGACACCTCACCCGCCGGCAGACACACCGCCCTCGCGTCCCCAGCCGAATCCGCGACCATCGCCTCCAACACCGCCCGGTACATCGCGCCCAGGCGGCGCAGGGCGTCGAGGCCGACGTGCCGCCGGCTGGCCTGCAGGGTGAGGAAGCCGAGCCGGCTGAACACGCCAAGCGGGAACTCGGTGGGGCTGTCGTCGATGGACTCGGCGTAATCGATCTCGTCGGTATCGATCTGGTGGAAGTCGTGGAAGCTGAACCGCACGTCGAGCATGCGGGCGTCCTCGCCCACCTCCCGTTGCAGGGTGGACAGCGGATAGCGCCGGTGCGGCCACAGTTCCAGCTCGGCGGCGAAGGTACGCCGGATCAGCTCGTCCCAGGTGGAAGCCGGCCCGTCGTAGCCGACCGGCACGGTGTTGAGGTGCATGCCGTACACCCGGTCCGCGCCGGCCGCCTCGGGGCGGATGTTGCAGACCAGGCCTGTGTAGAACCGCTGCGCGCCGGTGAGCTGGCTCATCACCTTCAGGTGCGCCGCCAGCATGACCGACTTGAACGGCACGCCGAGCCGCCGGGCCAGGTCCCGCAGTGAGGATTCGAGGTCCTGCACCGGCACCCAGTGCTCGTGCTTGGCGCCCTGCGGCGCGTCGGCGTCACCCCAGCCGGTGGGCAGGTCGTGACGGGCCCGACCGGCCAGTACGCCACTCCAGAACGCCTGGTCGGCGTCGCCGGTGACCGACCGCCGTTCGGCCCCGACGGCGTCGGCGAACCGTACCGAGGGGATCGGCTGCGACGCCGGCGGCTCCCCGGCCCGGATCTGGTGGTAGTCGCGGACCAGCTCCATGATCAGCGAGTGGTAGCTCCACCCGTCCAGGATCGGGTGGCACTCGGTGATGGTGAGCCACCAACTGCCGTCCGGGCAGGTCCTGGCGTGCAGCCGCAGCAGCGACGGGCGATCGATGTCGAACAGTCGGCTCCGCTCGACCGCGATGTGGTCGCGCAGCTCCCGATCCAGCTCGGCCCGCCCGGTGGCAACGCTGTGATCGTGCGTGACGGCCAGCTCGGCGGTGGCGTGCACCAGCTGCATCGGCACCGAATAGCTGGTCAGGTCGAAGGAGGTACGCAGCACCTCGTGGCGGCGCACCAGCAGTGCCGCGGCGGCACGCAGCGCGTCCAGGGAGAACTCCCCTCCGCCACGCACCCGGTAGCTGGTCACGTTGTGGTAGGGGTTCTGCTCGGTGTCGGACAGCAGCTCGACAAGCATGCCGAGCTGTCCCTGGGTGCACGGGTAGGCGTCCACCACGCCGGCGGGCAGCGCGGCCCGGTCCGCCTCGCCGACCAGTTCGAACGGGGCGACCGTCGGCTCCGGCTCGGCGGCCGGCCGCGCGGTGAGCAGTTCGGCCAGCTCGGCGACGGTACGCCGCTCGAAGATGTCCCGGACCTCGACGTCGAGGTGCGCCGCCCGCAACGCGCCGGCGAGCGCCACCGCGCGGATGGAGTCGCCACCGAGGTCGAAGAAACCGTCCTGCACGCCGACGCGGTCCAGCCCGAGGGTGGTGGTCCAGATGTCGGCGAGCTGCTGCTCCACAGTGGTGCGTGGAGCGACGTACGGCCGGTCGACGGCGGCCACCGCACGGCCCGGGGCGGGCAGCGCGGCCCGGTCGAGCTTGCCGTTGACGGTCAGCGGGATCCGGGGCAGCGGCATGAACGCCGCCGGGACCATGTAGTCCGGCAGCGTCCGGCCCAGCGCCGCGCGCAGCTGCGAGGGGCGCAGCAGCGTCGAGTTGTCCTCGGCGACCAGATACGCGGTCAGCCGCTGGTCGCCCGGGTTGTCCTCGCGCAGCACCACCACCGCGTCCCGGACGCCAGGCAGGACGGTCAGGGCCGCCTCGATCTCGCCCAGCTCGACCCGGTAGCCACGGATCTTGACCTGGTGGTCGATGCGTCCGACAAACTCCAGCCGTCCGTCGGCGTGCCGGCGGGCGAGGTCGCCGCTGCGGTAGAGCCGCCAACCGGCAGGCCCCCACGGGTCAGGCACGAACCGCTGCGCGGTCAACTCGGCGCGACCGAGGTAGCCGCGGGCGACACCCGGGCCGCCCACGTGGATCTCACCGGGCACGCCGATCGGCACCGGTCGGCCGTCGGCGTCGAGCAGGTGGACGGTGAGGTCCGACAGCGGTACGCCGATCGGGCTGGCCGTGCCGCCCACCTCGGCGGCGGTGACCCGGTGGTACGTGGTGTGCACGGTGGTCTCGGTGATCCCGTACATGTTGATCAGCCGCGGTGCGCCCACGCCACGGCTGGCCACCCACGGCGCCAGCTCGGCCACGTCCAGTTTTTCGCCGCCGAAGGTCACCACCCGCAGGGCGAGCCGGTCCACCCGGGTGTCACCCTCGGCCGCCAGCCCGACCAGCGCGCGGAACGCCGTGGGCGTCTGGCAGAGCACCGTGACCCGCTGCGCGATCAGCTCGTCGAGCAGCTCCTGCGGGGATCGGGCCAGCGCCCGGGGCACCACCAGCAGCCGACCGCCGTGCAGCAGACAGCCCCAGATCTCCCAGACCGAGAAGTCGAAGGCGTACGAGTGCAGCAGCGTCCACACGTCGTCCGGGCCGAACCGGTAGTCGTCGGCGGTGACGGTCAGCAGCCGCAGCACCTGCCGATGGGCCACCGCGACACCCTTGGGGCGGCCGGTGGAGCCCGAGGTGTAGATGACGTAGCAGAGGTTGTCCACGTCCATCGGCACGGCAGGGTCGACGGTCGGCTGGGCGGCCAGCTCGGCGACGAGGTCCGGGTCGTCCAGCAACACCACGGTCCCGCCGAAGTCGGCGAACCGGTCGTGCTGGGCGGTCGTGGTCAGCACGATCTCCACCCCGGCGTCGCCGATCATGAAGTCGAGGCGTTCGTCCGGCGAGGCCGGGTCGAGGGGCAGGTACGCGGCACCGGACTTGAGGACGCCGAGCAGGGCCGGCACCAGTTCGGGGCCGTGGTCGAGGTGCACCCCGACCAGCCGCTCGGGGCCGGCGCCGTGGGCGCGCAGCCAGTGGGCGAGCCGGTTGGCGTCGGCGTTCAGCTCGGCGTAGCTGCGGGTGGTGCCGCCCACCGTCAACGCCGCCGCGTCGGGGTGGGCGGCCGCGACGGCCTCGAAGACACCGTGCACGGTGCCGGTGACCGGGTCCGCGGAAACCGGCCCCTGGGTCACCAGGGCCAGCTCGGCGGCACCGAGCATGGCCAGGTCGGAGAGTCGGGCCAACGGGTCGGCCGCCACCTGCTCCAGGAGCCGCACCAGATGGTCGGCGGCACGCTCGACGGTGGCCCTGTCGAACAGGGCTGTCGCGTACTCGATCCGGCCGCGCAGCCCACCGTCGGCGCCCTCCATCATGTGCAGGGTCAGGTCCACCTTGGACGTCCGCAGCGGCAGCTCGACCGGTTCCACGCGCAGGTCACCGGGCCAGTCGGTGGTGGGCGGCTCGCTCTGGAGGGTGAACGCGACCTGGTAGAGCGGCGTACGGGAGAGATCCCGCTCCGGCTCCAGCTCGTCGGCGAGCAGGGCGAACGGGGCATCGGTGTGGTCGAACGCGCCCAGCACGGTGTCCCGGGCCTGCGCCAGCAGGGCGGCGAACGAGGGGTCGCCGCTCCACCGGGCCCGCAGCACCAGGTTGTCGATGCCGTACCCGACCAGGTTGTGCAGCTCCGCGCGACTGCGCGCGGACGACACCGTGCCCACGGCGAGGTCGGTCCGGCCGGTGTAGCGCGACAGGAGCACCTGGTACGCGCTGAGCAGGGTGACGAAGACGGTGGTCCCGGCGTCGCGTGCGACCGCGCGCAGCGCGGCGGAGAGTTCGGCGGTCAGGGTGAACGGCACCGACGAGCCGCGCCAGTCCCGGTTCTTCGGCCGGGACCGGTCGGCCGGCAGCTCCACAGGCGTCAGCCCGGCGAGTTGGTCGCGCCAGTAGTCGAGCGACCGGGCCACCGACTCGGCGCGCGGCCGGCCGCGCTGCCAGGCGGCGAAATCGGCGTACTGCACGGCGGGCGCCGGCAGCCAGGGCTCGACGCCGACCCGGAGCGCGGCGTACAGCTCGGCCAGCTCACCGGTGAGCACCGCGACGGAGGGCGCGTCGCAGGCGATGTGGTGCAGCACCAGGGCGAGGACGTGCTCGTCGGTGTCGAGCCGCACCAGCACGGCCCGCACCGGCCACTCCCGGGCCAGGTCGAACCCGCTCAGCGCACTGTCGGCGAGCACCGCGTCGAGCGCCGCCTCCCGCTCGGTGCGCGGTCGGTCGGTCAGGTCCACCACCGGCAGGTCGCGGTGCGCCGGCGGGTCGATGACCTGGACCGGATCGGTGCCGGCGAGGGCGTAGCGGGTGCGCAGGATCTCGTGCCGGGCGACCAGCGCGTCGAGGGCGCGGCCCAGCGCGTCGGCGTCCAGCTGCCCGCGCAGCCGCAGCGCCCAGGAGACCAGGAACTCGGCGCTTGTGGGGTCCATCCGGTTGAGGAACCACATCTGCTGCTGGCCGTACGACAGCGGCAGCTCACCCGACCGGTCGACTGTCGGGATCCGGTCCCGGCGGCCGGTACGACGGCCGGCCAGGCGACGCTGGACGAGTTCTTCACGAAGGTTCGGCTCGTTGGCGATGCTGGTCATGCCGGGTACTCCTCAGATCGCGAAAGGTCGTGGGTGAGGTCGGCGGCGTCCAGCGCGTCGACCTCCGCCCGGATCAGGTCTTCGATGGCGATCGCCTGGGCGCGCACCGTCGGGTGCTCGAACACCAGCCGGATCGGCAGGTCGAGGTCGAACTCCTCCTGCAACCCGGCGATCAGCCGGGCGGCGAGCACCGAGTGACCACCCAGGAGGAAGAAATCGGCTGTCGCGCCGATCCGCGCGTCGAGCAGTTCCGCCCAGTTCGCGGCGACCCGCTTCTCCACCACGGTCTGCGGTGCGACGAACTCGGCGGGATCGGCGGTGCCGTCGGCGAGCGCCGCGTCGAGCCGGCCGCGCAGGGCATCCCGGTCGACCTTGCCGTTGGCGTTGAGGGGGATCCGCTCCACCGGCACGAACAGGCTCGGCACCATGAAGTCGGGCAACTGCCTGGCGCAGTACGCGGCCAGGTCGGTCGCCTCGCCGCGGTAGAAGGCGACCAGACGGTCCTGGTGGGCGAGGACGACGCAGTCGCGTACCTGCGGGTGTTGGGCGACGACGGCACTGATCTCGCCGGGTTCGATCCGGTAGCCGCGGACCTTGACCTGGTCGTCGACCCGGCCGACGAAGGCCATCGTCCCGTCGGGCCGCCAGTGACCGAGGTCGCCGCTGCGGTAGAGGCGGGCACCCGGCGGGCCGAAGGGGTCGGGCACGAAGCGCTCGGCGGTCAGCTCGGGCTGCCCGAGATAGCCGGTGGCCAGGCAGTCGCCCCCGATGTACAGCTCGCCGACGGCGCCGGCCGGCAGCAGCCGCATCGCGTCGTCCAGGATCCGCACCACGGTGTTCGCCATCGGTCGGCCGATCGGCACGATCTCGCTGGTCTGTGGTTCCACCACCGGGTACGCCGACATGATCACGGTGGTCTCGGTCGGGCCATAGGAGTTGATCAGGCCGCCCGGACCGAGCAGGTCGAGCCACTGGTTCGCCACGGACCGGCGCAGCACCCCACCGGCCACCCAGAGCTGACCGGCCAGCCGCTGCGCCTGCGCGGCGTCGACCTGCGTCGCCAGCAACTCCAAATGCGGGGGCGTCATGATGAAACGGTCGTACGGGCCGGCGGCCAGCAGCAGCGCGCCGAGTTGGGTGAGGTCGAACTCCTGCGGCAGCAGGGTCACCGGCTGCCCGGCCACCAGCGGCCCCCACAGGTTGGAGATCGACAGGTCGAAGGCGATGGTGGAGAAGAGCGGCGCCCCGCCGCCGGCCGGGCGGCCACCCCGGTCGCCGAGCGCCTCGGTCTCCGTGGCGCAGGCCAGGAAGTTCGTCACCGCCGCGTGGGAGAGCAGCACCCCCTTGGGGCGGCCTGTCGATCCGGAGGTGAACAGCACGTACGCCGTCTGCGCCGGGTCGAGATCACGAGCCGGCGCGGTGGGCGGTTCGGAACTGACCATCAGCCGGTGGGTGTCCACCTGGAGGGTGGGCACCCCGAACCGGTCGGCGTACCGAGAGTCGGTGATGGCGAGGCCGACGCCCGCGGTGTCGAGCAGGTAGCCGATCCGCTCGGCCGGGTACGAGGGATCCAGCGGAAGACCTGCCGCACCCGCCTTCCAGCACCCGAGAATCGCGGCGACCAGGTCGGGTCCCCGCTCCAGCAGTACGGCGATGGTCGCGCCCGGGCCGACGTCGGAGCGGCGCAGGTGGTTGGCGAAGCGGTTGGCCCGGTCGTCCAACTCGGCGTAGCTGGTATGCGCGTCGCCGTGGCGCAACGCCACGGCCTGCGGTGTCGCCACGCGGCGTGCCTCGAACAGGTCGACCACTGTGGTGGCCGGCCGGGGCACCGTCGGCCCGTTCCACTCGTGCAAGAGCCGGTGCCGCTCCTCGGCCGAGAACGGGTCGAGCTGGTCCAGCCGGGCGTCCGGCTCGTCGGCGGCGGCGCGGAGCAGCCGGACGAAATGGTCGGCCAGTCGTCGCACTGTGGCGTCGTCGAACAGCGCGGTGGCGTACTCCACGGCTCCGGCGAGCGAGCCGTCCGGTTGCGGCCACAGGTGCACGGTCAGGTCGGTCTTGGCCACTGTGGACGCCTGCCGCAGCGCCTCGATCGTGAGCGGGTCGTCGGCCACCCGGCCGGTGATCCCACCCTCCTGGTAGTTCAGCGCCACCTGGTAGAGCGGGGTGCGGGACAGGTCCCGCTCACCGACCAGGTCGTACACCACCCGGTCGAAGGGAAGGTCCTGGTGGGCCAGGGCGGCGACGGTCCGGTCGCGGACCCCCCGCACCGCCTGGGTGAAGGCGGACGCCGGGTCCAGAGTGCAGCGCAGCACCACCGGATTGAGGAAGATCCCGGCGATCTGGTCCAGCTCGGCGGGCCGGTGACCCGACGTGGGGGTGCCGATCGGCACGTCCCACTGCCCGGTGTAGCGGGCGAGAACCGTGGCGAAGCCGGTGAGCACTGTCATGAACGGGCTTGCCGCGCAGCGCCGACCCACCTCGGTCAGGGCGCCGACGATCTCCGCCGCGACGGTGAACCCGAGCATCCGGCCCTGCGCGTCCCGCCGGGCCGGGCGCGGATGGTCCAGCGGCAGCTCCAGCTGGGGCATCCCCGCCAGCGTCTCCCGCCAGTACGCCAACTCCCGCGCGACGACCTCGTCGGTGAGCTGCCGCTTCTGCCAGACCGCGTAGTCGGCGTACTGCACCCGCAGCTGCGGCAGGTCCCCCGGCCGTCCCTGCGCGGCGGCGTCGCACAGCTCCCGCAGGTCCCGTTCGAGGACGTCGGCGCTGCCGGCGTCGGACGCGATGTGGTGCACGGCCAGCACCAGCAGGTGGTCGCGGCCGGCGGCGACGGCCAGCCCGGCCCGCCACAGCGGACCGGTGTTCAGGTCGAAGCCCCGGCCGAGCTGTGCGGTGATGAGTTCGGCCAACCCGCCGTGGCTGACGTCGCGCACCTCCAGGTCGACAGCTGCCGGCGGCACGACCTGCTGCCGGGCCACGCCGTCGACCACCAGGTAGCGGGTGCGCAACGGCTCGTGCCGTGCCTCAAGCGCGTGCAGGGCCGCCCGGACGTGGTCGGGATGGACGGCGGCGGGCACCCGTACGTGCACCGGAACGACCCACTCCCTGCTGCCCGGGTCGAGCTGGTCGAGCATCCAGAGCCGGTGCTGGGCGGCGGAGAGTGGCAGGGGCCTGTCGCGTCCCACCGGCAGCACCGGCGGGGTCGCCGGGGTGGCTGCGGTGGCCGCCTCCACGAGTCGGGCCTGCGCGGCCACTGTGGTGTGGGTGAGCAGGTCGCGCAGCGTCACCGTGCCGCCCGCCCCGATGAGCCGGCTCTCCAGCAGCAGCGTCACCAGTGAGGAGCCGCCGAGCTGGTAGAAGTCGTCGTCGACGCCGACCTCGTCGACGCCGAGCAGGTCCCGCCAGATGGCCGCTACCGTCCGTTCGGCGGCGGTCCGCGGCGGCCGTAGCGCCGGCCGGTCGAGAGGGTCGATCGCCGGCAGGGCAGACCGGTCGATCTTGCCGCTGGCGGTGAGCGGGAACTCCGCAACCGGCTGGAAGACAGCCGGCACCAGCGCCTCGGGCAGCCGGCCGACGCAGAACGCGCGCAGGGCCGCCGGGTCGAGTGACCGCCGGCCGGCGACGTACGCGGCGAGCTGCCGGCGACCCGCCGGGTCGGTGTGCCCCACCACCACCGCCGTCTGGACGTCCGGGTGCGCGGCGAGCACCGCCTCCACCTCGGCCGGTTCGATCCGTACCCCGTTGACCTTGAGTTGGTGATCAGTCCGGCCGACGAACTCCAGGCTCCGGTCACCGCGCCACCGGACCTGGTCGCCAGTGCGGTAGAGGCGCGCGCCGGGCGGCCCGTACTCGTCGGGCACGAACCGTTCGGCGGTCAGGTCCGGCCGGTGCAGATAGCCCCGGCCCAGGTTGGCCCCACCGATGTAGAGCTCGCCGACCACACCCACCGGCACCGGCCGTCGGTCGGCGTCGAGCACCTGGACGCGGACGCCCGGCAGCGGACGTCCGATCGGCACCGGCCCGGGCGGCTGTGCCGTGTCCACCGGGTGGGCGGTCACGTCGATGGCGCACTCGGTGGGGCCGTAGGTGTTCCACACCCGCACGTCGGGCGTGACAGTCAACCGCCGGCACAGGTCGGCGTGCAACGGCTCCCCGGCCGAGAAGACCAGCCGCAGACTGGTGCAGTCAGCCCAGCCTGGCTGGTCGACCAGCCGACCGAACACCGACGGCACTCCCTGCAGGACGGTGATCCGGTGCCGGATGACCGCGGCGACCAGCGCGGCGGGATCCCGGTGCGCCCCCTGCGGGGCGAGCACCACGGTGCCGCCGCTGGCCAGCGGGGCGAAGAACTCCCAGCCCGCCGCGTCGAAACTGACAGACGTCTTCTGCAGCACCCGGTCGCCGGGGCCCAGGCCGTGTTCCCCGATCGTCCAGGTCACCCGGTTGCCGATGCCGCGATGGGTGATCAGGACTCCCTTGGGGTCACCGGTGGACCCGGAGGTGTAGATGGCGTACGCCACCGAGTCCGGGTCGGGTGACGGCACCACGGCGGTGTCCGGGCAGCCCTCGATCCGCGCCCGGTCGGTGTCCAGGCAGACCACCCGGTCGGGCGTCGCCTCGTCGCGCAGCGCGTCGCGGGTGAGCAGCACCGCGGCCCCGCTGCCGGCGAAGAGACGCCGCCGCCGCTCGGCGGGGTGGGTCGGGTCCAGCGGCAGGTACGCGGCACCGGCTCGCCACACTCCCAGCAACGCGACCACGAGGTCGACGCCGCGGTCCAGGTTGACCGCGACAAGCGATTCCGGGCCGATGCCCCGCTCGGCCAGGTACCGACCGAGCTGGTTGGCCCGCCGGTCCAGTCCGGCGTAGTCCAGCCGCTCGTACTCGCCGCTCACCGCGATGGCGGTGGGGGTCAGCGCGGCCTGCCGGGCGATCAGCTCGGACAGGGTGCCCGCCCCCTGGGTGACGGCTGCGGCTGCGGGCGCCGCTGGCGGAACGATGCTCATGGTGCTCCTCCGGGGACCGGGCGCGGGCGTGGGATCGGATCAGGTGGTCAGGCCGTGGCCTGGGACTCCATGCGCTGGCGCAGGCTCAGCGGCCGCATGTCGGTCCAGATCTCGCCGATCCGGGCCAGGCATTCGTCGCGGGTGCCCTCGGTGCCCTCGGCACGCCAGCCGGCGGGCAGATCCCGGTCGGTCCACCAGACCGAGTACTGCTCCTCGTCGTTGAGCACCACGCGGTAGCTGCGGTTGTCGGTCATTGCCACTCCTTCAGGGATCCGGTGGACGCCACGGTGGCGTCCACCACGGGTAGGAAGTCGTCGACGCGTACGCCCAGGCGTCGCCGGTCGGCGGTGGCACGCACGTGCTCGGCGAGCACGAGGTCCAGCACGCCGAGGCCGAACGGGGACACCACCACCGGCACGTCGTCGACGGGCAGTCGCACCCGGCCGTCGGCCAGCGCGCCGATGGTGGCGTGAATGAAGTCCCGGCCGCCGGTGAGCCGCTCGGCCAACTGCAACGAGGTGCCCTCGCGGCAGGCGTGATCGGGGTCGTCGACCACGTTGCGCGCGGTCAGCAGCCCGTCGGGGAGCAGGTCGCGCAGGGACAGGTGCAGCACCACCGCGCCGGGCCGGCAGGCGGCCAGGTCGAGGTGGGGCTCGGTGGCGGTGGTGGCGATCGACACCAGCCGGTGCGCGGCCAACGCCTCCTCGGCGGTCCCGGCCACAGTCGTCGGCATCTCCGGCAGCAGGGCCCGGGCGGCCTCGGCGACGGCCTCGGCCCGGCGCGGGTCGGTGTCGAACACCGTCAGCGCGGGCGGCGGGGCGAGGGTGCCGGCCACGAACCGCAGCACCTGCTGGTTGATCAGCCCGCAGCCGATCAGGGCCAGACCGTCCGGCCGGCGGTGCGCGGTGAGCAGACCGGCTGCGAGCGCCGCGCTCGCCGCGGTACGCCGGGCCGAGATGACCGAACCCTCGACCAGGGCCACCGGGTGGCCGGTACGCATCGAGTTCAGCAGGATGGCCGCACTGGCCCGCTCCAGCCCGATGGCCAGGTTGCCGGGAAAGGAGGAGATCCACTTGATCCCGCTCACCGGCGGGTCGGCGCCGAGGTAGGCGGGCAGGCCGATGATGCGGTCGCCGGGTCGCTGCGGGAAGCGCAGGAAGACCGAGTGCGGCAGGCTCGTGCGGCCCTGCTCGTGCAGCAGGTACGCGTGGCGGATCAGATCCACCACCCGGGCGTCGTCGCCGTCGAGGATGTCCCGTACGACGGCCCGACCGATGATCAGCACGTGGCGTCCTTCCACAGGTGGGTGATCTCCCCGAAATGCCGGGAAACCCATTGATCCGAATAGATCGTGTCGAGGTAACGGTCACCGTTGTCGGGCAGGATCAGCACGGCTGTGGCACCCGCCGGGATGTCCGCCATCCGTCGGCTCAGTGCGGCCACCGTGGCGCCGGACGATCCGCCGGCGAGGATGGCCTCGCGGTGCAGCAGCAACCGGCAACCGACCACGCAGTCCAGGTCGGAGACGTGCATGATCTCGTCCGGTGTGGCGTCGGCGGCCAGGGGCGGCACGACCGAGGCGCCGTGCCCGGGGATCAACCGGGTCCCCGGTTCGTCGCCGAAGATGGCGCTGCCCACCGCGTCCACCGCCACCACCTGAGTGGACAGCCCGTGCTCACGCAGGTATCCGGCGCAGCCGACAAGCGTCCCGCAGGTGCCTGTGGAACAGAACAGGTAGTCGATCCGCCCGTCGAGCGCGGCCACGATCTCGGCCATCGTCTGCCGCTGCGCCGCGGCGTTGAGCGGGTTGGCGTACTGGTCCGGTCGGTAGGCGTGCGGGACCTGCTCGCACAACTCGCGGACGCGGCGCTGCCGGGCCGGTAGATATTCGCCGGTGACCGGGTCGGGATGCTCGACCATCTCGATCTCCGCGCGGTACGCGGTCAGGATCGCGAGGTTCTGCCGGGTGGTCTTCGGGTCGACCACGCAGATGAACCGGATCGCGTAGTACGCGCAGACCTGGGCGAGGCCGATGGCCAGATTGCCCGAGCTGGACTCGACGACCACCGACCGGCCGGGCACGAGCTCCCCGGATTCGACCTTGGCGCGCAGCATGCTCAGCGCGGTGCGGTCCTTGATGCTGCCGCCGGGATTGAAGCGTTCGAGCTTCACGAACAACCGGGAGGGGAACTCCGGAAACAACCGGACCAGCTGTACCAGCGGTGTGTTCCCGACCGTCGAGAGGATGCCCTCGCGCACCGTTCCTCCCTCCACGAGTGACCTAGCAATGCCACGACGTTGTCAATCGGCGCTATACCGCCCCTATACCGGTGCCTCGGGCCGCCACCGCCGGGCCTCGGGATCCGGCCGGCGACGGGGGTCGCGCCGACCGGATCCCGGCCCGTGCGGCGGACACACCGTCCCGGTGGCGTCAGGGCGCCACGGGGTCACGCCGCACCGGTCTATCGGGTGCCGAGCGCCAGCAGTTCGCGCAGTTCCGCCTGGTCGACCATCGGCGCCAGGGAAACGACCGTCTGAGGCGCAGTGCAGGCCACCCGCAACATCTGGAGGAAGTGCCCGGCCAGCCGCTGCACGGTCGGCTCGTCGAACAGGTCGGTGTCGTAACCGAACTCCGCCTGGAGCCGGCCGTCCTGGTACTGGGTGAGGGTCGCCGACAGGTCGAACTGGCCCTCGTCGTACGGGATGTCCAGCAGCCGGATCCGGTGCCCGGCGAACGCGTGCCGCCGGGTGCTGTAGTTGTCACCGTGCTGGTGAGCCAGCAGGGTGACGGTCACCCGCACCGGTGGATCCTGGTTACGTCGGCCCGATCGGAGCAGCGGGAACGGGTAGGCGGCATGGGCCACGGCGTCGGTGAGCTGTCGACTCGCCGCGGTGATCGCCGTGGCGAACGTGGTGTCCGCGTCGAACGACCCACGCAGCGCGATCGTGTTGATCAACATGCCGACCACCCCGCGCAGCGCCCGCCCCCGGCGCAGCGACGCCGGACAACCGACGGTGAGCTCCCCCAGCCCGGTGTAGCGGTACATCGTCGCCTGGAACGCGGCGAGCACGACGCTGTACGGCGTCACCCCGGCCGCGGCCGCGGCCTCCCGCAGATGGACGGCGAGGTCGTCCGGGATCTCCTGGCTGAACGCGCCGCCGCGGAACGAGCGCACCGGCGGACGGGGCCGGTCGGTCGGCAGCGTGGCCGCCGTGGCACCGTCGCAGACCTGATCCCAGTAGGCGCGCAGCCGCTCGCCGCGCTCGCCGGCCAGGGCCGCCCGTTCCCGGGCGAGGAAGTCGTCGTAGCTGCCGGAGACCGGCGGCAACTCCACCGCCCGCCCGGCCTGCAGGGCCCCGTACGCGGCGTCCAACTCCTGCCAGACGATCCGCTGAGAGTGGAAGTCGGTGGCGATGTGGTGGATGACCACCACCAGCACGCAGTCGGTGCGCCGCCGCAGCAGCGCCACCCGCATCGGACCGTCCCGCCCGAGCCGTAGCGGCTGGTCGCCGAACTCCTGGCAGCGGCGCACCAGCCCGTCGTCGTCCAGGTCGGGAACATCGTGGACCTCGACCTCGCACCCGAGGTCGGGATCGACGACCCGCACCGGACCCTGGTCCGTCTGCACGAACCGGGACCGGAGCAGGTCGTGTCGTGATCGCACCACCGCCAACGCCCGGCGTACCAGGTCGGGGTCGAGCGCCGGTTCGACGTGCAGACCGTGGACCACGTTGCTGGCCGGGCTGTCCGGGGCCAGCCGGTGGACCAGCCACAGCGCCCGCTGCCCGACCGACAACTCCCGGACGTCCTCGGTCACACCGGAGACCGGGCGGAGAGGACGAAGTCGCTGAGATCCTGGACCTTGGCGAAGCTGCCGACCTTCTCGTCCGGCACCTCGATGTCGAAGTGGGTCTCCACGGCGGCGAGCAGGTCGACGAGCTTGAGGCTGTCCAGCCCGAGGTCGACGAAGGTGTCGCCGGCGTTGATCTCCCGGTCGACGTCCTCGGTCATCAGCTTGCGCGTGAGCGAGACAACGTCGAGGGACACCTGGTTCACGGTCATCGTCATGGTGCTTGTCCTTTCGTGGGAGGGGTCGTGATCGGAGTGGTCAGGGCATCCGGATGAGCTGCCCGGCGTAGGCGAGTCCCGCCCCGAAGCCCAGCAGCAGCACGCGGTCGCCCGGGGTGGTCCGACCGCTCTCGTGCAGCCGGCTGAGCGCCAGCGGCACCGACGCGGCCGAGGTGTTGCCGGTGTCGACGATGTCCTTGGCGACCTTCTCGTCCGGGATCTGGAGGATCTCGGCCAACTGGTCGACGATGCGGAGGTTCGCCTGGTGCGGCACGAACCAGTCGATGTCCGACAGCTCGATGCCGGCGTGGGCGCACACCTTGCGGGCCACCCTCGGCACGTTCTTCGTCGACCAGCGGTAGACCAGGGGGCCGTCCATCTTGGCGAACTCGCGGCCGTTGGCGTCCCACTTGGTGCCGAGGATGTCGGACCGCGAGCCGTCGCTGCCCCACACGGTCGGGCTGATTCCGTCGACCTCCGCCGGGGAGACCACCGCGGCGCCCGCACCATCACCGAAGATGACGTACGTCGCCGGGTCCTCCGGGTCGATGAAGCGGCTCAGCTGTTCCGCCCCGACGACCAGCACGTTGCGGGCACCGCCGATCCGGATCTCGTTGGCCGCGATCCCGATCGAGTAGGCGAAGCCGGCGCAGGCGGCGTTCAGGTCGAACGCCCCGGTGGCGGTGATGCCGATCCGGCTGGCCACCTCCGGCGCCCCACCCGGGATGCGGTCCTTCTTCGTCGCGGAGGCGAGGATGACCAGGTCCACCTCGGCCGGGTCGACGTTGGCCATGGCCAGCGCCTTTCCGCCAGCCTCGGCGGCCATCATCGTCACGGATTCGTCCGGCCCGGACCGATAGCGCGACCGGATACCGGTCCGCTCCTCGATCCACTCCGGAGTCACGCCGGCTTCCTCGGAGATCTCCTCGTTGGTGATCAGTCTGCTCGGCCGGTACGCCCCGAGCCCGGTGATTGCCGCGCCTGTCATCTGTGCCATCGCCTCCTCCGCACCACGCCTGGTCGGCGTCCTGGTGGCACCGTCCGGAGGCAGTGTTCGGCGGGGCTCTCATAACTTCTCTACATCGCGCCCGGTATGGAAAAGAGATAGCCCGGCCCCGGACCGTACGGCGGACGTGTGTCGCCGCAGGCGGCACGCCGATTCCGAGGGAGCGCGCATGGAGGAGTTCCGATCAAAGGTCGCGGTCGTCACCGGTGCGGGTTCAGGCATCGGCCGGGCGTTGGCTGTCGAGCTGGCCGCGCAGGGCGCCCGCCTGGCCCTCTCCGACGCGGTGCCGGAGGGCCTGGCGCAGACCGCCGCGAGCTGCGCTGAACGGGGAGCCGAGGTCCGCACCTACCGGCTGGACGTCACCGACAGGCTCGCGGTGCAGAACCACGCCAAGGAGGTACGCGCCGACTTCGGCGGCGCCGACCTGGTGATCAACAATGCCGGCGTGACCCTGCTTGCCTCGATCACCGAGGCCGACTGGGACGACATGCGATGGGTGCTGGACGTCGACTTCTGGGGCGTGGTGCACGGCACCCAGGCGTTCCTGCCGCAACTGGTCGCCACCCGGGGCCACCTGGTGAACATCTCCAGCATGTACGGGTTGACCCCGGCGCCGGCGCAGAGCGCGTACAACGCGGCGAAGTTCGCCGTCCGGGGCTTCACCGAGGCGGTGTTGCAGGAGATGCGTGTCGGCGACGTGCCGGTGAAGGTCAGCTGCGTCTACCCGGGCACGGTGCGGACCGACATCTTCAGCAACGCCCGGGCCGCGACAGGGCTCGGCTACGGCGGAATCCGGGAGCGCTACGCCCGGGAGGCGACGACCTCGGCCGAGCAGGCCGCCCGGATCATCCTGCGCGGGGTCCGGCGCAACCGGGTGAAGATCATCGTCGGGGCGGACGCCCGCCGGGCCGACCTGCTCACCCGGTTACTCGGTACGGCCTATCTGCGGATCACCGCGCGCCGCGCCCGGACGCAGGCGAGCCAGGCCCGTCTGGAGGCCATGCGGGCCCGGCTCGCGGCACAGCGGGTCAGAACGTCAGACCACCGTCAACCGTGACGACCTGCCCGGTCAGGTAGGAGGCCCGCTCCGAGAGCAGGAACGTCACCACCGGGGCGACCTCCTCCGCCTGGCCGAGCCGGCCCAGCGCGGTCCGCTGCTGGACGCCCACGGTCAGCCCGGCTGGCAGGTCGTTCAGCATGTCGGTCTCGATGAAGCCCGGCGCCACGGCGTTGACCCGGATCCCGTACGGGCCGACCTCCTTCGCCAGCGCCTTGGTGAAGCCGATGATGCCGGCCTTCGAGGCCGAGTAGTTCGTCTGGCCCGGGCTGCCGGTGATGCCGGCCACCGAGGAGACCGTGACGATGGCACCACCACGACGCCGCATCATCCGGCGGATCGCCGCCCGGCACACGTTGTAGACGCCCCCGAGGTTGACGTCGATCACCGACTGCCACTCCTCGTCGGCCATCATCGCCACCGGCCGGTCACGGATGATCCCGGCGACGGTCACCATGGCCGCGATCCCGCCCAGGTCGCGCTCCACCCCGGTGACGAAGTCGCGCACCTGCGCGGCGTCGGCGACGTCCACCTGCCGGGCCAGCACCCGGGCACCGGCCTCCAGCACCTCCGCGGCCACCTTCTCGGCGGCCTCCCGGTTGCTCTGATAACAGAAAGCCACGTCGTACCCGTCCGCGGCGAGCTGCCGGACCACGGCCCGGCCGATCCCTCGGGATCCGCCGCTGACCAGGGCGACCGGTCGTCGGATTTCACTCATGTCGACTCCTTGACGTCGGAGACCCCGGCCAGGACGGCGGGGCGAAGCGCGGCCGCCGGGCGCACCGCACCGACCAGACGACCGACCTGCATGACCACCTCGGTGCCGATCACGCTCTCGCCCCGGACGAAACCCGTGTCGGCGATCAGCCGGATCAGCTCGACCCGGTGCTCGACCGTCTCGCCCGGCAGCACCGGCCGGCCGAAGCGGATCCCCTCGAAGGCACCCGCGATCGGCACCCCGTCGGTCAGCACGTCGGGCATCGGCCGGTCGTGCCGGATCAGCACCAGCGCGGCCTGCCCCCACGACTCCAGCAGCAGCACGGCGGGCAACGGCCGGGGTCCGGTCACCGTGTAACTGCCCACCAGCCGGCGCCGGGGCACCAGTTCGCTGACCCGGTCGACCAGGAGCATCGGCGGGCGGTGCGGGATGAGCCGCCGGATGTCGTCGCGGTCGAGCATCAACCGTCTCCTTCCTGGTAACGCAACACCACCTCGGCGGCCGGTACGCCGGACACGGCGACCGCGCCCCGGTAGAGCCCGCCGTCACACCGGATGGAGACGACCAGCTCGTCGTCGAGATCGATCGTTCGGAGGAACCGGCAGGACACCAGCTCGGCGAGGATCGCCGACGGCACCGCCGCGAGGACGGCGCGGTGCACGTACTCGACGATGTAGACACCCGGCAGCAGGGGGAACCCGGGATAGTGCCCGGCGAAGACCGGGTCGTCCCGGTCGGGCCGGATCCGGGCGACGATCTCGTCCCCGCTGGTGTGGTCGAGGTCGATCCGCGCGCTGGTCGCGCACTCGGGCGGGATCAGGATGGTCACTCACTGACCGTGCCGGCACCGGCTATATCTTCTCCATACGCCGGGGCACGGCGGAAACCCGGGGATCAGCAGGTACGGCTATGCCGACAACACCGACCGGGCGGTCACCACGCGGTGGTCCACCGGGTCGGCCTTCTCCCGCGCGAAGACCCGTACCAGATCGTGGAAGCGGTGTCGCTGCCGCCGCCCGCCGTCCGAGCCCGCGATCTCCAGCAGCCGGGCGTCGACCAGGCTCTCGGCCACCTCCTCCCCCACCCGGGGCGTCACGCCGAGCACCCGGGCGGCGGCCCCGATCGGGAAGTCGGCCGTGTTCAGCAGTGCCAGCCGGCGCAGCGCGACCTGACTCTCGATCTCAAGCTCCTGGTAGCTGCCCTCGATGCGGGCCCGCACGTCAAGCGTCCCCAGCCGTAGTTCGTTGAGACGGAACCGTTCGTCGGCCAGCCGCTGCGCGAGGTAGCGCAGTGACCAGTGCGGCCGGGCGATGAGCCGCGCCGCAGCCACCCGGATGCCGATCGAGAGCCGCCCGCACAACTGCACGATCCGGTGTGCGGCACCGAGCTCGGCGGCCACCCGCCGCGAGCCGACGATCGTGGCGAACAGCTCAAGCGCCTGCGCCGGATCGAGGATGCCCACCTCGACGCGGGTGACACCGGGCAACTCGGAGAGGCGACCACGGCAGGTCAGGATCACCCGGCAGGACGGATCACCGGGCAACAGCGGGCGGACCTGCGGATAGTTGGCGGAGTTGTCGAGCACCACCAGCACCCGGCGGCCGGCCAACTGGCTGCGGTAGAGGCACTCGCGTTCGTCGAGGCGCCTCGGAATGGCCTCCTCGGCATTACCGAGACTCCGGAGGAACCAGCCCAGCACGTCGCCCGGGTCGGTGGCGTTGCCCCGGGTGCCGCCGAGGTCGGCGTAGAGCTGCCCGTCCGGGAACTCGCCGCGGCAGAGGTGCGCGGCCCGCAGCGCCAGCGCCGACTTGCCGACGCCGGGCATCCCGGTCAGCAGCGTCCGCTGCGGAGCGGACGGCGACGTCTCGGCGAGCAGCCCGGCCAGCTCCCGCAGTTCCTGCTCCCGGCCGCAGAAGTCCTGTGCTCCGGGCGGCAGCATCGCCGGCCGGACGTCCCGCCAGCCGGCTCCGGCCCGCGCTGCGACCGCGACATCGGGCATCCCACGGCCGGCCAGCACCACCTGGTACGCCTCGGCCAGCGCCGGTCCCGGATCGGCCCCCAGCTCGTCGGCGAGCACCCGCCGGCCCTCGTGGTAGACGGCCAGCGCGTCGGCCTGACGGTCGCACCGCAGCAGAGCCGTCATCAGGTGGCTGCGCAGTTGCTCGTGCAGCGGCTGCGCGGCGACCAGGTCGCTCAGCTCCACCACCAGCTCAGCCTGCCGGCCCAGCATCAGGTCGACAGTGATGCGATCCTCCAGGACCGCCATCCGCACCTCGGTCATCCGGGGCGACTCCGCCTCGACGAGGTGGTCGGTGACGTTGGCGAGCGTCGCCCCGCGCCACAGCGCCAACGCCCCGTGCAGTTCCCGTGCGGCCTCCTCGTGCCGACCGGAGCGCAGTGCGTCCCGACCCGACCCGGCCATTCGCTCGAACTCGTCGAGGTCGAGTCGGCTGTCCCCCATCCGCAACATGTAGCCGGACCACTGCCTGACGATCTCCACCTCGTCGCCGAGATACTTCCGCAGGCGGGAGACGTAGTTGTAGAGCTGGGCGGCGAACGTCGCCGGCGGGTGTTCGTCCCACAGCAGCTGGCAGAGCCGCGTGTCGGAGACGATTCGCCCCCGGGCGAGCAGCAGGACGGCCAGGACGGTGCGCTGCTTGGCGCCGTCCAGCGGGACCTCACCGCCGTCGCGCCAGGCGCTCACCGGCCCCAGTACGCGAAACTCCACAGTTGCTCCGATCAGGTCAGCCCATCGAACAGTCGGAGGGTCGACCACCGTCGCGCGTCGACGCATCTGTGCCGGGCACCCAAGTTCCGTCGTCCACACCCGCGTGATATCGCCACAGCACCGACGCCGGCCCGCGGTCCCACCCTCCGGGCGGTCATCACCGACTGTCGCCCGGGCAGCACCGGAAAGTGCGCGATCTGCGGCGACCAGCCTGGCCGACAAGAATTTGGGTGGATCCCACGCATGAGTTACCCGCCGCCGCTTGGCACCCTCAAATCGATGAACACCACGGACGCCGACGGCCCACCCAGCCTCGCTCCGGCCGAGTCGCCCCGACTCCGCCGGGGCTGGTGGGCGCGGGGCCTGGCGCTGCACGAGCGGGTGACCGCCGGCGGCGGCACCGACCCGGTGGACACCGGGCGGCTCGGCCACGCGCGGCGGCGGTTGGACCTGTGGCGGGCCGACCGTGGCGCGGAGCTGAACGTCCGGCTGGGCGAGCTGGGCGTCGACGAGGATCGGTTGCTCACGTTCCTCGCCGAGGAGGACGGGCACCTCGCCGCGCGGGTCGACCCGCCGCCCTGGGCGGTCCTGATCGAGTCCGCGGTGCGCGCCGCCGCACCGCCTCCGTCGGTGCCGGTCCCAGCGGACTGGAGGACGGCGTTCGCCCTGCCGTTACGTCCGTTGGTCGACCAGGCGAGGGCTCGCTTCCGCCGGGACGCCGGCCCGGTGACCGATGCCCAGGTCGACCTGGGCGCGCTGGATGCCGCGTTGGGGGCCACCCTGGAACGGCAACTGGCCGCGCTGGCCGCCCGTACCTTCGTCGAGGAACTACACCGCCGCAGGACCGCCGGCCTCCTGCCGGGTGCCGACAGTCGCGCCCGATTCGTCGGCTTCGTCCGCCAGCTTGCCACCCCGGCGGGGCTGGCTGCGCTGTTCACCGATCTTCCGGTCCTCGCCCGGCTGCTCGGGCAGGCCACCGCGCACGCCACCGACGCGATGCTGGAGCTGCTCGCCAGGTACACCGCCGACCGGGACCGCCTGGTCGACAACCTCCTGGGCGGCGTCGACCCCGGCCCCCTGGTGGCCGTCGACGACAGGCGGGGCGACCCGCACCGGGCCGGCAGGACCACCACCGTGGTCCAGTTCGCCGACGGCCGGCGGTTGGTCTACAAGCCCCGGGATCTCACCCACGACGGCCGGCTCGCAGCCTTCGTCAGCTGGATGAACCGGATGGTGCCCACAGTCGGCATGCGGACAGCCGCCTGCCTGGTCCGCCCGGAGTACGGCTGGACCGAGTTCGTGATCGCGGCACCGCTGGCCGACACGGACGGCGCGGACCGCTTCTATCGACGGCAAGGCGCGCTGCTGGCGCTCGCCCACGCGCTCAACACCACCGATCTGCACTACGAGAACGTGATCGCCAGCGGCGAGGACCCTGTGGCCATCGACGTCGAGACGTTGTTCAGCCCCAGTTGGCGGCCCGCGACCCAGAGCGGCGACCCAGCCGCCGACCTGCTCGCCGCCTCGGTGCACCGGACCGCGTTGCTGCCGCTGATCGTCGTCGGTGATCAGGGCATCATGGACCTGTCCGGCGCCGGCGGCGACGAGGGCCGGCAGAGCCCGGTCAGGCGGATCGACTGGGCGGACCCGGGCACTGACCAGATGCGCCTGGTACGTCGCGCGTCCGCCTTTGACGGAGCCTCGAACCGGCCCCGGCTCGGCGATCGGGTGATCGATCCGGAGGACCACGAGGCGGCGATGCTGGAGGGTTTCCGGCTCGGCTACGAGGCGATCGAGGCGCACCGCGGGGAATTCGCCCAACTGGTCAAGGCGTCGTCGGCCATGACTGTGCGACTCGTCGTTCGGCCCACCTGGGCCTACCGTACGTTGCTCGACGAGTCCACCCACCCGAGCCTGCTGCGCGACGGTCTGGACCGGGACCGCTTCCTCGGGCAGCTCTGCGGCCGGACCACACTGCCCGGCGACCCGTTGTTCGCGCGCCACGAGATCGTGGCCCTGTGGCGCGGCGACGTGCCGTACTTCCACGCCCGGGCCGACAGTCCCCACCTGGCAGCCGACGGGGAGCCGACCACGGTGCCGCTGTACCGCAGTGGCGTCGACGCCGCACTGGACCGCATCACCGGGCTCGGCGAGGCCGACCGGCAGGACCAGGAGTGGGTCATCACGGCCAGCCTGGCCACCCGCCGGCCCCTCGGCGCGCATGGCGACATGGCGCCGATGCCAGGGCCGTCGCACGGCACGGCCGCCCCACCCGAACGGTTGGTCTCCGCAGCCTGCGCGATCGCCGACCAGATCGTCGCCCGTGGCGCGCCGGGCCGGGACCGGGTGAACTGGCTCGGCCTGGAACTGGTCGACGACCGGCAGTGGCTGCTGCTCCCGATGGGCGCCGGCCTGGCCAACGGGTATCTCGGCGTGGCGCTCTTCCTCGGCCAGCTCGCCCACATCAGCGGCGTGGCCCGCTACGGCGACGTGGCCCGTCGGGCTGTCGCCGCGACGCCGGGGCTACTACGCCTGCTCTCGGATCGACCCGAGCTGGTCACGGCGATCGGCTGTGGCGGGCTGCACGGCCTCGGCGGACTGGCCTACGGGCTGGCCCGGCTGGCCGTGCTGCTCGACGACCCTGAGATCGGTCGGTGGGTCGACACGGCGGTCGAACTCGCCGAGGTCGCGGTTGCCGGCTCCGCCACCGACGACTGGGCCACCGGCAAGGCCGGCTGCCTGGCCGCGATGACCTCGATCCACGCCGAGCTGGGCCTGGATCGGGCTGCGGCGCTGGCCCGGACCTGCGCCGACCAGCTGGCCGGTACGACCGCGTTCGATCACCCCGCCAGTCCGGCTGGCTTCGCCGACGGCACGGCCGGCATCGCGTACGCCCTGCACCGGTTCGTCGACGTCGGCGGCGGTTCCCGGCAGCACGGGGACGCGGCACGGAAAGCTCTGCGGCACGCCCGGCGGACCCCGACCAACTCGTCCGGGTGGTGTGCCGGCACCGCCGGCCTGGCCCTCGCCCTCGCCGGCCGGCACGACGCGGGCACCTCCCCCGCCGCGGACCCGGACGCGCCGACTCACCTCGTCCGGCGCTTGGCCGACCGGCCGCTGTCCCGCGACCTGAGTCTCTGCCACGGCGAGTCCGGCGTCGGCGAGGCGCTGACTGTGCTGGCCGCGGGGCCCGCCGGCCCTGCGGCAGCCGCCGCGCTACGGCAGCGGACCACCCTGCTCCTCAACTCCCTTCAATGGCAGACGCGCTACTGCGGCACACCCGACGGAGTGCTCACACCGGGGCTGCTGACCGGCCTCGCCGGCATCGGCTACGGACTGCTGCGCTCCGCCCTGGCCGCACGGATTCCGTCCGCGTTGCTCCTGGAACCCACCCCGCAGCCAACCGGAACCGGCTGGCTGTCGCTTACCAACCCCTTCACCCCGAGGAGAGAAGAAAAATGATGTCTCACCAGCTCACCGCCGACCTCGCCGACACCGCCCACGTCGAGGACCCGCACCCCGCCGGGGAGCCAGAGGTCAGCCCGATGGTTGCCTTTGGCCTGCGTACGGCGGCCCTGGCCGGTCTGGCCATCCCGGTTGGCCTCCTGGTTGGACACCTGGTCGCTGGCAACGCCGGAGACGTCGACGCCGCCGTCCCGCTCGCGCTCACCACCTGCTGCCCCACCTTCCCTGTGTGACCCTGGGCGGATACCCCCCGGTCAGCGCCGCGATCAGGCCGGTCGGACGATAATCTTGCCGGGCTCGGTGCGCCTACTGGCTGACCCTGGTCATCGATGGACCGCCTCGCTAACGTTGCCGCCGTGCAACGATCACGCGTCCTGGTCGGCCGAGATGCGGAACTCGGTGTGCTGATCGGCATGATCGAGGCTGCCCGCGTCGGGCGCGGGGGCGCGGTCTTCATCGTCGGAGAGGCCGGCGTCGGCAAGTCGCGGCTCGCCGCGGCGGCCGCCGAGCGCGCCTACACCGACGAAATGAGTCTGCTGCGGGGGCGGGCCAGCGCACTCGGCACCGGAGTGCCGCTGCGCCCGCTCACCGAGGCGGTGCTCTCCCTGCTCCGTTCGGCCACAATGGACGTCACGGCGCTCGGCCCGTACGGGCCGATCCTCGGCAAACTTGTGCCCGACTGGGGCACCCCCCTCGCCGACCAGGAGACCGGATCGGTGGTGATCCTGGCCGAGGCGGTGCTCCGGCTGACCGGTCTCGCCGGTCAGGACCGCGGGTGCCTGATGGTCCTGGACGATCTCCAGGACGCCGACGCCGAGACGCTCATGGTGATCGAATATCTGATCGACAACCTCGACCAGCAGCCCACCCTGCTGGTCGGCGTCCTCCGGGCGGACGACTCCCCCGCGCTGGAGGTCGCTCGGGCAGCGGCCCGCCGCGGCCGATGCACCGTGATCGAGTTGGGCGGTCTCGGGCCCGAGGACCTGCACGCCATGGCCGGCGCCTGCCTCGGCGTGACGGCGGATGAGCTGCCCACGGCCGCGGCCGAGCTGCTGTGGGGCGGCAGCGGCGGCAACCCGTTCCTCATCGAGGAGATCCTCGCGGCGATGGTGGAGAACGGATTGCTCCGGCACGGTCCACAGGGGTGGCTCGTCACTCCGCAGGCGCCCGCCACCCTGCCCGCCGCCTTCGCCAGAAGCATGGCGCACCGGATCGAGAAGCTGAGCCCGCAGGCCCGGGAGCTGCTGTCCTGCGGCGCTCTGATCGGGCAACGCTTCTCGGTGGCCGTGGTGCAGTCGGCGACAGGGCTCAGCGACCGCGACCTGTTCAACCATCTGCACGGCGACATCGTCGCCCAGTTGGTGGCACCGGACGACCAGTTGACCGACTGGTACACCTTCCGGCACCGCGTCACCCGCGAGTCGCTGCTCGCCCTGGTCGAGCCGGCCGACCGGCGGGAGTTGGCCCACACCGTCGCCGAGGCCGTCACGAAGGTACACCCGGAGTTGTCGGGTGAGTGGTGCCAGATTTCCGCCACTCTGCGGCTCGAGACCGGCGACGCCCTGCTGGCCGGTCGACTCTTTGCCGAAGCCGGCCGGAGGGCCCTCGCGCAGGGTGCCGCCACCTCGGCCGTCGCCCTCCTCGACCGGGCCTGGGAACTCCAGGCCGACGGGTCGGCCGAGGCCCGCGCCGACACCCTGGAGACACTCCTGCAGGCCCTCGGCGAGGCTGGCATGGTCCGGCGGGCACTGGAGCTGGTCAACAGTCCAGACCAGGTGGCCGGTCTCCCCGCTCGACGGCGAGCCAGGCTGCACACCCGGCTGGCCTGGACCGCGGTGGTGGCCGGGGAGCTGACCGACGCGCTGGCCCAGGTGGAGATCGCCCGTGAGCTGCTCGGCCCGGACCCCGCGGCGGAGGACGAAGCCCCGATCGACATCGTCGCCGCACACCTGGCCCTGGACAGGCCAGGGCGGGACCAGATGGAGGTCGCCGAGACTCTGGCCCGCCGGGCCGCCACGGTAGGCGCCGCGGTGCCGCTGCCGGTGGTGGCCTGTCAGGCCTGGCAGTTGCTCGGTGCGCTCGTCCGGCATCGCGACCCGGCCGAGGCCACCCGCTGCCTGGAGCAGGCCCGGTCCATCGCCGCCGAGCACGGCCTGCCGATCTGGGAGGTCCACGCGCTGATCCGGCTCGGCAACGACGACGCCCTGCTACACGGCACACTGGACCGGCTGGAACAGGCCCGGGAACGAGCGCTGCGGGCCGGGGCGGTGACTGCCCGCCAGCAGGCCGAGGCGAGCATCGCGCTGCACCTGATCATGCGCGGTGACTACCCGGCCGCACAGAACCTGATCGACCAGGTCCTCACCGCGACGACACGCCTGAAGCTGATGGAGACCACCCAGTACGTACTGCTGCTCAGCGCGGTGCTCGCCGCCCACCGGGGCCGACGGGTGGAGATGCAGAACGCGCTCGCTGAGTTCCGGCGCTGGGGCGGTGACGAGAGCCTGCACACGCAGCGGGTCCACGGCCTGGCCGGCACGTTCTGCGCGCTGCTGGAGGAGGACCGCCCGCGGGCGCTGGACGAGCTGTCCCTGGCGGTACGGGCGGAGGAGACGAACCCGACCGTGTTCCACCTGGGTGGACGGCTCGGCCTCCAGTTGCTGTTGCGGGCGATCGCCGGCGAGGTCGACTTTCCGGCGTACGAAGCGATCGTCGGCACACCGGCGAGCCAACTACGGTGGGACCGGCAGTTCGCGCTCTTCGCCCGGGCGGTCCTGCTTGGCCGTGCGGGTCAACACAACGCCGCGACCGCCACCGTGGCCGAGGCCATGGAGGTCGGCGCGCTGTACGCGATGGGGCGGCACCTCGCCCTGCGGCTGGTCGCCGAGGCGGCGCTCGCCGATGGCTGGGGCACCCCTGTGGAGTGGCTGCGTGCCGCCGAGGACTACTTCCACCAGGCGAACGTCACGCCGGTTGCCGGTGCGTGTCGCATGCTGCTGCGCCAGGCGGGCGCGCGGGTCACCCAACGTCGGTACGGCGCCGCAGAGATCCCACCCGAGCTACGGGCGGCGGGCGTGACGGTACGCGAGTGGGAGGTGCTGCGGCTGCTCACCGGTCGGCTGAGCAACCGCGAGATCGCCGAGCGCCTGCACCTGTCACCGCGCACGGTGGAGCGGCATGTCTCCAGCCTCATTACCAAGACCGGCCAGCCAAACCGGATCGCGTTGAGCGATATCGCGACCGATATCGACAGTGGCCGACCGGTCCCTGAGCTTCCTGGCGCTGGCCTCGTCGGCAGCCGCTGACGCCGATCCTGGTCATGTGAGCGGCATCCTGGCCGACAGTTCGTCAGCGTCTGCTGCCGGCCTGACGGCCCAGCTCACTTCAGGTGCCGGGCGAAGGACCGGTTCCCATCGTCCCCTTGGGGTTTTCGGGGGGCGGCTCAGAACCCCATGGACGAAATTAAGCCCTGATCAGCGTTTCCGCTGGTCAGGGCTCTTGCCTGTCGGGACGGCCGGATTCGAACCGACGACCCCTTGGTGTCGTTCGCTGTCGGTGGTGTAGATCTGCGGCCAGGGCGGGGCGATGAACACCCGCTGGTGGTAGCGGAACAGCTGTGCTGCGGCTGTCAGGTGCGCGGGAACGGGCTGGCCGAGTAGGAGGTAGTAGCCGACGAGGTCCGGGATCCCACGGTCGAAGAAGACGGGTCCGGGATGCCGGCTGGCTTGGCGGTAGGAGCGGATCTCCCAGCTGAGCATGACCTCGGCGAACAGTCGTGAGGATCGACGGCGCCCCGATCGGGCCGGCAGGCCGCGGGCCTGTCGTGGCCGGCGACGCCGAGACCCACGGGCTGCTGATGTCGATGATTCGCGGCCGAGGCTAGTGGGGTGACCGGACAGGTCTCGCCGGGCCGGATCGGGCTGCGGCACGAGCGGATCACTCCAACGGGTGCGGCTGCTGGTGGATCGGGAGCCCAAGGCCGGTGAGGGGACGGCCCGAGCCCCCCCAGGCCTGGGCGATGATCTCGGCGGCGATCGCCACGGCCGTCTCCTCTGGCGTCCGCGCGCCGAGGTCCAGCCCGATCGGCGAGGAGAGCCGGGCGAGGGCGGCCTCGTCCACACCCTCTTCCCGCAGCCGTCGTAGCCGGTCCGAGTGGGTACGGCGGCTGCCCATCGCGCCGATGTAGCGGGCCGGCGTGCGCAGGGCGAGCTTCAGCAGCGGGACGTCGAACTTCGGGTCGTGGGTCAGCACGCAGAGCACCGTGCGCTCATCGACGGTGGTCGACTCCAGGTACGTGTGCGGCCATTGCACGACCAGGTCGTCGGCCTCGGGGAAGCGTTTGCGGGTGGCGAACACGGGGCGGGCGTCGCAGACGGTGACGCGGTAGCCGAGGAACCGGCCGATCCGCGCCACCGCGGCGGCGTAGTCGATCGCCCCGAAGACGATCATTCGGGGCGGCGGCAGGTACGACTGGACGAAGACGGAGACCTCGTCGCGTCGCTGCTCCCCCTGCCTCCCGAGGTGGATCGTGCCGGTGGTGCCGAGCGCGAGCATGCCGGCCGCCTGCTGCGCCGCCGCGCGGTCCAGGTCGGGGTTGCCGAGGCTGCCCCCGACCCGGTCGGGCCAGACCACCAGCTGCGCGTCCTCGACCGAGGCCGTGGCGACGGGCCGGCCGGTCCGGATCGCGGCGAGCACCTCGTCGGGTTCGGTCAGCCCGGTGTCCGGCCGGACCAGGATCTCGATGGTGCCGCCGCAGGTCAGGCCGACGTCGAACGCGTCGTCGTCGCTGACGCCGTACGTCTGGGTGTGGGGCAGGCCGGTCCCGACGGACGCCAGGCACAGCTCGTAGACGGCGGCCTCGACGCAGCCACCGGAGACGCTGCCAAGGACCTCGCCGTGGGCGGAGACCGCCATGGCCGCGCCCGGTTGCCGGGGTGCCGAGCGCCAGGTCCGTACGACAGTGGCCACGGCGAAGGCGACACCGGCGGCGCGCCAGGCGATCAGCCCATCGGCGATGTCCCGCATGGCGGCACGATCCGCGAGCCGCGGCGCACCGTCAACGCCGACCTAAGGAACTGCTTAGGTCGGCGTTGACTTTGCCGGGTGCCGGGGCGAGATTTTGCCGGACTGCGGAGGTGCGACATGCAGGTCCCGGCACCGTTCGAGTACGAGCGAGCTACCACTGTGGATCAGGCCATCGGCCTGTTGGAGCGGCTGGGCAGCGGGGCGCGGCTGGTCGCCGGCGGGCACAGCCTGCTGCCCATGATGAAGCTTCGCCTGGCCAACTTCGACTATCTGATCGACATCAACGATCTGCACACGGAACTGGGCTACATCCGGCCGGGCCCCGACGAGCTGCGGATCGGCGCGCTCACCCGGCACCGCGAACTGCTCGAGTCCGCGGAGCTGGCCGCGGCGTTCCCGATCTTCGCCGACGCGGAGCGGGTGATCGCCGACCCGGTGGTGCGGAACCGGGGCACGTTGGGCGGGTCGCTGTGCCAGGCCGACCCGTCGGAGGATTTGTCGGCGGTGTGCACGACGCTGGACGCGAGCTGCGTGATCCGCGGGCCGGGCGGCGCCGAGCGGGTCGTTCCCATGGAGGAGTTCCACGTCGGGCCGTACGAGACGGCGGTCGGCGACGCCGAGATCCTGGTCGAGATCCGGCTGCCGGTGCGGCCGGGCGGCGGCAGCGCGTACGAGAAGGTCGAGCGCCGCGCCGGTGACTGGGCGGTGGTTTCGGCCGGCGCGGCGGTCTGGCTCGACGGCGGCGTGGTCGTGGACGCCCGGGCCGGGCTGGCCGCGGTGGGGCCCAACACCACGGGCATCCCGGGGATTTCGGCGCTGCTGCGGGGCCGGCAGCCGAGCGAGGACCTGCTGGAGCAGGCGGGAGCGATCGCGGCGCGCAGCTGCGATCCGGTCAGCGACCAGCGCGGCAGCGCTGACTACAAGCGGCATCTGGCCGCCGAGCTGACCAGACGGGCCCTGCGCCGGGCCGTGGAGCGGGCGAGGAGCTGAGCATGCAGGTGACGATGACCGTCAACGACGTCGAGGTCACTCGGGAGATCGAGGGCCGGCTGCTGCTGGTGCACTTCCTGCGGGACGTGCTGGGCCTGACCGGCACGCACTGGGGCTGCGACACCAGCAACTGCGGCACCTGCGTGGTGTGGCTGGACGGTGAGCCGGTGAAGTCGTGCACTGTGCTGGCCGCGATGGCCGGAGGTCACGAGGTGCGCACGGTCGAGGGCCTGGCCAGAGGCGGCGAGCTGGACCCGGTCCAGCAGGGGTTCATGCAGTGTCACGGCCTGCAGTGCGGTTTCTGTACGCCCGGGATGATGATGACGGCCCGGGCGCTGCTCGACCGGAACCCGGACCCGACGGAGGCGGAGATCCGTGAGGCGATCTCGGGGCAGATCTGCCGGTGTACGGGCTACGCCACCATCGTGCGGTCGGTGCGCTGGGCGGCCGTGCACGAGGCGGCCGCCGCGGCCCAGGTCACCGAGACCACCGAATCAGACGACGCCGGTGAGATCGCGAACGCCGGCCAGCCCGCCGGGAGCCTGTCATGACGACCGTCCACGAGCGCCCGGACACCTTCCACGACAACGACCAGAAGCCGGTCGGGCACGGCCGGATGCTGCGCAAGGAGGACCCGCGGTTCCTGCGCGGCCGCGGCCGGTACGTCGACGACGTCCAGCTTCCCGGCATGCTGCACCTCGCCATCCTCCGGGCGCCGGTGGCGCACGCCCGCATTCTCGGCATCGACACCAGCGCGGCCGAGGCCTCGCCCGGGGTGAAGGCGGTCGTGACCGGGGCGATGCTCGCGGAGCAGAACCTGGCCTGGATGCCGACCCTCTCCAACGACGTGCAGGCCGTGCTCGCCACCGACAAGGTCCGCTTCCAGGGCCAGGAGGTGGCGTTCGTCGTCGCCGACGACCGGTACGCGGCGCGGGACGCGCTCGAGCTGATCGACGTCGAGTACGACGTCCTCGACCCGGTCGTCGACGCCCGCCGCGCGCTGGAACCGGGTGCGCCGCTGATCCGCGACGACCTCGAGGGCAAGACGAACAACCACTGCTTCGACTGGGAGACCGGCGACGAGGCGGCCACCGAGGCCGTGTTCGGGCGCGCCGACGTGGTGGTCAGCCAGGACATCGTCTACCCGCGGGTGCACCCGGCGCCGATGGAGACGTGCGGGGCGGTCGCCGACTTCGACGCGGTCGAGGGCAAGCTGCGGCTGTGGTCCACCACCCAGGCACCGCACGCGCACCGCACCCTTTACGCCATCGTGGCGGGCATCCCTGAGCACAAGATCCAGGTGATCTCGCCGGACATCGGCGGCGGGTTCGGCAACAAGGTGCCGATCTATCCCGGGTACGTCTGCGCGATCGTCGCCACGATCGTCACCGGCAAGCCGGTGAAGTGGATGGAGGACCGGTCGGAGAACCTGGTCAGCACCGGCTTCGCCCGCGACTACATCATGCGCGGCGAGATCGCGGCGACCCTCGACGGCCGGATCCTGGCCATCCGCACCAACGTGCTCGCCGACCACGGCGCGTTCAACGGCACCGCCGCGCCGGTGAAGTACCCGGCCGGCTTCTTCGGGGTGTTCACCGGCAGCTATGACATCGAGGCCGCCTACTGCAGGATGACCGCTGTCTACACCAACAAAGCGCCGGGCGGTGTGGCGTACGCCTGCTCGTTCCGGATCACCGAGGCCGTCTACCTGGTCGAGCGGATCGTCGACTGCCTCGCCGACGAGCTGGGCATGGACCCGGCAGAGCTGCGGCTGAAGAACTTCATCCGGCCGGAGCAGTTTCCGTACACGACGAAGACCGGCTGGGTGTACGACTCCGGCAACTACGAGCCCACCATGCGGCTGGCGATGGACATGGCCGGCTACGACGCGTTGCGCCGCGAGCAGGAGGAGAAGCGGGCCCGAGGCGAGCTGATGGGCATCGGTATCGCGTTCTTCACCGAGGCCGTCGGCGCTGGGCCCCGCAAAGACATGGACATCCTCGGCCTGGGCATGGCCGACGGCTGCGAGCTGCGCGTGCACCCGACCGGCAAGGCCGTGGTACGGCTCAGCGTGCAGTCCCAGGGCCAGGGACACGAGACGACGTTCGCGCAGATCGTCGCCGAGGAGATCGGGATCCCGCCGGCCGACATCGACGTGGTGCACGGCGACACCGACAACACCCCGTTCGGCCTCGGCACGTACGGCAGCCGCTCGACGCCGGTGTCCGGTGCAGCGGCGGCCCTGGTCGCCCGGAAGGTCCGCGACAAGGCCCGGATCATCGCCTCCGGGATGCTCGAGGTGTCGGTCGCCGACCTGGAGTGGGAGAAGGGTGCCTTCCTCGTCAAGGGCGACCCGGGCAAGACGGTGACGATCCAGGAGATCGCCCTGCGCGCGCACGGCGCCGGCGACCTGCCCGAGGGCATCGAGGGCGGGTTGGAGTCGCAGATCTGCTACAACCCGTCGAACCTGACCTACCCGCACGGCGCGTACATCTGCGTGGTGGACGTCGATCCCGGCACCGCCCAGGTGAAGGTGCGGCGGTTCATCGCGGTCGACGACTGCGGCACCCGGATCAACCCGATGATCATCGAGGGGCAGGTGCACGGCGGGCTGACCGACGGGGTCGGCATGGCCCTGATGGAGATGATCGCGTTCGACGAGGACGGCAACTGCCTCGGCGCGTCGCTGATGGACTACCTGATCCCGACGGCGCTCGAGGTGCCCGACTGGGAGACCGGCTTCACCGTCACCCCGTCGCCGCACCACCCGATCGGCGCTAAGGGCGTGGGCGAGTCGGCCACCGTCGGGTCGCCGCCCGCGATCGTCAACGCGGTCGTCGACGCCCTCAAACCCTTCGGCGTACGACATGCCGACATGCCGTTGACGCCATCGCGGGTCTGGGACGCGATGCGCGGCAACGCCCGCCCGCCGGTCTGAGGGAGGCCGCCATGACGACCATCGCCGACCGCGCCCGGGAGCTGACCGTGTCGCGCGCGCCGTTCGTGCACGCCACCGTGGTCCGCGCCCAGGATCCGACGTCGGCGCGGCCCGGCGACGACGCGGTGATCCTGCCGGACGGCACGATCGAGGGTTTCGTCGGCGGGGTGTGCGCCGAGAGTTCGGTGCGGGCGGCCGCCCTGGACACGCTGCGCGACGGCATCACCCTGCTGCTGCGGGTCCTGCCGGACGGCACGGCCACGTTCCCCGACACCCCGGGGGCACTGGTCGTGGTCAACCCATGCCACTCGGGCGGCGCCATCGAGATCTTCCTGCGCCCGGTGCTACCCGTGCCCGTGCTGGGCGTGGCCGGCAGCACGCCGATCAGCGCCGCGGTGGCCACGCTGGCCGCGTTCCTCGACTTCGAGGTCTCCACGTCCGGCGGCTACGCGGGCGCGACCGCGGTCGTGGTGGCCGGTCTCGGCAAGGGCGAGCAGGACGCGGTCCGCGCCGCGCTGGACGCCGGCGTGGGCTTCGTCGCGCTGGTCGCCAGCCGCACGCGCGGCGCGGCCCTGCTCGACGAGCTGGCGCTGACCGACGCCGAACGCGCCCGCGTCCACACCCCGGCCGGCCTGGAGATCGGGGCGCGCTCGCCGCAGGAGATCGCCCTGTCAATCATGGCCGAGGTGGTCCGGGCGCTCAGGGTGGACGGGCTCGCCTCCTCCCCCGGCGCACCCGCGGCGCGCCCTCAGCAGGCCATCGACCCGGTGTGCGGAATGACCGTTCTGGTCGGGCCGGACACCCCGCACGCGCGGGTCGACGGGCAGGACCAGTGGTTCTGCTGCGCCGGCTGCCTCGCGCGCTACACGGCGGCGTAGCCGTGTTCGTCACCGGCCTGGTCCTCGCCGCCGGGGCGTCCGTACGCCTCGGCGAGGCCAAGCAGCTGCTGCCGTACCGCGGGCGGACGCTGCTCGACGCCACCCTGGAGCTGGCTCGCTCGTGTGCCTTCGACCAGCTGCTCGTGACCCTCGGCGGCGGCGCGGACCTGGTCCGCGACCGGGTGGACCTGACCGGGGTCCAGGTCGTCGAGAATGCGGAGCTCAGCACGGGCTGCGGGTCGTCGATCAGCGCGGCGGTGCAGGTGGTGGACCCGCGCGCCGACGGGCTCGTCCTGCTGCTCGGCGACCAGCCCGGCGTACGCGCCGCCGACGTGCGGAGGGTCGTGGCAGTGAGCACTCCGCTCGCGGTGTGCCGGTACGCCGACGGGCTGGGGCATCCGTTCTGGTTCGCCCGCGAGGTCCTTCCGGAGCTGCGCAGCCTGCACGGTGACAAGGCCGTCTGGAAGCTGCTGCACTCCGGCCGCCACCCGGTGACGGAGGTACCCGCGGCCGGGCCGGTGCCGATCGACGTGGACACCCGCGCGGACTACGAGCGGCTGCTGACGGGCGAGGCGCGGTGAAGGATCCGCTGGCCGTGCGACGCCGGCTCGACGCCGTCGACTATCTGGCCGACGACGGCATGGCGATGGCCATCTTCCTCGCGCTGAAGCTGGGCAAGCCGCTGCTGCTCGAGGGCGAGCCCGGCGTCGGCAAGACCGCGGCCGGGAAGGCGCTGGCGCGGGCGCTGGACACGACGCTGATCCGGCTGCAGTGCTACGAGGGCCTGACCGCCGGCGAGGCGCTCTACGAGTGGAACTACCAGCGGCAGTTGCTCGCGATCCGGCTCGCCGAGGCCCGGCACGCGACACTCACCGACGCCGACCTGTTCAGCGCGGAGTTCCTCCAGGAACGGCCGATCCTGCGGGCAATACGCCATGAGGGGCCGGTCCCGCCGGTGCTGCTGATCGACGAGATCGACCGCGCCGACGACGAGTTCGAGGCGCTGCTGTTCGAGTTCCTCGGTGAGGCCGGGATCACGATCCCCGAACTCGGCACCTTCGCCGCGACCACGCCGCCGGTCGTGGTGCTCACCTCGAATCGCAGCCGCGACCTGCACGACGCGCTGCGCCGCCGCTGCCTGTACCACTGGATCGACTTCCCGGAGCCGGGCCGGGCCGCCGAGATCGTCCGCCGGGCCGTTCCGGGCGCGGCCGAACCGCTGATCCGTACGGCGACCGAGTTCATCGGCGACGTGCGCGCCCTGGAGCTGGACAAGGCGCCCGGCATGGCCGAGGCCATCGACTGGGTCGCCGCGCTATCCGTGCTCGGCGCCGCCGACATCGCCGCCGGTGACGTCCTCCGGACCATCGGCACCATCGCCAAGACCCCCGACGACCGCGCCGCCGTCGCCGCCGCGCTCGGCGCCCACCAGGAGAGCCCGGGATGAAGATCACCAACGAGTTCACGGTCAACACCTCGATCGAGCGGGCCTGGGCGGTCCTCACCGACCTCGAGGGCATCGCGCCGTGCCTGCCGGGCGCGCAGCTGACCGGCGTCGAGGGCGACGTCCACCGGGGCAAGGTGAAGGTCAAGGTCGGGCCGGTCGTCTCCGAGTTCGCGGGCACCGCCCGGTTCGTCGAGAAGGACGAGACGCGGTACCGGGGAGTGATCGACGCGAAGGGCCGCGACGCACGGTCGGCGGCCAACGCGTCCGCGCTGGTCACCGCCCGGCTGCGGCCGGATGGCGACCGGACCCTGGTCAACGTGGACACCGACCTCAAGATCTCGGGGAAGCTGGCCCAGTTCGGCAGCGGCATGATCAAGGAGGTGTCGGGCAAGCTGCTCGCCCAGTTCGTCGGCAACCTCGAGGCCAAGCTGGCGGCCGAGGAGATGGGCAGCACGGTGCCGGTGGGCAGCCCGGCTGCGTCCACCGCGGGACCCGAACCCGAGTCCGCAGCAGCCGGGACAGCCTTCGCGACCACACCCGACACCCCCACAGCCACCGCGACCACGCCCGACATCCCCGCAGCCACGCCCGATACCCCCGCAGCCGTCGCAGCCTCGCCCGACACGGCCACGGTCGCGTCGACGCCAGTCGAACGGCCGTCCACCACCGCCCGCGTCGTGCCGGCCGCCGAACCGGAGGCGCTCGACCTGCTCAGCATCGCCGGTGGCTCGATCACCAAGCGCCTCGTGCCGGTGCTCGTCGGGATCGTCGTCGCCGCGGTGATCGCCTGGCTGGTCGCGCGCCGGTGAGCTCCGGCCTGTTGCGCGGGACCGACCGCGCCACGTTCGCGGTGGCCTTCGCCGGCCGGCTGCGGCACGCCGGTGTGCCCGCCGGGCTCACCGAGGCCGACGACTTCGTCCGGGCGCTCGCCGCCAGCACACCCGTGGAGATGTCCACGCTCTACTGGACCGCCCGGATCAGCTTCGTCCGGCGGGACGCCCACCTCGCCGCGTTCGACCGCGTCTTCGCCACCGTTTTCGCCGACGCGCCGCCGCTGCCGGTGACCCGGTCCGCGGCCCTGTCGGGTGCCCGCGACGACGTACACCTGCCGGTTCCCGCGGACACCGACGACACCGGCGGCGGCGGTGGGCTGCCGTGGGCGATGCTGCCACCGCCCATCGCCGAGGCGGAAGCGTCCGATGCCGCGATGCGGCTGCCCGAGCGGCGCCCCAGTGCCCTCGCCGGGCTCGTCGACCGGCCGTTCGAGGACCTCGACAGCGCCCAGGTCGACCTGCTCGGCGACGCCCTGCGCGAGGCCGTCGCCGGCTGGCCGACCCGACGCACCAGGCGGCACGCCGTCGGCCCGGCCGGGCGGCGGGTCGCGCTGCGCCCGACGATCGCCCGCGCCCGCCGAACCGCGTGGGAACCCGTCGAGGTCGTCCGCGAGCGGCCGGTTCGACGACCGCGCCGGGTCGTGCTGCTGTGCGACGTCAGCGAGTCGATGCGGGCGCAGGCCCACGCGTACCTGCACCTGCTGCGGGCGTTCGCGGTGGTCGCCGACGCGGAGGTGTTCGCGTTCGCGACGACGCTTACCCGGCTCACGGTCGCGCTGCGACACACGTCGGCGACCGCAGCGATCGCGCAGGCCAGCTCGGCCGTGACCGACCGGTTCGGTGGTACCCGCATCGCCACGAACCTGCGGGCGCTGCTCGCGTCCCATCACGGCGACGCGGTCCGCGGGGCGGTGGTGGTGGTCGGCTCGGACGGCTGGGACAGCGACCCGCCCGGCGAACTCGCCGCCGTCATGGCACGGCTGCGCCGCCGCGCCTACCGGATCGTCTGGTTGAACCCACGGGCCGGCGCCCCCGGGTTCGTTCCCCGGGTGGCGGGCATGGCCGCAGCTCTGCCCTACTGTGACCGGCTACTGCCGGCCGCGACGTTCCGGGACCTCGTGGACGCCGCCCGTCAGCTCCAGAGCGTCACGTGCACCGACGGCCTGAAGTGGTTCACCGCGACGCCCACGCCGCGTATCATGGCCTGAATCGCCCGCGGCGTCGACGCGAACCGGCACAGCTCGGCCGCGGCGGACGGGGTACCCGGGTTGGTGAGCACCATCGAATGCCACACCGCGTCGACCGTCGCGTGCGGCCCGGACAGCGCCGCGAGCTGGCCGTTGCGGACGTCCGGAGCGACGGTGAACGACAGCGCCGGTGCGACACCCTTGCCGCGCTTCGCCTCGCCCAGCGCGGCCGCGTGGCTCTGGAAGATCTGCTGCCGCTCCTCGGGCACACCGAGCCGGCGCAGCATCGCCGGCATCGTGCCCAGGTCGGCGGCGGCCGACGGCCCGAGCAGCCAGGTCTGGTCACGCAACTGCCCCGGCGACGCCGGCACGCCGGCCAGCGGATGGTCCGGGCCGACGACTATCACGAGCCGGTAGTTCATCACCGGCCGGCAGGCGATCGCCGTGTCGACCACCGGCGGCAGCGGCCCCATCGCGATGTCCGCGGCCCGGGTCAGCAGCAGCGACTCGAAGGATCCCGGGTTGCACACGCTCAGCTCGACCTCGAGGTCGGCAGCCCGTTTCGCGAACAGCTCGATCAGTCCCGGCGCGGCGAACTCGGCGAACAGGCTGGACGCGGCGACCCGCAACAGCCGGCGCCCGCGTCCTGCCGCGCTCACCTCCAGCACCGTACGGTCCTGCAGGCCCAGCAACTCGGCTGCACGGCTGGCCAACCGCAGCCCACCGGGGGTGAAGGCCAGCCCCACCGCCGTCCGCGAGAACAGCTGGTCCCCGAACTCCTTGCGCAACTGGCCGATCAGCAGCGAGACCGCCGATTCGGAGACCTCCAGCTGCGCGGCGGCCTGCTTGACAGATCCCAGCCGGACGACGGCGACGTAGGCACGCAGCTGCGTCGGTGTCATCGGCGTCGACCCACTCTCCCGCTCCCCGATCGAGTGATCCGGACATCCCGCGATGTGCCTCGATCATTCCCGGTCAGCCGCCCTGCCGCCAGTGCCAGCTCAGAATCGGGGCTGCCTGATCGAAGAAGGTCCGGTCGGGGGGTGCCCGATCGCGCGGGCCGTCCGCCAGCGCGGCGATCCCCATCGTAGGCCTCGACGCGGAACGCACTTCCCACGTCAACGGGCGCCTTGCTGACAGCCTCCGCCGCTGACACCACCGGCCGGCCCTGTTTTGGCCCGACGACCGCATCCGCTGGCAGGTCCCCGACTGCGATCCGCTGCGGGGGAATGGCGGACCATGGCGTTTTGGCACCGTACAGCGGCGGACACCATCCCCGGGCGAGACTCAGCTCGCCGTGCGGGAGGCCAGCAGGTCGAGCGCGATGTCGACGATCATGTCCTCCTGTCCGCCGACGAGTTGCCGCTTACCGACCTCGAGCAAGATGGTGCGTACGTCGATGCCGTAGTGCTTCGAGGCTGCCTCGGCGTGCCGGAGGAAGCTGGAGTAGACGCCGGCGTATCCGAGGGTGAGGGTCTCGCGGTCCACGCGTACCGGGCGGTCCTGGAGTGGCCGGACGAGGTCGTCGGCGGCGTCCTGGAGCGCGAAAAGGTCGCAGCGGTGGGTCCATCCGTGCAGGTTGGCCACGGCGATGAACGGCTCGATGGGGCAGTTGCCGGCTCCGGCACCATGACCGGCCAGCGAGGCATCGACGCGGGTCACGCCCTCCTCGACTGCTATGACCGAGTTGGCCACCGACAGCGAAAGGTTCTCGTGGGCGTGGATGCCGATCTCGGTCTGGGGGTCGAGGACGTCCCGGTAGGCGCGGATCCGCTCGCGTACACCGTTCATGGTGAGGCGACCGCCTGAGTCGGTGACGTAGACGCAGTCCGCTCCGTAGGACTCCATGAGCTTCGCCTGCTTCGCCAGCTCGTCGGCCGGGGCCATGTGGCTCATCATCAGGAAGCCTGAGACGTCCATGCCGAGGTCGCGGGCGTGGGCGATGTGCTGGGCGGACACGTCGGCCTCGGTGCAGTGGGTCGCGACCCGCACCGAGCGGACGCCGAGCCGGTAGGCCTGCTCGAGTTCTGCGACCGTGCCGATGCCGGGCAGCAGCAGGGTAGTGAGAGTGGCGGTTTTGATGTTGTCGGCCGCGGCCTCGATCCACTCCCAGTCGCTGTTCGACCCGGGGCCGTAGTTGAGTGACCCCCCGGCGAGGCCGTCACCGTGGGCGACCTCGATCGCGTCGACGCCTGCGGCGTCGAGGGCGGCGACGATTTTCGCGACGTCGTCCGGCGAGACCCGGTGGCGCACGGCGTGCATTCCATCGCGCAGGGTGACGTCCTGGATGTAAAGATTCACAGGGGCGGAGTCGGTCATGGCGTTGGTCTCTCGGTCGGCAGGGGTCGTCAACGGGTCACCTCACGGGCGAACCTGGTGGTGAGGCGGGCGGCGATCGCCTCCGCGGTACGGAGCGCGGCGGAGGTCATGATGTCGAGGTTGCCGGCGTAGGCGGGCAGGTAGTGCGCTGCGCCCTCGACTTCGAGGAACACCGTTACTTTGGTCGTCGCCGGTCCGGCGCCCGTGGGGAGCAGCGTGTGCACCGGCTCGTCGTCCGGGATGGGGGTGAACTGAACCTCCTGCTTCAGGCGGTAGCCAGGCACGTACGCCGCGACCTGCTTGACCATGTCCGCCACTGAGGAGCGGATCGCGTTGTGGTCGGCGTCACCGATGAGCGCGAAGACGGTGTCGCGCATGATCAGCGGGGGTTCGGCAGGGTTCAGAATGATCACGGCCTTGCCGCGCAGGGCGCCGCCGACCCTCTCGATCGCTGCCCTGGTGGTCTCGGTGAACTCGTCGATGTTCGCGCGTGTGCCCGGCCCGGCGGAGCGGGACGAGATCGAGGCGACGATTTCGGCGTAGGGGACCGGTGTGACGCTGGAGATGGCGTGCACGATCGGGATGGTGGCTTGGCCACCGCAGGTGACCATGTTGACGTTGTCGACGTCGCTGTCGAGGTGTTCATCGAGGTTGACCGGAGGCACCACGTACGGGCCGATCGCAGCGGGGGTGAGATCGACCACCTTCTTGTCGTAGGGGGAAAGCTTCCTGGCATTGACCACGTGTGCGGAGGCGGAAGTGGCGTCGAAGACGATCTCGATGTCGTCGAAGCCGTCCATCGCGATCAGCCCGTCCACGCCCTCGTGGGTGGTGGGCACGCCTAGCCGTCGGGCTCGAGCCAGACCGTCGGATTCCGGGTCGATGCCGACCATCGCGCCCATCTGGAGGGTTTCGGAGAGTCGCAGGACCTTGATCATCAGGTCCGTGCCGATATTGCCGGAGCCGATCACGGCCACCTTGATCTTGCTCATCGCATTTCCTTCGCCGAGAACGTGGCGGTCACGGTGCCGAGGGAGGAGATCTCGGCTCGGACCCTAGCGCCGGTGGGAGTGGCAACCATCGGGCCGAGCGCGCCGGAGAGTACGACCTGGCCGGCACGCAACGGCTCGCCGAGCTCACGGGTGGTACGAGCCAACCAGAGCAGCGCGTTGAGCGGATCGCCGAGGCACGCGGCGCCGTAGCCCTCGGACACCAGGTCGTCGTCGACGTACATCCGCATCGTGACGTCGACCGGCTCGAAGTCGGTGAGCGGCACCCGCTGCGAGCCGAGCACGTAGAGCCCGCTGGAAGCGTTGTCGGCGACGGTATCGGTGATGCGGATGTCCCAGTCCGCCACCCGGCTGTCGACGATCTCCAGCGCGGCGACGGCGTAGTCAACCGCGGCACGGACGACGTCGACCGACAAGTTCTCGGAGTTGAGGTCCGCTCCCAGTACGAACGCGATCTCCGCTTCCGCCTTGGCCTGGAGCAGTCGCCCACTCGGGATTACGGGCAGGTGGGAGACATCCATGTCGTCGAACAGCACCCCGAAGTCGGGCCGGTCCACCCCCAGCTGCTGCTGTACGGCGGGAGAGGTGAGGCCGACCTTGCGGCCGACGATACGCGCGCCTGCAGCGAGCCGGTTCCTGGTGAGTCGCTGCTGTACCGCGTAGGCCAGCTCCATGTCGCTGTCACCGAGCAGGTCACGCACCGGCTCGCACGGCGTGCCGTTGCGCGCTGCGGATTCGAGCCGGTCGGCCGCCTGAGTGATGGCGGCGGCCCGATCGGTGCTTGTGGGTATCTGGGTCATCTGTGTCCTCGTGTCGGGTCGCCGCCGAGGACTCGGGCAGGCCCGCGGCTGGGCTACCGCTGTCATCGGTACGACGTGCGATGGGCGGACGCGTCCGGTGCTTGCTGTGGAGCGTCGGGGTCTCCGGAAATGCGGCTGACATGGCCGGAGACCCCGAAGATGGCGCGCGCGGGCGATTCGCCGGCGCGCCGAGCGGTCAAGACAGTTGAGAGGTGAACTCGTCAACGGTTGCGACGGCGGCGAACAGCCCCATCGAGCCCAGAGATGCTTCGTGGGCGCCGGCGTCCGCGGCGGATGACGCGTCCGAAAGGACCACGGTGTGGTAACCGAGGTCGGCGGCCTGTCGCACGGCGCCTTCGACAGATGCGTTGGTTGCGACGCCGCACACGATGACGTTCTCGATTCCGCGCTCGTTGAGAAGGTCGGCCAGTGCGGAGTCGGTGAACGGGCCCGGTCGCTTGTGCGTGATGACCACGTCGGACTCGGTGACCGTGAGGTCGGGAACGAGGGCTGCGCCCTCCGTGCCGTCCTTGAGACAGCCTGCCTGCGCCACCATTTGCAGCAGCGGAAGCGTGGGGTTCAGGTCGGAGTGATCGGGTGCGAACGCGATACGCAGCGGAACCACGACTCCGCCCCTGTCGCGCAGTGGCTTTGCCGCCGCGTTGACCTTCGTGATGACGTCGCGGGCGGTGTACTCGGCAGAGAAGATCGTCCCGAAGGCGGTTCCCGCCGTGACGATGTCGTGCTGGAGATGCACGATGAGAAGCGCCGTCTTGGACGCGTTGAGCTGGTTCATCAGTGGGTCCTCACTTGTGGGGCTGGACGATGACGCTGGCGAATCCGCCGTCGCGGTGGTTGGCCGCCGCCTGCACGGCCTCGTTGGCCTGCTCGAGCGGGAAGTGGTAGGCGTCGAGGTGGCTCAGGTCGAGAGTGCCGGCAGCCGCCATCCGGGCCATGTCCTCACCCTCGGCGGTGGTGAACCACAGAGATCCGATGATGCTGATATGCATGGTCATGAGCCGGTACATGGGGATGGGGAGATCCTCGGGCATGGCGCCGATGCTGACCATCCGGCCTCCACGGCGCAGCGCCCAGATTCCAGCCATCGTCACGTCAGCCGTCGCGGTGTCACCGGTGGCGTCGAGGAACACGTCGACGCCGCGTCCATCCGTGTGGGACCGGACCCACTCACCAACCTCCTGCTCGCCGAAGGAGAGGACCTTGATGCGTGCCGGGTCGATCTGACGGACCCGCTCCAAGCGCTCCTTGTCGCGCGCCACGGCGAAGATCTGGGTTGCCCCCATGGCGCGCGCCAGGAGGACGGCGTTGACGCCGAGAGTCCCGGTCGCACCGTGGATCAGGACGCTAATGCCGGCACGGACGTCGCCCTTGCGTAGGCCGCTGTAGGCCGTGCCCAGGTAGCCGAAGCGCGTGGCGTGGTCGAGCGGAACGTTCTCCGGGATGACGATGACGTTCTTGACTGGCGCCTTCACGTACTCCGCAAGCCCGCCGTACGGATAGTCCTTGTGGATCTCGGCGGACTCCGGTCCGAAGCCGAAGTAGCCCATGAACGTGTAGGCCGGGTCGTTCATCGGCTCGCCGTTGCGGGCGGCCCACGAGTCCCCGGAATCCAGGCCGGGGTTGATGTAGACCCGGTCGCCGGGCTTGAGGTTGCGTACCCGGGAACCGACCTCGGTGATCACGCCGGCACTGTCCATGCCGAAGACAGCAGGCAGCTGCGGCAGGGGAAGGAAGGGCTTGACTGTCGGGTAGGTGTTGATGACGTTGCGCAGGTTCTGGACGATGGCCGCCGCCTCGACGCGGACAATCACGTCCTGGTCACCCGGGCTCGGCTTCTCAATCTCGTCGATCTGGAACTTGCCGCCGACTTCGTGCAGCCGCGCGGCTCGCATCGTTGCCATGTTCGGACTCCTCACAGGTGGCGTTCGGCAGCCTCCCGGGAACGGGGCCGCCGCAGATTGGCATGCCACATCGTGGCACGAGGTGATCGTTACCACAACCACTACCTGGCAAAGTTTCTTTCGTACGCCGCTCGGTATGGACATTACATCGGCCAGCTAGCATGCTAGTTCAGACGTCGAGGGGAAGGACGGACATGACCGAGCGTGAGTTCACCAGTGTGTGGTCAGACCTCGCCCAGGTGGAGTTCAGCCAGGGCTTCATCCAGGCGGGGCCCTACCGGACCCGCTACCTGAAGGCAGGGGCGCAGGACAAGCCACTGCTGCTCATGCTGCACGGTGTCACCGGTCACGCCGAGGCCTACGTGCGGAACCTGAAGGCGCACGCCGAGCACTTCAACGTCTACGCCATCGACTTCATCGGGCACGGTTACTCGGCCAAGCCCGACCACCCTCTTGAGATCCCCCACTACATCGACCAGGTCCACCACGTCATGGACACGCTCGGCTACGACAAGGCGTACTTCAGCGGCGAATCGCTGGGCGGATGGGTAGCGGCCCGTTTCGCCCAGCTTTATCCCGACAAGGTGGAGCGGATCGTGCTCAACACCATGGGCGGCACGATGGCCAACCCGCAGGTGATGGAGCGCCTCTACACGCTGTCCATGCAGGCCGCGGAGGACCCGTCCTGGGAGCGGGTCAAGGCGCGCCTGGAGTGGCTGATGGCCGACCCGTCCATGGTCACCGCCGACCTCATCAAGACCCGGCAGATGATCTTCCAGCAGCCGGACTGGCCGCGGGCCTGCCGGATGAACATGGCTCTGCAGGACCTCGAGACACGCAAGAGGAACATGCTCAGCGACGACGACCTGCGTGCGATCAAGGCGGAGGCGCTGGTGATCTGGACGACCAAGGACCCCTCGGGCCCGGTCGACGAGGGCCGGCGCATCGCCGAGCTGATCCCCAACGGCCGCCTGCAGGTCATCGAAAACGCCGGCCACTGGCCACAGTACGAGCAGACCGCGGTGTTCAACCGCGTGCACCTGGACTTCCTGCTCGGAAACGAAGCAGTGTGAGATGACCGTTGCACTGATTGCCACCTCTCACAGCCCTCTGCTCGAACACGCCGACCTTGAGGCTGGGGTGGCAGCCGAGCTCGATCAGGCGTTCACGACCGCCCGGCGCTTCGCGGAGGACTTCGACCCGGAGCTTGTGATCAGTTTCGGGCCGGACCACTACAACGGCTTCTTCTACAACCTGATGCCGCCGTTCTGCATCGGCTATGCGGCGAGCAGCGTCGGCGACTACGGCACCCAACGGGGCCCCCTCAACGTGCCAGAGGAGATCGCACGAGGGATCGCCGAGGCCGCCATGTCGGCAGGCATCGACCTCGCGGTCTCCCTTCAAATGGAGCTCGACCACGGCGCGGTCCAGCCTATGGAGATCCTCTTCGGCGACATCGCCGCCCGCCCCGTGGTGCCGATCTTCCTCAACTCAGTCGCACCACCCTTCACCCCGCTCCAGCGAGTCCGGCTTCTCGGCGAAGCAGTCGGCCGCCATGTCGCCCAACTGGAGATGAGGACCCTGCTCATCGCCTCTGGCGGTCTCTCCCACGACCCGCCCGTCGCTCGACTGGCAACTGCCACGCCTGAGCAGCGCCGGGTCCTGCTGGGTCACCATCTGCCCGCGACTCCGGGCTGGCGGAAGGAACGAGAGCAGCGCGTCGTCGAGACCGCCAGGGCCTTCGCAGCAGGCACCGCCGATATCCAGGACCTCGCCCCCGATTGGGACCGCGCCCTCATGGCCACCCTCGCCTCGGGTGACCTGACCAGCCTGGATGCGTGGACGCCAGAGGAGATGGCCAGGATCGCCGGGAACTCCTCACACGAGGTGCGGTCCTGGATCGCGGCCTATGCCGCACTAGGATCCTGTGGCGCTTACAGCGTTCAGTACAGCTACTACCGACCGATCCGTGAGCTGATTGCGGGATTCGGCCTGACCACTGTGACCCTCGACTGAGCACGACCGACGAGACTCGTCGACATGGTTGGCTTGTGCCCAGCGCCAGCACCTGAGATTGGGAACCGCGATGAGCATAGCCACCGAATCGGGAAGAACAGACGTCCCGTTGGGACGTCTGCTCTTCGACCGCCTGCGAGAACAGCTCGTCGAGGGCACGTACCCACCCGGCTCCCGCGTGCCGATCGATGCAATCAAGGAAGAGTTCGGGGTCAGCAAACAACCCGTCATGGAGGCGCTGCGACGACTCGCCACGATGGGACTCGTGGAGATCGTGCCCCAGAGCGGCTGTGTTGTCCGGCAGTACACCCAGCAGGAGGCGCGCGACTTCTTCGGCGTCTTCGGCTCGTTCGAGGGTGATATCGCAGCAGCAGCGGCCCGTCGACACACCCCAGAGGAACTCGTAGAGCTCGACCACGCGTTCGAGCTGCTACATCAAGCGGAACACACCCCCGAGGTCGCCCAACGCAGTCGCGACTACTTCCAGTACAACGCCGGCTTCCACCGGGTCATCCACCGGATGGCACGTTCGCCGCTCATAGCCGACCTCAGCCAGCGCATGTGGGTACTGTCAGACTTCCTGATGTACGGCTTCGCCGGCGCCGCACCCATCGCTGGCGCCGTCGATGCCCGAAATCACGACCACGACTTGATACGAACCGCAATCCGGGATCGCAACGACACCGTCGCCAGAGCCGCCATGGACCACCACATCCGATCCATCACCCGGCTCTTCGCCGACTGATCGTAGTTACTATCGGAGTTGGTGCCTGTCGCCGACATCGCGCACCGGCTATCGCCGATGCAACCCCTAGATGATCGACTCCAAGGGTTGCGGGATAGCAAGCAGACGCGAGGGCGTCCCATGACCGGCGTTGGTCGGCGGTCAGAAAGCCGGGCGCTATGCGGAGTCGGGCATCCTCGCTTCACCATCGACCAGGCCGCCCACGTGGGCACGTGGTAAACCGCCCGCGCGCGGACCCGTCAGCCGCGCCACCCGCAACGACCTCGGCCAGCAGGTCCTCCGCGCCGGCGACTTCCTCGACTGGACCCAGCAGCAGAAGCTGACCCTCGCCACGCTGCGGCAGAACGACCTCGACCGCTGGCTCGTCGACCACCGCCCGGACCGTCGTGCAGCGGTGACTCGGGACCGAATGTCTGAGCGCAGGTCGAACACCCCCGGCCCACATGAAGACCTTCAAGATCCACCGGGCGGTACGGATACCCGTCGGGACACGTCGCGGTCGCCACCGCCCTGGCGCTCGTCGCCGCGCGGGCCGGCGGCCCCCGTTGGCGCCGCGCGGCCTGGACGGTGATCGGGCTGGTCGCCGTCGCACGGATCCACGTCGGCGCGCACCTGCCGGTCGACGTGGTCGGGGGCTTCCTCGTCGGCTGGCTCGCGGTGTGCCTGACCCGGCTCCTGGTCGGTGAGGTCGGGCCGCAAAGGTCGGTGCCCGCCCTACGGGCGGCGCTGCGGCGGCGCGGGTTCGAGGTGGCACGGTTGGCGCCGATCCACGGCGACGCCCGCGGGTCGCAGCCCTGGCAGGCGGTCATCACCGACGGGCGGCGGCTGTTCGTCAAGGTGACCGGCGGCGAGCAACGCGACACGGACTGGTTCTACAAGCTCTACCGGCGGAATGCGCTGCCGGCACGTGGCCGACGCGCCGCCCTACCTGAGCGCCCGCCAGCAGAGCGAACACGAGACGTGCCTGACCCTGCTGGCCGAGCGCGCCGGCGTCCGGATACCGGCCGTTGTCACGACCGCCGCCATGCCCGGCGGCGAGCGCCGTCCTGGTGCAGGAGTTCATCGACGCCGCCCCACTGCACGCCGTCGTCGGGCCGGTCCCGCTCGCCGCCGTGCGCGACGCCTGGGAACAGGTGGCGCGCCTGCACCGGGCGGGCATCGCACACCGCGACCTGCGCGCCGCGAACGTGCTCGTCGGCCGCGACTGCGCCTACCTGGTGGACCTGGGCTTCGGCGCCGACGACGCCTCGGCCGAGCAGCAGGCCCGCGACGTCGTCGAGCTGATGGTCGCCCTGTCCACCCGGGTCGACCCGGCCAGCGTGGTCGCCGCCGCGGCCGACCGCCTGGGCGTCGAGGCGGTCGCGGACGGCCTGCCGTTCCTGCAACCTGCGGTGCTGTCCCGCGCCGGCCGGGCAGCCCTGCGCGGCCATCCCGGCATGCTGACCTGCCTACGGCCAGGAGATCCTGCGGCGCAACCCCGACCGTGACCGCCCGGCGGCAAAGGTGGTCCGGATCAGCCGCCGCACGGTCCTGGAACTGCTGTTCCTGGGGTTGATCGTGCACCTGCTGCTCCCCCAGCTCGGCGAGATACGCACCGCCGTGCGCCTGATCATGCTCGCCAACCCGATCGCGGTCACCGCGACGCTGCTCGGCTCCGCCCTGACCTACCTGCTCAGCGGCCTCGTGCTCCGGCTGGCCGCAGCCGACCGGGTCCCGCTGGGCGAGGCCACCCTGGTACAGGTCGCCGCGTCGTTCGCCAACCGGCTGGCCCCCGGCAGCCTCGGCGGCGCCGCACTCAGCCTGCGGTACCTGCATCAGAAGGGACTCGTCGCCGCCGACGCGGGCACCGCCGTGGCCGTCTCCCGCACCGCCGGCGTGTTCTCGGTGGTGCTGCTCCTGCCGGTGCTGCTGCCGTTCGCCCGACAGCCGGCCCGTATCCTCACCCACGATGCGACCAGGGCGTTGCCGCTACTGCTGGGCGTCCTGGCCGTGCTGCTCGTCCTCGCCGCGGTGCTCGCCGTACCCCGGGTCCGCCGGCGCGGACGCGCGGCGGCCAGCCAGGTCGTGACCGCACTGCGCGAACTGCGCCACCAGCACAGGCTGCGGTGGCTCGTCGTCGCGTCGACGGCGCTCACCCTCACCTACGGCCTCTGTCTCTACCTCGGGCTGCTCGCCACCGGGCCGGTCCCGCTGGTGCACCTGCCCCCGGTGATCCTGGTCTGCCTCGTCGGCGAGGGTGTCGCATCCGCCGCACCCACTTCCGGCGGGCTCGGTGCCACCGAAGCCGCACTCGTCTCCGGCCTGCTGCTCTACGGGCTGCCGCTGGACACCGCGGTACCCCCGGACTATTTGGCCTTCCGGGTCCTGACCCGCCGCCGGCTGCTGTGAACACCGGCGCGTGTCGGTCACCGCGGCGTTCGTGATCCGGGGCGGGGGCCATCGGACGGGTTCGCGGTGGCAGCCGGTCCCGCGACGGGGTCCGCCGGGCGTGCGCCGGCGTGCCCCCGGTACAGATCGTCGATGTCCGCGGCGAAATGCACGGCCACCACGGCGCGTATCACCTTGAGCGTCGGGGTCAGCTCACCGTCGACCTCGGTGAGCTCACGGGGCAGGATGCGAAACGTCTTGACCTGCTCGGCCCGGGACAGGCCGTGGTTGACGCGGTCCACCGCGAGCCGGACCTCGGCGCGCAGACGCGGATCATCACGCGGTTCGTCCACGGTCCCCTCGCGTGCCCCGCCACCGCTGCCAGGCGGTGAAATCGACGGCCACCAACGCGGCCACGTAGGGGCGGCCGTCACCGACGAGCACGCACTGGCTGACCAGCGGATGGGCGCGGACGGCCTCCTCGATCGGGGCGGGAGCGACATGCTTACCCGCCGCCGTCACGATGAGATCCTTCTTGCGGCCGCTGACGTGCAGGAACCCGTCGGTGTCGAGTGGCCGAGGTCTCCGGTGCGCAGCCAACCGTCGTCGGTGAACGCGTTGCGGGTGGCGTCCGGGTTGTTCCAGTAGCCGCCGAACACCATCGGGCCGTGAGCCTGGATCTCGCCGTCGGCGGCCACCCGAATCCGCGCGTCGGGCAGCGGCGGCCCGACGGTGCCGATACGCTGCCGGTCGGGTCGGTTGACGGTCAACGCCGGTGACGTCTCGGTCAGGCCGTAGCCCTCCAGCACGCGCACGTCGGCACCACGGAAGAAGTGGCTCAACCGCTCGTCCATCGGCGCGCCGCCGACGATGACCGTGCGGCATCGCCCACCCAGGCTGTCACGCAGCGCGCGGTAGGCCACCCTGTCGCAGGCGCCGTGCGCCAGCCGCAGCCACACCCGGCCCGCCGCGGTCGTCGAGGGCACGACTGTAGCGCTCCGCGACCTGCTCGGCGACGCTCCACAACCACCCGCCAACATGTGGTAACGCGGAGAAGGCGAGTGCGCACGGGAACGGCGAGCCGCCCGGCGACCGGGGGCAGCCGACCGGCGGCACGATCATCGCGACGACGCCAGGCCCATTGCGGCGGTGGCGATCCGGCCCGCAATGCGGCGGGCGTACCGGTCGACGGCGCGGCCGAGCAGCTCCAGCGAGCCGCCGTCGCGGACCAGCATGCCGCGGCGGGCCACCCGGGACGACCCGGAGACGATTGCGATCGGGGTGGCCAGCAGCCGCAGACAGGGGGTGGCCACCACGAGGACCGCCACCGCGCGGATGAGCTGCCCGCTGAGCAGCCAGGCCGCGCCGGCCAGCAGCTTGTATTCATGTGGCGCGAGTTCGCCCGCCGTCTTGCCCTCGCGCTTATGGAACCGGGTTCAGGGACACCGCGGTGATCTTGTATTCGGGGCAGCCGGTTTCGGTGTCGGTGGCGTCGGAGGTGAGGGCGTTGGTGGGGGTGTCGGGGAAGTTGAAGGCGGTGAACATCTCGCCGGGTGCGATCGAGTCGGTCAGGTGGACGGGGAAGGTGACGGTTGCCCGTCGGCTGCTCACTTCGACAAGGTCGCCGTCGGTCAGTCCGAGCCGGGCGGCGTCGTCTGGGTGCAGGTCGAGGACCTCGTGTGGGTGGAGTTGTTGGTTGGGGGTCCGGCGGCTCATCGAGCCGCTGTTGTAGTGCGCCAGCCGACGTCCCGTGATCAGGACGTACGGGAAGCTGGTGTCTGGTTGCTCTCCGGGCGGCAGGTACGGGCGGGCGGCCAGCGCGGCTCGGCCATCGGGGGTGGCGAACGAGTCAAGGTAGAGGCGTCCCTCGCCGGGTTGGTTCGTGCTGCGGCAGGGCCAGTGCAGTGGGCCGTCGCGGTCGAGCCGGGCGTGGGAGATGCCGGCGAAGGTGGGGGTCAGCGCGGCGCATTCGGCCATCGCGCCGTCGGGGGTAGGGCAGCCGAGTTCGGCGCCCATTGCGCGGGCGAGCAGGTGCAGGATATCGAAGTCGCTGCGGGCCTGTCCGGGTGGGTCCAGTGCGGGACGGACCCGCTGGATGCGGCGGTCGAAGTTGACGAATGTGCCGTCTTTCTCGAGGAAGGGCACCGCCGGGAACACCACGTCGGCGTGTTCGGCGGTGGTGGAGAGGAACAGGTCGTGGTTAATGACGAGGTCGCAGGCGGCCAGTGCCCGGCGCACGTTGCCGCTGTCGGGGTCGGTCTGTGCGATGTCCTCGCCGATGACATACATCGCCCGCACTCGCCCGGCGATTGCTGAGGCGAACATGTCCAGGATGCGCAGCCCGGGCCTGGCAGGCACCTCGGCCTGCCAGGCCCGGTTGAACCGCGCGCGGACGTCAGGGTCGCTAACGTGCTGGTAGCCGGGGAGCATGTCCGGCAGAGCCCCCATGTCCGAGGCGCCTTGTACGTTGTTTTGCCCGCGCATGGACAGCACACCGCAGCAGCCGGGAGTGCCCACCGCGCCTTTGAGGATGGCGAGGTTGGACAGGGTGCGTACGCCGTCGGTGCCGTGGGCGTGCTCAGTGATGCCGAGGCCGTAGACGATCGCCGGGCGATGCGCTGTCCCGTAGAGGCGGGCCGCCGCGACCAGCGTCTCCGGTGCGACGCCGGCGAGCCGTGCCGCGTGGTCGGGTGGATAGTCGGCCAGCAGCGTGGTGAGTTCGTCGAGGCCGCTGGCGCGGGTGTGGAGGAACTCTTCGTCGGCGTATCCCTGGTCGAGTAGCACCCGGGCGATGCCGTTAAAGACGGCGACGTTGGATCCTGGCCTGGCCTGGATGTGCACGTCGGCCATTTCGGCGAGGTCGATGCGGCGGGGGTCGATGACGATGAGCCGTGCGCCACGTAGCACCAGCTGTTTGATCCGGGCTCCGATGACCGGATGGGCTTCCGTGGGGTTCGCGCCGGCGATCAGAATGCAGTCGGTGTGGTCGAGGTCGTCGACTGAGTTGGTGCCGCCGGCGTAGCCGAACGCGGCGGTGAGCCCGACCGCGGACGGGGCGTGGCATAGCCGGGAGCAGTTGTCGATGTTGTTTGTGCCGAGCACGGCGCGGGCGAACTTCTGGGCGAGGTAGTTCTCCTCATTGGTTGCCCGCGCGGAGGAGATCATGCCGATGGCGTCGGGCCCGTGGCGGTCGCGGATGGTCGCCAGCCGGGTCGCGGCGACGGTGAGGGCCTCCTGCCAGGACGCCGGCCGTAGCGGCGAGTCCCGGCCGCCGTCGCGGACCAGTGGGGTGGTCAGCCGGTCCCGGGATCGGCTGAACGCGTGCGCGAAGCGGCCTTTGACGCAGGCGTGGCCGCGGTTGACCGGTGCCCCGTGCACCGGGGTGATTGCGGCGACGGACCCGTCGCGAGCGTGCACCCGCAGAGTGCAGCCGACGCCGCAGTACCCGCAGGTGGTGATGGCCGTTCGGTTGACCGGGCGCGGGTCGGCCAGCCCCGGTTCGGTCAGCGCCCCGCTCGGACAGGTGTCGACGCAGCCGCCGCAGGCCACGCATGGGGACGACACCCACGGCCCGCCCGTACCGGCCACGACGACGGTGTCGAACCCGCGTCCAGCTAGGGAGAGCGCGAATGTGCCCTGCACCTCCGCGCACATGCGGACGCACCGGTTGCAGGCGATGCACAGGTCCCGGTCGAGTTTCACGTACGGGTGGGAGTGGTCGACGCCCGCGTTCCGGGTCGCCCCGTGGAATCGGGTGGTGGTCAGGCCGACGTGCTGGCAGGCGCGTACCAGCTCGCTGCGTTCGGCGGGGATGTCGAGCGCCCGCTCGGGCAGCTGGGACACGAGGAGCTCCAGGGCGAGCCGTGCCGATCTGCGGGCGACCGAGTCGTCGGTGTGTATCTCCATCCCCTCGGCGGCGGGGGTGGTGCACGCGGGCATCACCTGCCCGCGTACGCCGACAAGGCAGACTCTGCACGATCCCTGCGGGGTGAGCCGCTCGTCGTAGCACAGGGTCGGCACCACCGCTCCGGCCGCCCGTACGGCGTCCAGCACGGTCACCCCCGCGGCCACCTCGACGCCGATGTTGTCTACGGACAACCTCATCTACTCACCCCCGTCAATGGTGGCGGCCGGCTGGTGCAGCTCGTCGAAGTACACCCGCAGCAGGCTGCGCACGGCGCCGGCCACCCCCCGCCCGAACGCGCAGAGGCTCGCCACATTCAAGACCTCGAGCAGAGGTTCGTGGTCGAGGAGCGCCGCTGCCGCGTGGCCGGGTTCCCCTAGCCGCTCGACCAGTTCGACACCCCGCCTGGTGCCGACCCGGCAGGGAGTGCAAGCTCCGCAGCTCTCCGCCGCCGCAAACGCCCAGGCATGCCGCAGGATCGCCGTAGCGGGCACGGTCGAGTCGACCGCTACGAGACTGGCGTGTCCCAACGCGGCCCCGGCCTCCGTAAGCGCTTTGGCCAGCAGCGGCAGGTCGAGCTGATCCGGGGTGAGAAAGCCGCCGAGCGGTCCCCCGACCTGCACCGCGCGCAACTGGTACGGCTCCCGCAGCCCGCCGCCGAGATCCTCCACGAGGTGCCGCAGCGGCACGCCGAACTCCACCTCGTACACGCCCGGTCGCCGGAAGCGCTGGCTCAGGCAGACCAGCTTGGTGCCGGTTTCGTCCGGGTGGCCCAGCCGGGCGTAGGCCGTCCCACCATGCCGCACGATCCATGGCACCGCCGCCAGCGTCTCCACGTTGTTGACCGCGGTCGGTCGACCGAGGAAGCCGTGACTGGTCGGGTACGGAGGACGCGCCCGCACCGCCGCCCGCAAGCCGGCCAGGGCGTGCAGCAACGCCGTCTCCTCCCCCGCGACGTACGAGCCGGCGCCCACCACGATCTCCACGTCGAAGTCGACCGGCGATCCGTGCACCCCCTTTCCCAGGTGACCGGCCTCCCGCGCCTGCGTTACCGCGACACGCAGCCGGTCGGCCGCCGTCGGATACTCCGATCGCACGAGGATCAGCCCGTTCCGCGCGCCCACCGCGAAGCCGGCCAACGCCAGACCTTCCAGGATCCGGTGCGGGTCGTGCTCCATCAGCAGTCGATCGCCGTACGAACCGGGATCACCCTCGTCGGCGTTGCCCACCACGTACCGGGGTGCGGGCTCGCCGGCGGTCATCGACCACTTCTCCGCCACCGGGAAATCGGCTCCGCCCCGCCCACGTAAGCCCGACCTGGCAATCTCGTTCATGATCTTCTCGCGGGAACCGGCCGTCACCACGCCGGGCCACACCGCCCACGATTCCTCGCCACCGACCAGCCCGGCCAGCACCACCGGCCGCTCGACCATGCTCGCGTACGGTATCTGCGCCGCCTGCATCTTCAGCGGTTCCGCACAGCCGGGCCTCGTTCGTCGCTGCGCGGCGAGCGGGTCACCGAACAGTCCGCCCAGAACATCCCCCGTGGCTGGTAGCTCCCCATCGAGGAGGGCGGGTGAGTCGTAGCAGTAGCCCAGGCACCGAACGCCCTGCAGGGACGCCGACCCGTCCGCGGCGCACTCGCCCAGGCGTACGCCCAGTGCCCGCTCCAGGAGTGCGATGTGCTGGCCTTGGCTGCCCACAAAGCACGAGGTGCCCTCGCACACCCGGACGTGGCGTCGGCCCCGCCGGCCCTCGGCGAAGTCTGCGTAGTAGGTCGCCGAGCCGGTCACGGCCGCCACTGGCCAGCCGAACTCGCCAGCGGCCCGCGCCAGATCCTCGGCGTCGACCCGCCCGTCCTCGTCCTGCGCCTGCCGAAGCCGATCCAGCATCCGCGTGCCCGGCCGGCCCAGGCGCTCCTGCAACTCGACGAACGCCTCCCGCGGCTCACCCATCGCACCATCCCCCGCGCACCGCTGCCCCTTCCGCAAACGTACGTCCGCTTCGAGGTTGCTCGCGGTCGAATAGGAAACCTGTCGGGTTCAGCGATGGGGAACCGGTCATCGAGCGACCCGCCGGACTGATGAGACGCCCGCTCAGGGAACTGAAACGGCGTCCGTAGTACGCACAAGATCGGACGCTGCGCCCAGGAGGATGAGGCGTCCAGGCGACCGATATCTGATCCTTCACGGCTGCTCGTTCGCCCTACGTCGATCACCGCTAGCGGAGTCTCAATGCCTTCCGGTCCGGCGTAGTACTGCTCGACGTAGCTCGTCCGGTGCCCAGACGAGCAGCGGGAAGGCGATCAGGATGGCGAGCATGGCGGGGTCGGGCAGGGCGGTGCCGAAGATCGCCTGTAGCGGGGGCACAGTGACGATGGCGGCGGCGAACGCGAGTTCGAAAGCGATTCCCCACAGCAGGAGCCGATCGCTTGCCAGGCCGATGGAGCGTAGTGAGGCCCGGTCCGTTCTGGTCGGCGACGCGGTCGATCGGAATCAGCGTGCCGTCCAGGATCGCATAGGCGAGGGTGCGGATGCGCCGCATCGCGGTGTCCAGGTCGTCGGCGGATGTGCTGAGCAGGGTGATCGCTCCTTGGACGTAGCGCCAGGCGGTGGCGACCCTTGAAGCCGGCAGAGAGGCGAACGTGGGTGTCGCCGTTGCGGAGATGGGCCAGGGCGAGCAGGGCCTGCCGGCCGGGCTCCAGACGCCGCCACCGCGAGCGGCGCTGCTTGCGGTGGCTGCGGATGCGGTCGGCGAGGTGGTTCAGGTCCGGCTAGACAATGGGATCGTGGCGGGGTAGGAGAGCATGGTGAGGCTCCCGGCCGGAGCTTCGGGTCTTGGTCGATACTTGTCCTACCTGGAGCGTCGCATCCATCGCCCATCGGGCAGGTTGGCCGGACCCGTCGACCTGACAGAAGATCGAACAAGTTGGTCAACGGCCTTCGGTCGATGGATGAGCGCCGACCCTGAGGACTTCGAGTGCTGCGGCATGCATGGGGCCGCTGCGCGCGAATAGAGCTGGCCCGGGGGTGGGCTGTGCCTGCCCGTCGAGCCCGCTGTAGCGCCCGCCCGCCTCTTCAACGATGAGCGAGGTGGCTGCGTAGTCCCACACCTGTCCCCGAGCCTGGATGGCAAGGTCCAACTTCCCGCTCGCCACTAGCAGCGCGGCGTGGGTGCTCCACGGCACGGTCGATGTCATGACGCTCAGCGGCGCTATCATCTCGCGTTCAGCCGGGAGGAGCTCGTCGTCGGTGGGGATCACGCCGAGTCGACTTCCGCGCAGGGCCTCCCGCCTATCAACGTCGACGGTGATCCGTCGCTCGTCGGTCGCCGTCGGTCCGGAGAAGTCCGCTCGGAATGCTCCGCCGCCCCGCTGCGCCCACCAGATGCTCCCTTGAGCGGGTACCACTGCCACTCCGACGACGATCTCGCCAGCCTCTTCTAACGCGACGAGCACCAGCCACCGGTCGTCACCAGCGATGAACAGAGCGGTCCCGTCGATCGGGTCAACGATCCAACGGCGCCCGCCCCGACCGCTTTGCCCTCCCTCCTCGCCGAGGACGGCATCGTCGGGCCGCGCGTCGGCTAACACCTCTCGGATAGCCGCTTCGACAGCGCGATCAGCTTCCGTCACCACGCTGCCGTCCGACTTGAGCTCCCGAGGAAGCTGAGCGAGGGTTGCAAAGTACCGCAGACCCACTGCGGCGCCGGTCAGAGCAGCACGGCGAGCAAGCAATAGATCATTTTCCATGATCGCCATTATGCCTAGGGCGCGGCCACGCACGCAGGTAGCCAGCTGCGTGTGCACCGGCATCTCCAGGATCATCGCCGGCATCCGCAATCGCGGGCGTAGGTGTCGCCGCTGCGAGATCAGCCAGGGCGGCGCTGCTTGCGGTGGCTGCGAGTGCGCTCGGCCAGTGGTTCAGGGCCCGGCTGAACAACGGGATCGTGGCGGGGTAGGACAGCATGGCGAGGCTCCCGGCCGGGGCTTCGGGTCTTGTTGACCACTGTCCTACCTAAAGCATCGTATCCATCGCCCATCAGGCAGACACACCCGCTACGACCTGCAAGATCAGGTTGGAAAAGGCTCAGTCCATCGCCCCGTAGGCTTCTCGAAGCCGGTCAGTCACGTCGACTGCACCATCAAAGCCCGCACGGACCTGGCCTACGGTAACCCTGTGCCCGGCGACCCACGAGCTCTCCCGGGCAGCAGCCTTGACCTGGTCGACGGGAACCTCGACAGCCTGTTGGACCTCATAGGTGACGCTGTCCAGGATGACGAAGACGCAGGCATCAAAGTTCCAGCTGCGAATCGGCGAATAGACGGCAGTACGCCGGCTGCCTGGCTCGATCACTCGACATTTCACCTGCAGCAAGGTGCCGTCTGCTGCACGCACGTCCCAGCTCTTCTCAGACTGCGGCGCGAGATGACCTCGGTAGGCGTTGGCAACGACGGACTCAGCCAGATCGCCGGCAGGGGCGTTGCGCGACCTGACAACGCCGCGCCGGATCAGCTCGGTGAGAATCCGGGAGTAGAGCGTGAGCAGTTGCCGAATGCTCATCTCGTGAAGATCAGGGTTGGCAGCTGCTTGCACGGCGCGACGCTACACCCGTTCCCGTACGCAGGCCATCGGGTCACAGCCCGGCCATCGCCGTCTCGACCTTCTTTGCCAGCGACGGCTTCACCTTGCCCGACACCCGTACCAGCACCCGCCCCTGGTCCGCCCGGTAGTGGTACTCGGTGCCCAAAATCTGCATGCTCTTGAGCGTGTCCTGAATGAACTTGGACCGCCGGTCCGCATCCTCGGCGGTCGGCCAGGCCTCGATCACAAGCCCGCGGTCGATGTCGTACTTGTCGGCTTCGGTGTCACCCCCGGGGAGGTCGGCGGAGGCACGGGACGTGTAGCCGTTCGGGCGGCCGAGCAGGTCGTTGGGGTCGTTGTCCTCGTCTCCAACCCGGGTTCACGCACCGCGCGGCAGGGTCCCGCGTGCGCGACAGTACGCTGGCCTGGCCCTGCCTGGCACCGGCAGGCGGAGTGGAACTGTCTGTTCAACAAGGCAGGTGGCATGAAATCGCGACGCGTAAACCTCACCTCCGGCGGGCTGACGTCGGACCTGCGCCCTCCCCGCGATCCTCTTGGCGATCCGTCCTCTCGCAGGCCGCTGCCAAACAGAGAGAACGCCGTTCGGAACCGCTTGAACGTTGACCTGACGAATCTCGTCGCTGCGATGCGCGCCGGGCGAGAGTCAGCCGCGTGGGAGCTGTTGCGCGAGGCGCGAGCTCTAGTTGCCCGGCTTCCGCGAAACTCGTGCGAAGTTGAACGCCGCAAGATCAACGCGGCCGCCCTTCTGCTTCGCTCCCCCGCCTGGCGCCAGGAAGCTGCTGCTACAAGACACGGCAAGAGGTAGAAGGCCAACTACAAGGCGTTGTAATCGCTGACACTTGGTGCGCGTTTGGGATCAGGTTTGGTCGGGCGTGTCGCACAGGGGGTCCGATCGATAAAGGCGGCTCGATCGATGGGCGAGCATGGATCGAGTGCGGCGCTATCCGTCTGACCTCACCGACGCCGAGTGGGAGATCATCGAGCCGAGCTGCCCGCTGACCGTCGCCGCACTCCGCCAAGCCGCCGGTGCCGGATTCGACGCGCACACCTGGCGGCTGGGCGGGCCCTCGACACGTTCCTGGACCGCCAGGGGCACTGGCAGGACCTGGTCGAGACCTGCCGGGCGGCCCTGCGCGCCGCCGAGCGTCTCGGCGACCCGGTCGCGCGGGCAGTCGCGCACCGCTTCCTCGCCGGCGCCCACACCGTGGTCAACCAGTACACCGACGCGCTGGGCCACCCCGAGAGGGCCCTCGACCTGTACGTCCGCGCTGGGGACACCGAGGGCGAGGCGCGTACGCACCAGAACCTCGCCTCGCTGTGGGACCGGCAGGGTGAGCCGCGAAAGGCCCTTGAGCACTCGAAGCGGACCCTCGTCCTGGCCCGGGCCGCCGGCCACCGCAGGGCCCAGGCCGACGCACTCAACGCGGTCGGCCGGTGCCATGCCCAGCTCGGCGAGCACCTCGCGGCGTTGGCGTACTGCGAGCAGGCGCTCGCACTCCTCCAGCAACTCGACGACCGCGCCGGCGGGGCCGCCACCTGGGACAGCCTCGGCTTCGCGCACCACCACCTCGGCCAGTACGGCCGGGCCGTGGAGTGCTACCAGCGCACGCTTGAGCTGACCCGCGATCTCGGCGACCGCTGGGGTGAGGCGGACACCCTCAGCCGGCTCGGCGACACCCGGCACGCGCTCGGCGACCCCACCTCCGGCCGGGCCGACTGGCAGCGGGCACTGGACATCCTCACGGCCCTCGACCACCCGGACGCCGCGGCCGTCCGCGCCAAACTCCAGCTCCCGTAATCGAACCGTCGACCAACAACCGCGCCCACCCGGTCGTACTTTGGGACGATCTGGAGTCGCACCACCGTTCGTACGATGAAACCCATGCACTCTCGCCTGCACGCGGTGTTGGCCGAGCCGCGGGTCTCCCCCACCCCGGCCCGGGTCTGGCGCGACTGGGCGTTGATCGTGGTCCTCGCTCCGGCGATCGTGGTGGAAGGAATCTTCCGGCCCGATCTGCCGTGGCGGGTGGGCTGCGTCGTCGTCGCGCTCGCGCTGCTGCCCACGATCCTGTGGCGGCGGACCCGGCCGCTGCCGATGGTGGTGATCGCGTTCGGCTGCACGACGGTCGCCCCGTACGTGCTGCCCGGTGATCCCTGCCAGCTGTTCACGGCGAGCTTCCTGGTCCTGCTGACCTACGCGCTGTTCCGCTGGGGCTCCGGCCGGGACGCCGTGCTCGGTTCGTTCTTCGTGGTGGCCAAGGTGATCGCCGCCGGCCTGGTCGGCTCGATCGACGGCGGCGAACTGGTCGCCGGCTTCGCGGTGATGTTCGCCGCCGCCACGCTGGGTGCCGCGATCCGCTTCCGCGCCGCCGCCCGACTGCGCGAGCTCGATCAGGTGAAGCTGTTGGAGCGGGAACGACTCGCCCGGGACCTGCACGACACGGTGGCCCACCACGTGTCGGCGATGGCGATCCGCGCCCAGGCCGGCATCGCCGCGTCGGCGAGCCAGCCGGGTGCCGCAGTCGAGGCGCTGCACACCATCGAGGCCGAGGCGTCCCGGGCGCTTGCCGAGATGCGCGCCATGGTCCGCGTCCTGCGCCGCGATCAGCCCGCCGACCTGGGGCCCAACCCGCAGGTCGCCGACATCGAACGGCTCGCCGGCCAGTTCCGCACCGGGCCGAGGATCGACGTGGATCTGCGCGGCGACCTCGGCGACCTGCCGCCCACGGTCGGCTCCGCGCTCTACCGGCTGGCCCAGGAGTCGGTCACCAACGCCCGTCGCCACGCGCGCCACGCCACCCGCATCGAGGTCAGCGTCGCGGCCGACGACACGTCGGTGCGGCTGCGGGTCAGCGACGACGGCGAGGCCGGTGCCGCCCGCCCGACCGGCTCGCCCGGTTTCGGCCTGGTGGGCATGATGGAGCGCGCCGACCTGCTCGGCGGCACCTGCGAGGCCGGCCCCAACCCCGACCGTGGGTGGACCGTCACGGCCGTGCTTCCGCGCGAGGGGGTCGGCGCGTGACGGTTCGCGTGCTGCTGGCGGACGACCAGGAGATCGTCCGCACCGGCCTCACCATCATCCTGAACACCCAGCCCGGCATCGAGGTCGTCGGTGGGGCCGGCGACGGCCGGCAGGCCGTCGAGCTCGCCCGTCGGCTCCGCCCCGACGTGTGTCTGTTCGACATCCGGATGCCGGGCATGGACGGCATCGAGGCGACCCGGGCGCTCGCCGGGCCGACGGTCCCGGAGCCGCTCGCGGTGGTCGTCATCACGACCTTCGACCTCGACGAGTACGTGTACGCGGCGCTGCGGGCCGGCGCCCGCGGCTTCCTGCTCAAGGAGGCCGGTCCCGACCTGCTCAGCCAGGCCGTGCACGCCGCCGCCAACGGGGACGCGCTGATCGCGCCGAGCGTCACCACGCGGCTGCTGAAGGCGTTCGCCGACGCGGATCCGGCCACGCCGCGCCAGCAGCCCATCGAGGCGCTCACCGACCGGGAGGAACAGGTCCTGGTCGCCGTCGCGCGGGGACGCACCAACCAGGAGATCGCCGACGAGCTGTACATCACGCTGAGCACTGTCAAGTCTCACGTCACCAGCCTGATGACCAAGCTGGGGGTGCGTAACCGGGTCGAGGTGGCGATGTGGGCGTACGAGACCAACCGCGGTCGGAGGCACTGGTGACCGGCGGAAGTACGACGACGGCGTCCGACCATGGGCCGACCCGGTCGCGGCCCATCTGCCGATGAGCGGGGGCGGGTGCGGCGTCCACCATCGGTGGCATGACGATGCGCGAGTGGCGGCTACCGGCCGCGTTGATCCTGCTGGGCCTGATACCGATGCTCGCCGGCGCGGGGCGGCTCACCGAGCTGGGCAGCGGACCGGAGGTCACCGCGGCGAACGCGCGCTTCGTCGCCGATCCGCTGCCGGTGGTGCTGCACATCGTCGGCGCGGTGGTGTACACGATCCTCGGCGCGTTCCAGTTCGTACCCCGTCTGCGCCGGCACGGCTGGCACCGGCGGGCCGGCCGGGTGCTCGTCCCCTGTGGGCTGACGGTCGCGTTCACCGGGCTGTGGATGGCCGTCGCGTACGACCTGCCGGCCCATGACAACGACGTGCTCGCCGGTATGCGGCTCGTCTTCGGCTCGGCCATGGCCGGCTCGATCCTGGTCGGTCTCGCCGCCGTGCTCCGCCGGGACATCGCCCGGCACCGCAGGTGGATGGTGCGCGGCTACGCGATCGGCCTCGGCGCCGGCACCCAGGCGTTCACCCACGCGCCGTACCTCATCGCGACCGGCGAGCAGCCCGACGGGAACCTCCGGGCCGGGCTGGTGGTCGCCGGCTGGTTGATCAACCTTGCGGTGGCCGAGTGGTACCTGCGCCGTCCGGCCCGGGTCGTCACCGCGCCGGCCCTCAAGCTGAGCTGAGCCCGTCGGCCGTCGGTGACCGGCTCAGGCCGCCCCGGATGTCCTCCTCGATCCGCTTCGCGGCGGCCAGCAGCGGCGGGAGCAGCTCTCGACGGATCATCTCGAAGGACCCCCGGCTGGCGTGCGCGGAGACGTTCACCGCGGCGATCACCGACCCGTTCTCGCCGTGGATCGGCGCGGCCACCGAACGCAGCCCCTCCTCCAACTCCTGGTCCACGATGGCGTACCCCTGGGCGGCGATCTTCGTCAGGACGGCGCGCAGCTTGGCCGGGTCGGTGACGGTGCGCCGGGTCAGCGGCCGCAACTGCGCGGCGGCGAGGTAGTCGTCCAGCCACTCCACCGGTTGCGCGGCGAGCAGCACCCGGCCCATGGAGGTGGCGTACGCGGGGAACCGGGTGCCGACGCTGATCCCCACCGTCATGATCCGCTTGGTGGGCACGCGGGCGACGTAGACCACCTCGTCACCGTCGAGCACCGACACCGAGCAGGACTCACGCACCTGCGCGACCAGCGCCTCCATGTGCCGTTGCGCGACCTCGGGCAGGCTCAGGCTGGACAGGTACGCGTAGCCGAGTTCGAGGATCCGGGCCCGCAGCGAGAAGAGCCGGCCGTCGGTGTGCACGTAGCCCAGCTCGACCAGGGTGAGCAGGAACCGGCGCGCCGCGGCCCGGGTCAGCCCGGTCCGTCTGGCCACCTCGCTGAGCGTGAGCTGCGGATGTTCGCCGTCGAACGCCCGGATCACCGCGAGGCCGCGCTCCAGCGACTGAACGAACTCCGGCGACCTCGTCGCCTCCTCGCTCACGCTCACCCGGCCTCCTGCCGCAGGGTCTCCCGGGCCACCTTGAACGCCCGGTTCGCCGCCGGTACGCCAGCGTAGACGCCGACCTGGAGCAGGACCTCCGCCACCTCCTCGGGGCTGAGCCCGTTGCGCAGCGCGGCCCGGACATGCATCGCCAACTCCTCGTCGTGGTGCAGGGTGGCGAGTACGGCGAGGGTGACGCAACTACGGGTCCGCCGGTCGAGGCCCGGCCGGCTCCACACCTCCCCCCAGGCGTAGCGGGTGATGAAGTCCTGGAAGTCGGCGGTGAACTGGTCCGTGCCGGCGATCGCCCGGTCCACGTGCGCGTCACCCAGCACCTGTCGACGTACCGTCATGCCCGCCTCGTGCCGCTCGCGGTCGTTCATCCGTCACCACGTCCCTCGTGGAAGTGTTCCAACAGGAGTCGGCACACCTGCTCGGGTCGCTCGACGTTGGCCAGGTGCGCCGCCGCGTCGACCACCGCCAGCCGGGCCCGTGGGATGTGTCCGACGATCTCGCGGGCGTGCTCCACCGGGGTGGCCGGGTCGTCCGCTCCCGCGATGACAAGCGTCGGCGCGGCGACCCGGCCGATGTCGGGTCGGAGGTCCATCGTGGCTATCGCCTCGCAGCAGGCGGCGTATCCCTCCGGCGAGGTCGCGGTCAGCATGGCGCGGTGGGTGGCGACCACCTCCGGCCGGGCGGCGGCGAAGGTCGGGGTGAACCAGCGGGCCACCACCGCGTCGGCGATCGCCGGCAGACCATCCGCCCGGACCGTCGCAGCTCGTGCCCGCCACTGCTCGGGTGGGCCGAGCGACGCCGACGTGCAGAGCAGCGCCAGCCGCCGCACCCGGTCGGGCGCGTAGGTGGCGAGCCACATGCCCACCATGCCCCCGAGGGACAGCCCCGCGTAGTGGACCCACGGCGCGTCGAGGTCGTCCAGCGTCCGCAGCAACTCCCGGCCCAGCAGTTCCAGCGTGTACGGCCCGGGCGGCACCGCCGAGCGGCCGTGGCCCAGGTGGTCGTACCGGATGACCCGGAACCGTTGGGCGAGCGCCGACACCTGGGGTTCCCACATCGCGGCGGCGGTGCCGAGGGAGCTGCCGAGCAGCAGCACCGGCGCGGCGGCCGGGCCGTCGACGGTGAGGTGCAACCGGGTTGTCATCCGCCCGCTTCCCGGACGGTGGCCAGGGCGCGGTCGACGAACCGGCCGGCCGAGCCGAGCCAGCGGTACGGCTCGAGCGCCTCGGCCAGCTCCGTGTCGGACAGGTGGGCGCGGACCTCGGGGTCGGCGAGCAGCGCGGCGCGGAACGAGGGTTCGGCGGCGGCGCGGGTCACCAGATCGTGGGCGACGCGACGGCCGACGGCGGGCGCCAGGCGCGCGGCGACCGCCTCGGCGAGCAGGAGGCCGTCGGTCGCGTCGAGGTTCTCCCGCATCCGCTCCGGGCGAACCTGGAGCCCGGTCAGCATCCGGGCGCACCGGGCGGTGGCGCCACCGGTCACGTGCAGCAGATCGAGCAGCGGCTCCCACTCGGCGTGCCAGCCGCCCGCGGCCCGCTCGTGCTCCTGCACCGCCGTGGCGAACAGGGTGGCGACGAGACCCGGACCGCGTCGTGCCGCGGCGGTGACGAGGATCGAGTCCACCGGGTTGCGCTTGTGCGGCATGGCCGAGGAGCCACCTCGTCCGGTGCCGCCCTCGGCGACCTCACCCACCTCGTTCTGGGCGAGCAGCCCGACGTCGAGCGCGATCTTGCCGGCGGCCACCAGGAGCCCACCGAGGGCGGCGGCCAGATCGAGCCAGGGTTGACGGCGGGTGTGCCAGGGCAGCGAGCTGGGCGGGAGGCCCAGGTGCGCCGCGAACCGCTCGGTGACCTCAGCACCGGCCGGGCCGAACGCGGCCAGGGTGCCGACCGCGCCACCGAGTTGCGCGGGCTGTGCGGCGCGGGCCTGACGCAGTCGGTCCCGGGCCTGGACCAGACCGGTCAACCAGCCCGCGGCCTTGAGCCCGAACGTGCTGGGTGCCGCCTGCTGCCCGAGTGTCCGGGCGACCATCACGGTGTCCCGGTTGGCGTCGGCCAGCCGGGCGGCGGCCTCCACGGCGACATCGAGGTGAGCCAGCAGCGGCCCGAGCGCCCGCACCGCCACCAGGACCAGCGCGGTGTCCAGCACATCCTGGCTGGTCGCTCCGGAATGCACCCAGGCTCGGGCATGCTCCGGCACGGCCGCGGTCAGCTCGCCCACGAGCGGGACGACCGGGTTGCCGGTGGCGTCGGCGGCCCGGCCGAGCGCCGCCGGGTCGTACCGCTCGGCGCGGCACTGCTCGGCGATCGCCTCGGCCGCCGGTACGGGCACGATGCCGGCGTCCGCCGTGGCCCGGGCGAGCGCGGCCTCCACGTCGAGCATCGCCTGGAGCACTGCCGGGTCGCTGAGTTGCGCGTCGACGTCCGGGGCGCCGGAGAGGCCGCCGAGCAGGCCGTCAGAGGGCGAAGAAGACGGTCTCATGGTCGCCCTGAAGGTGGATGTCGAACCGGAACCCGTCCGGGGCGGGACTGGCCAGCAGGGTGCCACGGCGGTCGGCGTCGACGCTGCGCAGCACGGGGTCGGCGGCGTTCGCCGTCGACTCGTCGGGGAAGTAGAGCCGGGTGACGAGGCGGTGCAGCAGCCCACGCCCGAAGACCGACAGGGTCAGGTGGGGGGCTTCGGTGCCGCCGTCCGGCTCGGGCAGCGCACCCGGCTTGACGGTCAGCAGCCGGTACCACCCCTGCCCGTCGGTCTCGCTCCGCCCGAATCCGCGAAAACCCGCGAGCGCGGGCGGCCGGGCACCCCGAGGGTCGTCCGGATGGTCGAACCGGCCCTCCGGGTCGGCCTGCCAGCTCTCCACCATCGCGTCGACCACAGGGGTCCCGGTGCCGTCGACAATCCGACCGCTGATCCAGAACGCGCCCGGCGTGCCCTCGGGCACCACGTACGGGCCGTCGGGCCAGCGCAGACCGATGTGCAGGTACGGCCCGACGGTCTGCGCGGGCATGACGCCCAACTGCTCACTCATCGTCGTCCTCGTCCTCGAAAGGAGTGCTCTCCCGGCCGCGCAACACGATGTCGAATTCGTACGCCAGCGCCCACTCCGGTGCGGTGCTGGCGTGGTCGTACCGGGCGATCATCCGTTCCCGGGCCTTCGGGTCGCGGACCGAGTTGAAGATCGGGTCCTGGAAGAAGAGCGGGTCGCCCGGGAAGTACATCTGCGTCACCAGCCGCTGGGTGAACGCGCGGCCGAAGAGGGAGAAGTGGATGTGCGCCGGCCGCCAGGCGTTGTCGTGGTTACGCCAGGGGTAGGCGCCGGGCTGCACGGTGATGAACCGGTAGCGCCCCTGGTCGTCGGTGAGCGCCCGGCCCACCCCCTCGAAGTGGGGGTCGAGCGGCGCCGGCCAGGTGTCCCGTGCGTCGCGGTACCGACCTGCGGCGTTGGCCTGCCAGATCTCGACAAGCGTGTGGGGTACCGGTCGGCCGTCACCGTCGCGGACCCGCCCGTGCACGATGATCCGCTGTCCCTGCGGCTCGCCGTCGTGCTGGCGGGTCAGGTCGTGGTCGAGCGCACCGAGCCGCCCCTCCCCCAGCAACGGCCCGGTGATCTCGGTCAGCCGCTGCGGCAGGTAGACCAGTGGGTGTCTCGGCGCCCGCGCCACTGTCGACTTGTAGCCGGGGCTGAGCAGGGG